>JBBQAH010000034.1:0-21138 GCA_038316145.1 Burkholderiales bacterium
GGGCCAAGGCGGCGGCGCGCTGTTCATCAAGACCCACCCGAAGTCCACGCACCTGTACAGCGACACGCCGCTGAACCCGGACGCGGCGATATCGCAGTCGGTGGCGGTGTTCGACATCAACGCGCTGGACAAGGGCTTCAAAGTGCTGCCGATCGCCGAATGGGCGGACCTGAAGGACGACGGCGCCAAGCGCGTGGTGCAGCACGAGTTCAACAAAGCCGGTGACGAGGTGTGGTTCTCGGTCTGGTCGGCCAAGAACAAGCAAAGCGCGATCGTGGTGGTGGACGACAAGACGCTCAAGCTCAAGGCGGTGATCAAGGACCCGCGGCTGATCACGCCTACCGGCAAGTTCAATGTCTACAACACGCAGCACGACATCTATTGACCCCCATCGAAGCGCTCGCTGCGCTGGCGCTCGGTCTTTTCAACGGAGTGACTTATGAAACCTGTCTTGATGCTGTTGGCCGGGCTGCTGCTCTGTGCACCCGCTGCCCGGGCTGAGCCGCCAGCGCCCATGGTCAAAGCCGGCTGCATGGCCTGCCACATGGTCGACAAGAAGCTGGTGGGCCCGTCCTACCAGCAGGTGGCCGCCAAGTACAAGGGCCAGGACATGACGGCCAAGCTGGTGGAGAAAGTGCGCACCGGTGGCAAGGGCGTGTTCGGGCCGATCCCGATGTCGCCCAACGGGCCCGACAAGATCAGCGACGCCGATCTGCATGCCGCGGTCGAGTGGATCCTGAAGCAGTGATGCCCACCACGTCCGGCGCATGGAACGGTGCCCACCTGCTCTGCCGCCCGGCGCCGCGCCGCAGCCCAGCGCCTTGCTGCAGCGGGCCCTGGCCGGCCTGACGCTGGACGACGAGCCTTTCGCAACACTGGGGGCATCGCTGGGCCTGCGTGCCGAGGCGGTGATCGAGCTGCTGCAACACTGGGTGGGCCGGGGCCTGGTGCAGCACATCGGGCCGGTGTTTGCCGCCGATGCCACTGCCTCGATCACTGACGATTGGGGCCAGGCCCTGCTGCACGCCAGCAGCAGCGGGCTGCCGCTGGTGCAGCGGCCCTATGAAGCCCTGGGGGCCATGCTGGGTGTGCCCGCGCCCCAGGTGCAGGCGCAGTTGGCGGCCTGGCTGGCCCAGGGCCGGGTGTTGCGCATTGCTGCGGTGCTGGCCACAGCCGGTCTGCCGCCGTGACTGCGGTGCCTGGCATGCAGCCAGTTCAGCTGGCACAGACCGGGCAGACCGGGCCGGGCCTGCGGGCCCTTCGGGCCGCCGCTGCGCTGCTGTTTACGGTGGCGGCTGGCGCCCAGGCGCCGCCCGACCGGGGGCCGCCAACCTCCTTGCCCGTTTTGCCCGTTTTGCCCGTTTTGCCCGCTGTGCCAGCCGAGTCAGCCCCAGCCGCCGTGACGGCCAGCGATGGCCGCCATCTGCTGCGGGCGCAAGGCGGCCAGCTGCAAATGCAGGACAACGCCGGGCACATCCTGCGCACCTGGCCGCTGCGCGGTCTGCAGGGCCACGCCGGCACCGTGCTGGCCATGTTCGACGCGCCGCCGCGGCACAGTTTTGTGCTGGTGCTGCGGGACCTGGCCGAGCTGTGGGAGATCTCGTACGACCCGGCAGCCGAGCCGATCTTCGATGGCTGGGTGCACGACTACCGCATGGGCGAAGGCCTGGCCCAGCCGGGCTATCTGGGCATCCGCCGCACCCGGCTGGCACGGCCGTTGGTGGCGGTGTTCTTCGACTCCCGCATGCCCTGGCTGGTGGGCGCCGAACCGGGCGAACCGGTGGGCAGCCCGCCGGTGCTGCCGCTGGCCGCCGTGGTGCTGCACCTCGACATCCGGCGCGCCGTGGCACGCTTTGCGCTGCCCGATCAGCCCCTGCCCGATCAGTCATCGCCTGCGCAGCCGTCGCCCACGCAGTTTCAGTCCGGCCCCGCACTGCAGCCACTGGGCGGCACGCGGCTGTGGCACGAGGATGGGCGCTGGCTGCTGCGCTTGCCTGCCACCGCCGGCTGGGCGGTCTACGACAGCCAGCGCTGGGTGCTGCTGCGGCATGAGCCGCGCTGATCAGGCGGCAGGGTAGCGCGCCAGCCGGGCGGCATCCAGGATGCGGATCTCGCGCTTGTCAACCTCGATCAGCTTGGCGTCCTCCAACTCGTGCAGCACGCGAGAAAAGTACTCGGGCGTGATGCTCAGCCGCGACGCTACCGTGGCCTTGCTCACCGGCAAGGTCACGCTGATGGGCGCGCACGGGCTGGCCTCGGCAGTGTCGGCATCGTCGACGGGCTGGCCCCGCAGCAGGTAACCGACGATGCGCTGCACGCCGCTGTGCAGCGCGTAGGCCTGCACATCCCGCACCAGCCCGTGCAGCCGGCGCGACATGCCGGACAGCATGCGCAGTGCAAAGCGCGGGTCGATGGCAATCTCGTCGAGCACCGCTTGCTTGCTGACGGACAGCAACAAGGTGTCGGTCAGCGCCTGGGCATTGATGAAGTAGGGCTTGTCCAGGAACATCAACGCCTCGGCAAAGCTTGCGCCCGGGCCGATCAGCTCGATCACCTTTTCTTGTCCGGCCAGTGAGACGGCAAACAGCTTGACCTGGCCGGTGACCGTGACGTGGAAGGCCTCGCAGGGCTCGCCGACGCTGAATACGTTGTCGCCCCGGCCCAGCCGTCGCAGCTGACAACCGCTGGCCATGCGCTCCAGTTCGGGGCGGCCCAGGTCACAAAACAGCGGCAGCACCGCCAAGTAGCGCGGCAGGTCAAAAGCGCGGAGGTCCATGGAGTGGGTCGGGCAGCTGCCCGCAGCGGTGGACACCCATTGTCAGCCGAAAGCCAGCGCCAACCGCGCCGAACTGCAGCTCAACCGCGTGTCAACCGGGCGTACACCGACGCCAGCCGCGCCGGCAGCTCTGCCGGGCGCTGCACCTGGGCCCAGCCGCGCGGGCCGAACAGGTGCGGCAGATAGGCATGGGCCTGCTCGTCGATGCTGAGGCAGAACGGCAGCAGCCCGGCCTCACGCGCCTCGGCCACCGCGTGGCGGGTGTCCTCCAGACCCCAGCGGCCTTCGTAGACGTCGATGTCGTTGGGCTTGCCGTCGGTCAGGATCAGCAGCAGGCGCTGGCGCTCGGGCCGCTGCGCCAACTGCCGGGTTGCCGCCCGCAGCGCCGCGCCCATGCGGGTGTAGTAGCCCGGCTTGATGGCGCCCACCCGCGCCTGGGCGCCCGCCGACCAGGGCTCGTCGAAGCCCTTCAGGTGTTGCAGCCGCACATGGCTGCGCCGCACCGAGCTGAATCCCAGCATCGCAAACGCATCGCCGGTGCCGTGCAGCGCCTCGCCAAAGACATACAGCGCATCGCGCACCACGTCGATCACCCGCGCGTCGTTGTTGACATAGGCATCGGTGGACAGCGACAGGTCGGCCAGCAGCAGCGTGGCCAGGCTGCGCTCGCCCCGCACCCGGCGCGCAAACACCGGCGGGTCGCCTGGCGCGGCGGCCCCCCGGGCACCGGCCGTGGCATGGCGCACCCAGGCGTCCAGGTCCAGATCGTCCCCGTCGGCACAGCCGCGCTGCCAGCGCGGTGCGGCGCGCAGCACCTCCAGCCGCCGGCGCATGCGGCGGGCGGTTGCGCGCAGCAACGGTGTGGGCACAAACGGCGCACCCGGCCGCGCCATCACCGTGAGCACCTGGCAATACGCGGGCAGCAGGCGCTGCTGTTTCCAGTCCCACTCGGGCAGCGACAGGCCGGGGCCCAGCGGCAGGTCATCGGCGCTGGCACTGGGCAGATCGAGGTCGAACTTGACCCGTGACGCCGGCGCCGCACCACCCCGGCTCAGCGTGAGCTGCGCCATGTCGTCGGCAGCCAGGGTGGCTTGGCCGTCGGGCTCGTCGTCGGTGCCCCGGTCCAGCGGCACGTGCTCGCTCCAGGTGGTGATCGACTCGGTGCGCGAGGGCAGCAGCATCGGCGCCCGACCGCTGGGTGGCTGGGCCCGGCGGGTGCGGCGCCGGGTGGGGCTGCTGGGCGTGTCGGCGGGCGCGCCCGGCGGCGTCTGCGCGTCATCGGCGGGGGTGCTGGCAGATGCCGGCGCGGCGGGCGGCAGGGCTTCCAGCCACAGCCAGACGGGGGCCACGCCGGTGGGGCGGATGTCGGCTGTCAGATCGGCATCGGCATCGGCACCGGCATCGGCATCGGCACCGGCACCGGCACCGGCATCGGCATCGGCATCGGCGATCCAGAACTCCCCGTCGCCCGCGACCGGCATCGCCCGCAGCGCTGCCTGCACGCTGGCCTCGGCCCGCGCCGCCGGCCCGGCCAGGCTGGCGGGCGCCGGCCGCTGCGCCAAGTGCGCCTGCAGCAGCCGCTGCCAACGCGGCACCAGCCCGGGGCAGCGTTGCAGCGCCAGCGTGGTGGCGGCCTGATTGCCGCGCAGCCAGCCGGTGCCGGGCTGGTGCACCGCCGCCAGCGCGGCCAGCCACAGGTAGAGATCGCGGTTGAGCGCGGCATCGTCGAACACCGCGATCACCGGCGGCAGTGCCAGCGTCTCGCCGTCCAGCTGCGACACCGCGGCGCGCAGGCCGCTGCCGGCCAGGCGCTGCAACCAGCCACGTGGGCCGCCGATGCGCGCCGCCGCCGCCGGCACCAGCCGCACGCCCGGCGCACCGCCAACGGCACGAAACAACATCTCGGCCGGCCGCTGCATCGCCGCCAGCGTCACGGCCTGGTTGGCAAAACCACGGTCGGCCGCCCGGGTGACCAGGCGGTGCCAGCGTTCACCGATCCACTCTTCCACCTCAGACGTCCCGCTGCCGTTGCTTCAGGGTTTCACGCACCGCGTCGAGGCCGACTTTCCATTCCAGGTTGGGTGTGTGGGCGCGCGCCGCGTTGGAGCTGTCGCACTCGGTGATGCACTGGCCGCACTGCACGCAGGCAAACATCAGCCGCTTGATGTTGCGGGGTTTCAGCCGCATCGGGCAGGCCTGGTCGCAGGCCGCGCCTGCCGGGCTTTGCGGCGTGCTGCAGCTGCGGCAATCGCGGGCACGGCCGCGGTCGAAGGCCACCACCAGGCCCTTGGGGTTGGCCATCCAGGCCAGGCTCTGAAACAGGCCCACCGCGCAGCCGAAGCGGCAGAACAGGTGGCGGGCGAACAGGAACTCGGCGGTAAACACCAGGCTGGCGATACCGATGAAGCGCGCCTGGTTGGGCGTCAGCGTGCCGGCCAGCAAATTGCCCCACACCTGGGCCGGCGGCAGCAGGTAGGTCAGCAGCGTGATGGCCCACAAAAAACCGAACAGCGCGCAGGACAGCCCGAACAGCGGCCACCAGCGGCGCTGCGGCTGGCGGCTGCCACGCGGCGTAGGGTGGGCGTCCCACAGGCTGAACTTGCCGCAGGCGCGGTGCAGCAGGTCGTTCAAGGTTTCGACCAGGGAAAAATGCGGACAGAGCCAGCCGCAGTACAGCCGCCCCCAACGGTAGGCCACCGCCAGAAAGCCCACCGCCAGCGCCACCGCCGGCAGGATGCCGCGGCCGATGATGGCCAGTGCCGCCTGGGTGGCGGTGGCCTCGCCGCGCAAAAAGGCGTCGATACCCAGCGACCAGCGGAAACCCAGCACCCAGAGCTGGGTCTCGGTCAGGTCGAAGCGCAGCAGGTTGAGCGAGGGCGCGGCCAGAAACAGCGCAAAGAAGCTGAGCTGAAGGCCACGGCGCAGGCGCTGCAGCCGGGCCAGTCGGCGCAACTCGGCGCTTGGGCTTGCAGGCCCGGCGCTGGACTGGAACAGCGCCGCTGGGCGGCTTGCGGGCATGTCAGGCGGCATCACCCACCACGGCACGCACCACCTCGGCCAAGGCCGCAGCGGTGTCGGCGTCGTCGGTGAGCGCATCGACGATGGCCGCGCGGCAGGCCAACGGCAGCGCCAGGCCGGCCACCGCCAGGCGGGCGGCCATCACCAGCAAGCGAGTGCTGGCGGTTTCTTCCAGGTCATGCTCGGTTAACCGGCGCAGCGCCTGCGCCAGTTGCACCAGGCGTGCTGCGGTGGCGGCCGGGCAGCCGCTTTCAGCCTGCACGATGGCACGCTCTACCGCCGGTGCCGGGTAGCCCAGCGTCAGCGCCACAAAGCGCTGGCGGGTGCTGGGCTTCAGGCCCTTCAGCAAGTTCTGGTAGCCGGGGTTGTAGCTGATCACCAGCATGAAGCCGGACGGCGCGGCCAGCAACTCGCCGGTGCGCTCGATCGGCAGGCAGCGACGGTCGTCGGCCAGCGGGTGCAGCACCACGGTGGTGTCCTTGCGCGCCTCGACCACCTCGTCGAGGTAGCAGATCGCGCCCTGGCGCACCGCACGCGCCAGCGGGCCGTCGCACCACACGGTGTCACCACCGCCGATCAGGTGGCGGCCCACCAGGTCGGCGGCACTCAGGTCGTCATGGCAGCTGACGGTGACCAGCGGCCGGCCCAGCCGCGCGGCCATGTGCTCGACCAGCCGCGTCTTGCCGCAGCCGGTCGGGCCCTTGATCAGCAACGGCAGCCGGGCGGCATGGGCCTGTGCAAACAACTGGCACTCGTCGCCCTGGGCGGCGTAGTACGGCAGATCAGGCCCGCCCGGCACGCCCGGCATGGCGGCCGGTGCATCGGCCAGCAGGCGGGCGCTCATCATCTCCACGGTGGCCCCCTCAGGCCGGGCTCAGCCGGCCGGTGGCGGGCACATCACGCTCGTCGGCCGCCGGGCCGATGAAAAAGCTGGTCAGGTAGACCAGCAGCCCGGCCAGAAACATCACCCCACCGCCCACCCGCACCCAGTAGAAGAAGCGCAGCTGGTCCTGCGTGGCCATGAAGCTCATCGCGCCCTCGGTGGGCATGCGCTGCAGCCACACCTGCAGGATGCCCGCGCCGGTGAGCGCCAGCACCATCACGCCCATGCCGATGGTCATGATCCAGAAGCTCCACATCTCATACGCCTGGGCCCGCTTGGGGTTGGCCTCGCGGCCCCGCAGGATCGGCATCGCGTAGCTGATCATCGCGATCACCACCAGCACATAGGCGCCGTAGAAGGCCAGGTGGCCGTGCGCCGCGGTGATCTGCGTGCCGTGGGTGTAGTAGTTGACCGGGCTGAGCGTGTGCGCAAAGCCCCACAGCCCGGCGCCCAGAAAGCCCATCACCGCCGTGCCCACGGCCCACAGCACCGCCGCCTGGTTGGGATGCTCGCGCTTGCGGCGCTGCACCATGTTGAAGGCAAACAGCGTCATCATGAAAAACGGGATCGGCTCGAACGCCGAGAACACGCTGCCCACCCAGTGCCAGTAGCCCGGCAGGCCGATGAAGAAGAAGTGGTGCCCGGTGCCCAGGATGCCGGTGACCAGCGCCATCGTGACGATCAGGTACAGCCACTTGTCGATCACCTCGCGGTCCACCCCCGTGGTCTTGACCAGCACAAAGGCCAGCAGCGCGCCCAGGATCAGCTCCCAGGTGCCTTCGACCCACAGGTGCACCACGAACCACCAGTACATCTTGTCGCGCACCAGGTTGTCGGGATTGACGAAGCTGAACAGGAACATCAGCGCCAGGCCCCACAGACCCATCAACAGCACCAGGCTGATCGCCGTCTTTCGGCCCTTGAGCACCGTCATGCTGATGTTGAACAAAAAGCCCAGCGCCACCAGCACGATGCCGATCTTGGTGGGCAGCGGCTGCTCCAGAAACTCCCGCCCCATCGTGGCCAGAAAGTCATTGCCGGTCATCTCCGCCAGCGTGGCGTAGGGCACCAGCAGGTAGCCCAGGATGGTGGCGGCACCGGCGGCCAGGTAGACCCAGAACAGCAGCTTGGCGAAAAACGGGCTGTACAGCTCGGTCTCGGCCTCTTCGGGGATCAGGTAGTAGGCCGAGCCCATGAAGCCCATCAACAGCCAGACGATCAGCAGGTTGGTGTGCACCATGCGGGCGATGTTGAACGGGATCGCCGGGAACATCAGGTCACCGATGACGTACTGCAGCCCCAACGTGAGGCCAAACACGATCTGGCCGACAAACAGCCCGATGGCGGCGATGAAATACAGCCGGGCAACCGACTGCGACTTGAATTTGAGTGTGGCGGCTTGCATGGTGGTCTCCTCAGCCCTCGATGTTGGGCGGCCACTTTTCAGTGTTGATGCCGTTGGTCCACTTCAGGAACTCGACCAGGTCGTCGAGTTGCGCGTCGGTGAAATGAAAGTTGGGCATCTGCCGGCGGCCGGGCACGCCGGTGGGCTGGGCCTTGATCCAGGCCTTGATGAAATCGGGCCCGCGCCGCTTGTAGACGTTGCCCAGTTCGGGCGCAAAGTAGGCACCCTCGCCCAGCAGCGTGTGGCAGCCGATGCAGTTGCGTGTCTCCCACAGGTGCTTGCCGCGCACCACGGCGGGTGTCAGCTCGGCAGCGTTGCTGCGCTGCGGGATGCGCTGCTCGGTGTGGAAGATCAGCACCGCAAACAACAGCACAAAAAACAGCGTGCCGCCGTAAAAGATGTTGCGCGCCATCTGGCTGGTAAAGCCTGGGCTCATGGGGTCCTCCGACCGGATTGTTGATGTCGGAAGCCTACGGATTTGCTCAGGAATTTCCTTGAACCTGTTCAAGGCTGGTGCGCGGCGCTTGGCGCCGGTCGCGCAACGGCCCCGGGCCTTGAAAGCCGGTCCATGGCGATCTGATGTGGCGGGCATGCCGCAGGCCGATCGACAGGCCGTCGCGCTTTTGGGCAACCCGTCACGTTTTGTCCTGCCCTGCAGGCCTGGCCATTGGATTGCGGGGGAGTCAGAGCCGACATGCTTGATTAACGTAGCGCTACCTCACGCAAAACCGCGTGCACCCGCCTCGAAAACAAAGGTTGAACCCCATGCTCCGCACCGCTATCGCCCTGGCCGCCCTGCTGACCGCCAACGCCGCCTCGGCGGGCCTGGTCTCTGCCAACATGACCCTGCGCATGACCGGCTTTGCCTACGGCTACGCCGCCGTCAGCACCAATGCCAGCAGCGGCACCATCGGTGACGGCGAATTGGCCGGCCTGATGACCCGCGACGGCCAGACCACCTCGTTCCTGACCTACTGCACCGACCTGGCGCAGAGCTTCAGCTGGAACACCAACTATGCCTACACCGAGGTGGCCACCGGCACGGCCCATGGCTTCACGACCCGGCAGGCCGATCTGCTGGGCAAGCTCTACACGCTGGCCGGCCAAGGCGTGGACACCACCGACGAAAGCGCCGCGTTCCAGTTGGCGGTATGGGAGATCGTCACCGAAACCAGCCGCAGCCTCAACATCCTGAACGGCTCGTTCCAGCTGACCGCCGGCGCCAGCACCCTGCAGCGCACGATGGCCAACGACTGGCTGACCGCCGCAGCGGACACCAACGCGGTCAGCACCTTCAGTGCCACCCGGCTGTACAGCAGCACCACGCAGGATTTTGTAGCCTTCAAAGAAGTGCCGCGCACCCCCAACGGCAGCGGCGGCGACCTGCCCGAGCCGGCCACCTACGGCTTGGTGGGACTCGCGCTGCTGGGCCTGGTGGCAGCGCGCCGCAAGGCCTGACCGCTGCAACCATGAAAAAGGCCACGCGATTAGCGTGGCCTTTTTTGTTGCTGTGGCGCCCTGTCCGACGACAGGGCGCCCCTACTTGGTCGGGGTGAAAGGATTCGAACCTTCGACCCTCTGGTCCCAAACCAGATGCGCTACCAGGCTGCGCTACACCCCGAAGCTGCGCATTCTAGCCCGGCGCGGACGGCGGGCCGCTGAGCAGCAGTTGCCGTGCCACCGCCTCACACTGCCGGATGTGCAGTTCGCAGACATATTTGAGTGCCGAGAAGGTCAGCGCGGCCGATACCAGTTGCCCTGCCACCGGCAGATATTTGGCGGCCTGCTGGGTGCTCAGGCGCAGGCCGACGGTCTTGAGCACGGCCAACACCAGCTCGCGCGTGACGATCCGGCCCAGCACCAGGCTGCTGCCCGTCGACAGCGCCTTGTAGACGACCACCCGGCGCTCGGGCGCCAGCCGTTCGACCTGGGCCGGGCTCAGGCCGAAGGCGGTGGTGATCTCGGGCAGCAGCTTGATCAGCAGGCCGACATCGGTGATCAAGTCCACACCGGGCACAGGCACCATCGCCACACCCGCCGCCAGCAAGGCGCGCTGCGTCACACGCTTGCGGCAGCGCTCGGCGGTGCGGGCCACCGCGTCGGGCGGCGCAGAGGGCGTCGCAGCAGCTGCGGTGCCTGACGGGTTGCCGGAAGGATGCAAGACCGCCCGCGCGCGGGCCAGCGCCGACCTCATGACGCTGCCGCGAGTTTCATCACGACGATGCCGTCGGCATCGGCCACCAGCCAGTCGCCGGGCCGCACGGCCACGCCTTGCACTTGCACCGGCACATCGACCAGGCCGGCATGGCGCCGGTCGGTCGGCAGGGGCATCGCGGCCAGGGCCCGGATGCCGATGTCAAGGGCTGCCAGCTCGGCGACGTCACGCACACAGCCGTCCACCACCAGTCCGGCCCAACCATTGCGTGCGGCCGCGGCCGCCAGGTTGCCGCCCACCAGCGCATGGCGCAGCGACCCCCCACCATCGACCACCAGCACCCGGCCGTGACCGGGCGACTCGACGGCGGCCTTGACGGACGTGTTGTCCTCGTGACACTTGACGGTGCTCACCGGCCCGGCAAAACCAGCGCGGCCGCCAAACGCCAGAAAGCTGGGCGGCAGCACCCGAAAAGCCCCAGAGGTGTCGTGCTTGTGCACGTCGCACAGGTCGCAGGTGGACAACAAGCCGGGTGCGGAGGGTGGCATGACAGGGGACGCCCTGGATGAGGCGCTGGTGGGGGAGTCGGGGCTCAACGGGTTCAAGACGGTCTCCTTCAACGGCTGGGCCAGGGTCTGGACGCGGGGGGGTGGGTGCCCGGATCAGGGCAGCACGTCGGCTATCTGCAACTGCAGCCCGCGGGCGCCGACGGCCACCGCCGGCGTCAGACCTTGCAGATCACCGGGCTGGGGCATGGCATTGCCGCTCTTGCTGACGCGGGCGCCGACGATCACCTGGCTCACGGTCGACAACCGCAGGGCCGGGCTCATCGCCATCGAGTCGTCCAGGGTCAGCTCCAGCGGCAAATCCTTGACCTGCCGGCGCTGGATGGCGAGCGGCGCCTTGGAGCCCTGCAGCGCCCGCGCAAAGATGAAGACCGTGTCCTCGGGGCCAGCCTTGGCGGCCAGCGCCGGCGCCAGTGAAATACGCACCTGAACCGACGCACCCGCCAAGGCTGGCGCGGCTGCCGCGGGCGAGGCCGACGCCGCGGCGCCGGCAAGGGCTGCCGCCAACGGCTGCGCCCTGGCGGTGCCTGCCGCGGCCATTGCCGGGGCCGCCGGCAGACCGGCACGCTGGCGTGCATCGTCGATCGCGCCTTGCAGGCGCTGTGCCATCTCGCTGCCGGGCTCGGTCTTCTGCAGCGCATGGGCCCAGCGCTGGGCTGCACCGGCCGCATCGCCCCGGTCCAGCGCCAGCGTGCCGGACAGCGACAGGGCCTTGACGTTGTCGGGGTCGAGCTGCAGCGCGCGGGCGATCAGCTTTTCAGGCTCGCCGGCAAGCTTGCGTCCCTGGGTCATGCCCAGCGCGTCGGCATAGTCGACATAGCCCTGGGCGTCCTGGGGCCGCAGGTCGATCACCCGCTGGAAGGCGACCACGGCCTGCGGAAACATCTCCAGCACGCTGTACGACCGGCCCAGCATCGACCAGCCCTCGGCGTCATCGGGCTTGGCCTTGAGGCGCTCGGCCAGGCGTTCGGCCATGGCCTCGAACTGGGCCCGGCTGATGTCGCTGCCAGCCTCAACGGCCTTGGCGGTGGTTTGCACGCCCGGCGCCACGGCCAGCGCTGCCGGATTGCCCAGCCAGGCGTAGCCTGCGGCGGCGAACACCAGCACAAACGCACCCAGTCCGGCCAGCAGGCTGCGTGACGGCCTGGCCGCCTGCGGCTCGGCCGGCGCGTCGACCGCCGCTGCACCCGGCCCTGGCGGTGCGCCCGGCGGCGTGACCACCGGGCCAGCCCCGGCCGCTGCCGGCGTCAGCACCGCGGCCAGGACTTCAGCCTCCAGCCGGTCTCGGGCGGTGCGCGCCGCGTCGCCGGTCAGCACGCCGCCCGCGATCAGGCCGTCCAGCTCGGCAAGCTGGCGTTTGAGGTCGTCGAGGCGCGTCATCGGGGCAATTCTTCTTCAGGGGTATCGGGGTCAAAGGCATCGGCGCCCAGGCGTTGGCGCCGGCGCAAGACCAGCACCAGCGCCGCCAGCGCGCCCACCATCAGCACCCCAGGCCCGACCCACAGCAGCCAGGTGCTGGCCTTGAACGGTGGGCGGTACAGCACGAAGTCGCCGTAGCGGTCGGTCATGTAGAGGTTGATCTGGTCCTCGGTCATGCCCTTGGCCAGCATCTCGCGGATCTGCTGGCGCAGGTCTTCGGCCAGGCCGGAGTGCGAGTCGGCGATCGACTGGTTCTGGCAGACCAGGCAGCGCAGCTCAGCGGCCAGCCCCATCATGCGGGCCTCGATCTCGGGGTTGAGGGCGACCGACGGTGCTTCTTTTGCACTGGCCGGTGCGCCCGTCAGCAGCAGCGCGATGCACAGCACCGGCAGCAGCAAGGCGGCCAGCATGGCCCACAGTCGTTTCAGCAGCAGCACGGTCTCAGGCCTCGAGTTTTTTCAGCAGGGGTTCGAGCTTGTCGCGCAGCACCTCGGGCGTGATCGGGCCGATATGCTTGAAGCGGATCACCCCGGCGCGGTCGATCACGAAGGTCTCGGGCACGCCGTAGACGCCGTAGTCGATGCCGATGCGGCCGTCCGGGTCGAACATCGAATCGGTGTAAGGGTTGCCAAACTGCTGCAGCCAGCCCAGGCCGTCCTCGCGCTTGTCCTTGTAGTTCAGGCCGTAGATCGGCACCTTGCTGCGGCGCGAAAACGCCACCAGCACCGGGTGCTCGTCGCGGCAGGCGCCACACCAGGAGGCCCAGACATTGAGCAGCCAGACCCGGCCCAGCAGGTCGTCGCGCTTGAGCATCACCTCGGGCCGGGCCAGCGCCGCCGCCTGGAACGCCGGCGCCGGCTTGCCGACCAGGGGCGACGGCACCTCGCGCGGGTCCAGCCGCAGCCCGACTGCCAAAAACGCCGCCAGCACCAGGAACAGGCCCAGCGGCAACAGGAATCGCTTCACCGAACGCCCCCGGCCACGCTGCCGGCCGGCATCACCGCGCTACGGGTCTGGCGCACCCGGTAGCGGCGGTCGCTGGCGGCCAGGAAGCCGCCCAGCATCATCACCAGGCAGCCGCTCCAGACCATCGCGATAAAGGGCTTGTGCTGCACCCGCACGATCCATTCCCCGGTGGGCAGTTGCTCGCCCATCGAGATGTAGAGGTCGCGCAGCGGGTTGCTGTCGACCGCGGCCTCGGTCATCGGGTTGTTCTGGATGCGGTAGATGCGCTTCTCGGGCGCCAGCAGCGCGATCACCTGGCCCCCCTTGCTGACCTCGATCTGCGCCTGCGTGGCCGCGTAGTTGGGGCCCTGCACGTCCCGGATCGACAGCATGCGGAAGTGGAAGCCGGCGATCTCGGTGCTGGCATCGGGGCCCATCTTGACGTCGCGCTCGGTCTCGTAGGTCTTGACCATCGCCACGCCAAAGGCAAACACCGCCACGCCGAGGTGGGCCACCATCATGCCGATCATGGCCAGCGGCAGCAGCCGGGCGCGGCCGATGATGCTGCCACCCATGCCCGGCTTGGGCCGCAGGCGCTCGACCAGGTCAACGCCGATGGCCGCCACGATCCACCAGGCCAGGAACAGCCCACCGGTGGTGGCCGGCGCAATCCGGCCCATCAACCAGCCGCTGAGCAACGCGGCGACGATGGCAAACACCAGGGCCCAGCGCAGCCGCCTGGCGAGGTTGCCGGCCTCGTCTTGCTTCCAGCGCATCAGTGGGCCCACGCCCATCAGCAGCAGCAGCGGGGCCATCATCAGCACAAACACGGTGTCGAAGTACGGCGGGCCGACCGAGATCTTGCCGCCGCCCATCGCGTCGAGGAACAGCGGGTAGAGCGTGCCCAGCAGCACGCCGCCGCAGGCCGTGACCAGCAGCATGTTGTTGACCAGCAGCATGCTTTCCTTGCTGAGCAGGCCAAAGCGTTGGCCCAGCCCGACGCTGGGCGCACGCCAGGCGTACAGCAGCAACGATGCGCCGATGACGATCACCAGAAAGGCCAGGATGAACAGGCCGCGGCGCGGATCGGTGGCAAAGCTGTGCACCGACGACAGCACGCCCGAGCGGACCAGGAATGTGCCCAGCAGCGACAGCGAAAACGCCATGATCGCCAACAGCACGGTCCAGACTTTGAAGCCGCCGCGTTTTTCGGTCACCGCCAGCGAGTGGATCAGCGCGGTACCGACCAGCCAGGGCATGAAAGACGCGTTTTCGACCGGGTCCCAGAACCACCAGCCGCCCCAGCCCAGCTCGTTGTAGGCCCACCAGCTGCCCAGGCCGATGCCGAAGGTCAGAAAGATCCAGGCGGCGGCTGTCCACGGCCGGGTCCAGCGCGCCCAGGTGGCGTCGAGGTTGCCGCCGATCAGCGCGGCGATGGCAAACGCATAGGCCACCGAGAAGCCCACGTAGCCCATGTAGAGCATCGGCGGGTGGATCACCATGCCGGGGTCTTGCAGCAGCGGGTTCAGGTCGCGGCCGTCGGCAGCGGCCGGGAGCAGCCGATCGAAAGGGTTCGAGGTGGTCAGCGTGAACAGCAGAAAGCCTACCGACAACAACCCCAGCACCGCCAGGATGCGGGCCACAAACACGTTGGGCAGGCTGCGCGAAAACCGCGCTACCGCCACTGTCCAGCCACACAGCATCAGCACCCACAGCAGCAGCGAGCCCTCGTGCCCGCCCCAGACCGCGGCGATGCGGTAGAGCAACGGCAGCGCCGAGTTGGAGTTGGACGCGACGTAGAGCACCGAAAAGTCGTGCCGCACAAACGAGACCGTGAGCAGCACAAACGACATCGCCACCAGCACAAACTGCAAATACGCCGTCGGCCGCGCCAGCGCCATCCAGTCAGCGCGGCCGCGGTGGGCACCGACCAGCGGGAACACACCTTGCACCAGCGCCAACGCCAGCGCCAGCAGCAGCAGCAGGTTGCCGAGTTCGGGGATCATTTGACGGCTCCGGGCGTGGGGGTCGGCGCGCCCGACGGGCTGGCGCTGTGGGTGTCGAGCGTGCCGGCCATCTTGGCGCGCATCTTGTCGGCCTTTTGCAGCGCATCCGCGGCTTCGGGCGGCATGTAGTTCTCGTCGTGCTTGGCCAGCACCTCGCGGGCGGCAAACACACCGTCGCCGCCCAGCTGGCCCTGCGCCACCACGCCCTTGCCCTCCTTGAACAGGTCGGGCAGCACACCCTCGTAGCGCACCGGCACGTTCTGCAGCGTGTCGGTGACGACAAAGCGCACCGTCACGCCCTCACGCACCACGCTGCCGGCCTGCACCAGGCCGCCGACGCGGAAGGTGCGGCCTTGCGGCGCCTCCTTGGCCGCGATCTGGGCGGGGGTGTAGAAAAACACCAGGTTGCTGTTGAAGGCGTTGAGCACGAGTGCCGTGGCCACACCCACCGCCGACAGCACCCCCAGCACGATGGCCGCGCGTTTGTGGCGGGGCTTCATCGTGCGGCTCCGGTGTGCAGGCCATCGGCGGCTTCAGCGCGGGCCAGATCAAATGCCAGCCGGCGCCGGTGCCGCACCGACAGCACTTCGGCCAGCATCAGCGCCAGCGTCACGCCGTACGAGCCCCAGACATACAGCCCGTAGCCGCCCATGCGGAAAAACTCATCCATCGATTGCCAGTTCATGATTTACCTTTGGGCGCTTGGGCGCCCCTTGCCTTTTTGGCGCTTGGGCGCCCCTTGCATTTTTGGCGCCTGGGCGCCCCTTGCGGTTTGTTCGGCGAATTTGTTCGGCGAATTTATGCGTCGATTCAGCGCCCGCGCTCGCCATTCTCGGCGTGCGTCAATGCCCTCACCCATTCGGTGTCGGATTCCTGCTCCAGCACGATCGCCCGGGCCCGGGTGAAGACCACCGCAAAACTGTAGGCCCAGAAGCACAGCGTCATCAGCAACATGCCGGTCAGCATGGTCGCGACCATTTTGGGCGCTGAGGTCAGGCTGATCGACGAGCCCTGGTGCAGGGTGTTCCACCAGCGCACCGAGAAATAGATGATCGGCACGTTGATCGCGCCCACCAGCGCCAGCAGCGCGCCGGCGTTGGCGGCACGCTTGGGGTCGTCGATGGCCTCGGTCAGCGCGATGTAGCCGCCATACATCAGCAGCAGGATGAATTCGGACGTGAGCCGGGCATCCCAGACCCACCAGGTGCCCCAGGTGGGTTTGCCCCACAGTGCGCCCGTCCACAGCGCGATGAGGGTGAACAGCGCGCCGGTGGGCGCCAGCGCCCGGGCGTACATCGCCGCCATGCGGGTGTTCATCATCCAGCCCACGGCCGCCCAGAATGCCATCACCAGGTAGATCAGCATCGACATCCAGGCCGCAGGCACGTGGATGAAGATGATGCGGTAGGCATCGCCCTGCTGGAAATCGGTGGGCGCGATGGCAAAGCCGGTGTACAGGCCCGCCGCGCCCAACAGCAGCGTGGCCGCCCAGCACCACGGCACCAGCGCGCCCGCCAGCGCGTAAAAGCGCGAGGGGGCGGCAAAAGTGGTCAGGCGCAGCGTCATGGTGGGTATCAGGTCGGGGTCGGGTGCAAAAAGTTCAATCCAGCCGTTCAGGCGCTCAGTCCAGCGAGATACGCAATGCGGCGGCGGTGGCCAATGGCGCGCCCAGCAGCGTGACGATCAGCAGCGCCCCCAGCAACGACAAATGGGCCTGCGCCGACATGCCGGCGTCCACCGCCACCACCGCGCCGGTGCCGAAGATCAGCGCCGGCACCGTCAGCGGCAGCACCAGTAGAAACACCAGCGCCGCGCCACTGCGCAGGCCCAGCGTCAGCGCGGCGCCCACCGCGCCCAGCAGGCTGAGGATGGGCGTGCCCAGCAGCAGTGTGAGCGCCAGCGTGCCGATGGCCGGCACCTGCATGCCAAACAGCAGGCCGATCAGCGGCGCGGCCAGCACCAGTGGCAGGCCCGAGCTGAGCCAGTGCGCCAGCACCTTGCCGCCGACGATGGCCACCAGCGGCTGCGGCGCCAGCAGCATCTGCTCCAGCGAGCCGTCCTGGTGGTCGCTGGCAAACATCTGGGTGACCGACAGCATCGCCGCCAGCAGCGCGCAGACCCAGACCACGCCAGGTGCGATCTGGCGCAGCGTTTGCGGCTCGGGGCCGACGCCGATCGGGAACAGGCCGGCCGCAACGATGAAAAAGCCCAGCGGCAGCAGCGCCTCGATGCGCCGCCGGCGCGCCAGCAGCAGGTCGCGGCGCACCACGGCCAGCAGCAGGCCGGTCATGCCGGGCGGTACGGTTCAAGGTCGAACTCGGCCGCGCCGGCCAGGGCTACCGTCTGGTGGCTGGTCATCAGCACCGCGCCACCGCGTGCGGCATGGGCCTCGATCAGGCCGGACAGCAGCGCGACGCTGTCGTGGTCCAGGGCGTCGTAGGGCTCGTCGAGGATCCAGGTGCGGGGCTGCTCGTCCAGCGCCAGCCGCGCCAGCGCACCGCGCCGGCGCTGGCCTTGCGACAGCGTGCGCACCGGCGCGTCGCGGCGCGACGCCAGGCCCAACCGGTCCAGTGCCGCCTGCGCAAGTTGCGGTGCCGCGTCAAGCAACTGCAGGCGGGCCAGAAAGGCCACCGACTCGGCCAGCGTCAGGTCGTCCTTGAGCGCATTGGCGTGGCCGATATAGACGATGGCCTGCCGGGCCGAGACATCGGCCTGCGCCACGGCTGCGCCGTTCCAGGTGATGTCGCCCTCGGAAGGCGCCGACAGCCCCGCCAGGATGCGCAACAGGCTGGTCTTGCCACTGCCGTTGCGGCCGCGCAGCCAGGTGATGCTGCCGGGCGCCAGTTGCAGGTCCAGGCCACGAAAAAGCAGCCGTCGGCCGCGCTTGCAGGCCAGCGAGCGCGCGCCCAGCGTCCCGGCGCCGGCAAGGGGCGGACGCGTGGCGGGGCGGCTCGGATCACGGGGCATCGGTTTTGGGCCTACCACGGGGAGCGGCGGCAGCGGTGGCGGGTGTATCAAAGCCCGCATCGTAACGGCGCTGCATCGGGCAGGGCTTGACCGATGTCATGGCGGAGGGTGGGCAACCTCACCTTGTCGAAGGCGGATTTTCGCTACCGTGGGCGGTGGCTGGGTGGACGAATCGCTGCGCCAGAAGCGCTGCCAGGCTGCCTTCGATGCCCAGTCCGCCGGCCTCTGCGCGCAGGGCCTGGTGCAGGTGGTGCCAAGCTGGAAGCTGCTGGTCGGCCTGTGCTGCGACGACTTCGAGGGCCGCTACCAGACCTTCCAGACCCCTGCGGCCACCACCGCTGCGCCCAACCCACCGCCGCTGGGCAGCGAGACGACCTCCCGCGTCCGCGGCGACGGCCTGTGGAGCAAGCGCTTCGGCCTGCCCTACCGGCCCAGCGATGTGGCGTCCTACCATTTGTCGTACGGCATCTCGTTCAACACCTCGGGCGGCACCTCGGGCGACATCTCGGGCGACACCAACCCGTACGACCTGCCCGGCTCGAACACCGATCCAGCGCTACCACTGAACCGGGCCGCTCCGGGCAGTCGGGTCAACCTGGCAGCAAACCCTTGGCCAAGCGCCGCAGCGCGGCCGGATCCATCACCTTGATGCCGGGCTGCGACTCGCAGATCACCGCCACCCGGTTCAGCAGGCCGGCGGCAAAACGGTGCGCCGCCGCCAGGGTTTCTTCGTCGGTATCGTAGGTGTCGTAGGCCTCGACGGCCACGCCACTGTCGTTGGCGATGGCTTTGATGTCGATCCTGGCGCTGGGGGCGGGTGCGGTGGCCATGCGGCGGCTCCTTGGGGGATGGGGACGGCGTCACTCTACCCGCAGCCCGACGGCGCGACCATCACACACCCCCCGCCCCACCCACCGTCACAGCCGCTGCACAGGGCTTTGATACGCTCGCGCCGCCATGCCGTACCCGCCTTTGCGCCCCACCTCGCCCAGCCCGCTCGACCTGGCCCCCCCGACTCCCGCGCGCACCGCCGCCCTCGACCGGCGGCGCTGGTGCCTGGGGGCTGCGGCCTGGGCCGGCCTGGCCGGCTGCAGCACCCTGTCCGGCAGACCCACGACGCCAGCCGACGACGGCCGTGGGGTGGTGCCGTTTTCAAACGCGCCGAGTACCGGGGCACTGCCTGCCGGCTGGCATGAACTGCTGCTGCGCCGCGACCTGCCCAACACCCGCTACGAACTGGTGGACATGGGCGGGCGCCGGGTGCTGCATGCCCTGGCCGATCAATCCACATCGGTGCTGCGCTGCGATGTCAGCATCGATCCCCGGCGCCAGCCGTGGTTGGACTGGGACTGGCGGGCTGAGCAAGTCGATACCCGTGCCACCGTGGCCGACGATGCGCTCGACGACTGCCCCGTGCGCTTGCTGGTCGGTTTTGACGGCGACCCGTCCGGCCTGTCGCTGCGCGACCGGTTGTTCAGCGAGCAGGTAGAGCTGTTCACCGGACACACCGTGCCCTATGCCACCCTGACCTACGTCTGGGACGGTCAGGCGCCGGTCGGCAGTGTCTTCTCCTACGCCCGCACCAGCCGGGTGCGCTACCTGGTGGTCGAGAGCGGTGACCGGCATGCCGGCCGCTGGCGCCGCTACCGGCGCAATGTGGTGGACGACTACCGGCGGGTCTACGGCGGCGAACCCGGACGCATCATCAGCGTGGGCCTGATCACCGACAGCGACGACCTCAAGACCCGCACCGAGGCCTGGGTTGGCGATCTGCGCTTTGGCTGAGCTTGCTCTGGGTCTGGCGGTCGGTGGACAGGATCAGGGCTTGCAGGGGTGTGACGCCCGGGCCCGCCGTGTTCAGGCCCGGGCCGCCAAAAAGTCGCGCACGGTCTGGTTGATCAGCCGCAGCTCGGCCAGCGCGGCGTCGATGTGGGCGCGTTTTTGCTCCAGCTCGGCAATCGCCGCATCGGTGCGCTCCAGCACATAGGCCTGCTGCTGCGCCCGGCCCTCACCGTGGGTGCCGTACAGGTCGAGGTAGATCTTGATGTCGGCCAGCGACGAACCAATCGCCTTGGCGCGCAGGATCAGCCCGAGCCGGGCCCGGTCGCGCCGGGTGTAGACGCGGGTGCCGTTGATGCGGCGCGGCGCCAGCAGCGCCTTGTCCTCGTAGAAGCGGATGGCGCGCGGCGAGATGCCAAACTCGGTGCACAGCTCGGTGATGCCAAACAGCGCGCCGTTGCTGTCGTCCTGGAGCGCAGCCACCTGCTCTTGCGCGGTGGGCGCAGGGGGCGCAGGGGGCGCGGTGGGCGAAGTAGGCGCAGTAGGCGCGGCCGAAAAAACCACCTCAGATCACGCGCTGCAGCTTGAGCGCTACCGACATGTCGCCCGAGACCTTGAACTTGCCCATCATGAAGCCGGTAGTGGGCTCCAACTCGCCGCTGATCAGGTCGGCCAGCGTGGCCAGCGGCAGCGCTACCGTGCAGTCGGCGTCGCGGTCGGTGTTGTCCACGGTGTTGGGCGTGGCCCGACCGTCGATCACCGCCACGCCGTCGGCGCCGCAGTCGAACTTGAGGATGGCGTTGAGGCCGCTTTGCTCGCCAACCTTGGCGCGCAGGTGTTCGGTGATGGTGGGCAGGTCCATGGCAACTCCTTGCAAAACATTGAATGGGCCGGATGCTAGGTCGGCGCTGCCGCAAATCCACCCGTGTATTCACCTATACGGTAGGTGATTGACGTTAACGGAATGCTTGCGTCCAATACGGCATCCTCAGCTTTGACAGGTCTCCCGATGAGCACCCCCGCCGGCTACCGCAGTGTTTTCAGGCCCGATCTGTTTGCCGGCCAGCGTTTTTGGGTTACCGGCGGTGGCTCGGGCATTGGCCGCTGCGTGGCCCATGAGCTGGCGTCGCTGGGCGCCGACGTGGTGCTGTCGGGCCGCAAGACTGAAAAACTGCAGGCCGTGGCCGCCGAGATCATCGAGGACGGCGGCAAGGCCAGC
>JBBQAH010000289.1:0-2337 GCA_038316145.1 Burkholderiales bacterium
ATTTTTCGCCACTGAGAAATTGTCCAAATTGTCCAAATCGATAAATTTTAAATTTAATGGCAGTCGATGTTGTTTGGAAGAACAACGTAAGACAGACGGGATTGCACGAACTTCATGCGCCAGACGAGTTTGGGTTGCCTACTCGTACCCACTAATTGTGGTTGACTTTCAGTTTTTTTTATAAACTTGTTTATTTTTTTGCGATAATTTGGCTAGCGCAATGTTCATATATCCGGAACGTGCGTTGTCACTCGGCTATAAGTTACAATATCAAATGCTACCGTACCAGTAGACCGGAAAGAAACTTAAATGAAAGGACACGTATCGGTACTGACCAGTACATTGTCTGCCGACTGGCGCCATCCAACCGGAAACGAATGATGCCAGTTCGTCTAAACAAACTCACTGATTTTGATTGTGCATTTTTTCCTTGCAGAAACAAGTAGCGGTAAAGTGCCTGGAAAATGATCGGTTGCACTGCAGTCCGTTAGACTGCGTCAAGGAAGCGGCCATGTTCCAGTCGCTGGAGCACGATCGAATTGTCCGATTTTTTGGCGCTGCGCGGACACTGGAGGCTGAACCCTCTGTGTGGCTGGTAACATTTTTAGAGCCTCGTTCTTTTTGTTTTGATGTCATTATAATTTTTATGTGCTTCTGCGCGTTGTTTGTAGGTGTCGGAACTGGCGCCACAACGATCCCTCTTGGAATGTCTGCAAGAACCCCTGCTCAAGCCAAACTTTACGGTCATGACGCTTTGTGATATCGCTGTGCAAATATGCGAGGGGATGAGGTATCTCGAGTCGCGGGCAGTTATTCACGGGGATCTTTCAGCAAGGTGCGTTGCGTTCATTTCCTTTTCCGGGTTTTAACGATATTACTCATCTGTAATGACTATGTTTTCTTTGCAGAAATGTTCTAGTCTTTTCAAAATCAAAGGTGAATATGACATTTGAAATTTTGAACCCTGCCAATGCGGATATGTTCTTTTTCTCAGTATATTAGGATTAACCAATTGTTAATTTACTTGATAACCCAGTTACTAGATTATATTATATTATATTATAGTATATTATATTATATTATATTATATTACATTATATTATATTATATTATATTATATTGGAATATGAGTTGATATATTTTGTTCGAATGTCAATTAACGGCTCTTACGATTACCATGTTTTTTTTATTTCAGGTCAAAGTCGCTGATGTTGGATTATCCCAGGTTCTAGCAAAGGGAAACTACCCAGAGGAAGCAAGGAAGCGTGCCGCTTGGTAGGCTTGCCACATGACGACATTTTAATTTGTATTTTGGACTTCGTGTTCAGGTTGTTTATTTTTGTTGCGTTTATTACCGTTTTCAGGTATCCTCCGGATCTCTTACGGACAGGCAGATTTCAGCTCTCAGATGACGTCTGGTCTTTCGGTGTTACTCTGTGGGAAATGTTCGCATTCGGCCTTGAACCCTGGTCTGGTCTTTCCGCTTCGCAGGTGACTGAATATTTTTTCTCGTTTTCGTTTTTGTAAATGGTGAATGCCAAATATTAGAACGTGTTTTTTTCTTCGTCATATTTCAGATCCTCGATCATATTGAAGCGTCACCAGCTCGTCGACTGGAGCAGCCGGATTTATGTCCGAAAGATTACTATAAAATAATGTGGGATTGCTGGAGCATCCCCGGGAGTGATCGGCCGACTTTTGCCAAGTTATGCGAAATACTACCCGATGTGAGTTAATCTAACCTCATTGTGCTCAAATAATTGTGCTTGTACCGACGGTATTGTTTGAGTTTCCAGAAAAAGCCCGAGCAGTTACAGGCCATTCGGGATTGCCTCGGTGTGCCCAACGTATTGCAGTATTCCACGGGCGACGTGATTTTCGTGTTGGATAATTGGTAACTGCCCATGCTTTTTGCGTGTCTAATCCATCGTGTATTTATGGGAGATTGTACTTCCTTTCTATAGCCCAGAGTAAAGAACGAAAATCGTCATGAAAATCGTGACGAAACGAGAGAAATAGCTGAAACAAAATGACGAAACGAACTATAATGAAACCAAAAAAAATAATATTTCTAACGAAACGACTTTTGACAAGGCCAATTTTCGAAAAATAATGACGAAACGAACGAAATCGATGGGTTTTTAATGTGCCAAAACTTTTTTCTTGTACTCCCCCCTTTGAAAAAAATTTTTGAATCTCAAATTTCAATGACGAAACGAACGATGACGAATAAGTGGCCAAAAATTGAATGACGAAACGAACGATAACGATTTTTATGGACAAATAATTTTAACGAAACGAGACGAAATTTTCGTTAACGAATCGTTCGTTCGTCAC
>JBBQAH010000528.1:0-1999 GCA_038316145.1 Burkholderiales bacterium
CAGGTCACGAAGGGCTTCTTCTCCGGGGAGGCGGGACTGCAGATACCCGGCTACCGGGCGCGGATCGAACGATCGTGGGCGATGTCGGCCCGCGACCTCTATGGGATCGCCGAGCTCGGCTGCCAGAGTGGCGAGTGCGAACATCGAGCGGGTATGCACTTCTCCGGAGCGGGAATCGTCATCGCCGAGTTGATCGATCCGGCTACCGGGGCCGTCAAGCCGATGCGCGACGGTGAGACCGGTGAGCTGGTGTACACGGCTCTCAAGCGCGAGGCCTGCCCGATCCTGCGGCTGCGATCGCATGACCATGTCGAGGTCTGGACGGAGCGCTGTGCGTGCGGTCGAACGAGCTTTCGGTTTCGGACCCTTGGCCGAAGCGACGACATGTTCGTCGTCAAGGGTGTCAACGTCTACCCGACAGCGATCCAGGATGTCCTGGTGCGACTCCGACCACGCACGACCGGCGAGTTTCAGATCGTCCTCGACCGACCGCCGCCATTCGACTACGCCCCGAAGCTTCTGGTCGAGGTCGCTGACGATGTGCCGGCCGGGGCCCGTGACGCCCTGATCGCGGATGTGGCCGCATCGATCGGCCAGCAGGCAGGCTTCGCCACCCGCGTGATGCTTGTTCCGCAGGGCACGATCGCGAGCGAGCACAAGACCGCCCGCGTGCTCCGTCCGTACGTCGCCGCCGACCCCACTGAGCCGGCCGACCACTGAACCAAGGCGACAAGGAGGAGTCGGTGTCGATCCGCTACGAAACGACGGGCCGGGTGGCCCAGGTGACGCTCGATCGCCCCGAGGTCCTCAATGCCCTCGACATCGCACATCTCGAGTCCCTGCTCGAGGCCATCCGTCGAGCTGGGGCCGACGACGCGGTCCGCGTGATCGTGATCACGGGAACGGGCCGATCGTTCAGCGCCGGGGCGGATATCACGATGATGGACAAGATGGATGAAGGTGAGTTTGTTCGCGTGGCGACTCTCTTCCAGGATCTGGCCCGGGAGATCCATGCCGTCGACAAGATCGTCATCTGCGCCGTCAACGGGTACGCCGTGGGCGGCGGCCTGGAGCTGGCATTGATGGGCGATCTGCGGATCGCGGCTCGCTCGGCGGTCTTCGGGCTGCCCGACGCGGAGCTCGGGTTCAGTCCGACCGGTGGACTGACCCACCACCTCGTCCGGATGATCGGCCTGACACGCGCGATGGGGATGGCCCTGACTTGCGATCCCATCGATGCCGCCGAGGCCGAGCACATCGGCCTGATCAATCGAGTGGTCGACGACGCCGACCTGCCGGCGGCCGTCTCAGCCCTGGCCAAGCGGATCGCCGGGTTCCCACATACCGGCCTACGCAACACGAAGCGCGCGTTCCTGAACGGAAGTGATGCCGACCTGGCCGACACGCTCGTCCTGGAGGAGAGATTCGACCTGGAATCCTTCCGTTCGAGTGAGACCCGCGACCGCCTTGCCGATTTCGTCGCCGCGCGAAAGAACGTGGGCCGCCGATGACACGCATGCCAGAGTCACCATTCATTCAGATACAGCTCGGCTAGGGCCGATCCGGCTGCCATGCTCAGCGATCCCTCGAACGCCCCCGACTGGTACATGAACATCGAGTCCGTCGAATGGAAGACTGCGCCGCCACTCGCCGTGGGCTCGCGGGTGGCATTCGTTGCCAGATTCCTGGGGCGTCGGCTCGCATATACGTATGAGGTCGTGGCCTCGGCGAACCGCCGAGAATATCCGCGGCTTCGAGCCGAGTACGACAAGCACGTCAGCCCAGGCTTCGGCGACCCGCCAACACGAGGGCCACCCGAACAGGTACACCGAGGAGGATCAGGGGCAGGTCGAACCCCACGCCGAGCGCAAGCGCCAAGGGCGAGGTAGCGAGCCCCAGTCTGGCTCCCCATCGACGGCCGCGCCAGAGCCCGACGCCGGCGACCACGTCGGCGGCACAGACTGCGACGAAGGTCCAGCCAAGGGCAGTGAACGTCTCA
>JBBQAH010000027.1:0-23306 GCA_038316145.1 Burkholderiales bacterium
CTCGGCATAGGTCCAGACCGTGCCGTCGGCCGCGATCAGGCAGCGGCGATCGCCCCAGCCCCGGTCCACTTGGCGGTCCAGCAGTTCAACCCCGCAGTTCAGCCGATCCGGAAACTGCAGCCCTGGCAGCCCGTAGATGAACGTGGGCAGGTCGGCCGCCGCCGGCAGGCGGTCGCGGGCGAAGGTGTCGACATGGGCGGTGTACGGGGTATGGGCGGGCTTGTCGGGATAGGCCATCACGCTGCCTCGGGTGGCCGGTCAGTCGGGGATCACGGCGGTGGCCTCGATCTCGACCCGGGCGCGGTCTTCGATCAGCGCCCGCACCTCTACCGCCGTCATTGCGGCGTTGTAGCAGCCGATCAGCTCGCGAAACGCCTGGCCCACCGCCTTGCCGGCGGCCAGGTACTCGCGCTTGTCCAGCACGTACCAGGTGAAGCGCACGATGTGCTCGGGCTTGCCACCCGCCTCAGCCAGCACGGTGACGATGTGCTGCAGCGCCTGGCGCGCCTGCTCGCCAAAGTCGTCGCTGTGGAACAGCCCTTGGGCGTCCCAGCCGATCATGCCGGCGATGAACACCTGGCGGCCCTGGGCGGCGACGCCGTTGGCGTAACCCTTGGGACGCGGCCAACCGGGGGGAAGCAAGACTTGCATGGGTGATCTCCTGAAGCGGCCGGGCTGGCCGTGGGTCTGTAGGCCGGCGATCAATCGCCCTGAAACACCGGCTTCTGGCGCGCCACGAAGGCATCAAAGGCACGGCCAAAATCCTGTGTCAACATGCACAGCGCCTGGGCCTGGGCTTCGGCCTCGATGGCCTGCTCGATGGTCATCGCCCACTCGTGCTGCAGCATGGTCTTGGTGATGCCGTTGGCAAAGCTGGGGCCGGCGGCCAGATCGGCAGCCAGGGCGGCGGCCTCGGTCGCCAGCAACTCGGGTGCGCACAACCGGTTGAAAAACCCCCAGCGCTCGCCCTCCTCGCCGCCGAGTGAGCGGCCGGTGTAGAGCAGCTCGCTGGCCCGGCCCTGGCCGATGATGCGGGGCAGCATGGCGCAGGCGCCCATGTCGCAGCCGGCCAGGCCGACCCGGTTGAACAAAAAGGCGGTCTTGCTGCGGGCCGTGCCCAGGCGCAGGTCGGACGACATCGCGATGATCGCGCCGGCGCCGGCGCACACCCAGTCTATCGCCGCGATGATCGGCTGCGGGCAGCCGCGCATGGCCTTGACCAGGTCGCCGGTCATGCGGGTGAACATCAGCAGCTCAGGGGCTTTGAGGCGCAGCAACGGGCCGATGATCTCGTGTACATCACCACCCGAGCAGAAGTTGCCACCGGCGCCGGTGACCACCAGCGCGTGCACATCGTCGGCATGTTTCAGCTGGACGAACAGGTCGCGCAGCTCGGCGTAGGCAGCGAAGGTCAGCGGGTTTTTGCGCTCGGGCCGGTTCAGGGTGATGGTGGCCACACCGGCCGTCAGTTGCCAGCTGAAGTGTTGGGCCCGGTAACCGGCCAGTGGCTTGCGGTTGCCGGCCAGCAGAGCCGCATCAACGCGGTCGGGGTCTTGATCGGTCATGGCTTGTCCTTTTTGCCGGGTAGGGGTTGGCCGTCCGGCACCGGGTCGGGCAGGTTCATCAAGTGCACCCGCAGGGTGCCGAGCTGGCCGTAGACCTGCTGCACGGCGCTGCTGTCGAGCCCGGCAAACAGCTCAAGGATCCATTGCTCGTGCACGCTGGCCATGGCCTCGAAGCTGCTGCGGCCGGCGTCGGTCAGGCGCAGGATCCAGGCGCGCCGGTCACCGGGGCTGGGCTCACGGGCCACCAGGCCTTCACGCGACAACTCGTCGGTCAGGCCGGTGACATTGCCGCCGGTCACCATCAGGCAACGCGACAAATCGACCATCTTCAGCCCGTCGGGCCGGCGGTAGAGCTGGGCCAGGTAGTCGAAGCGTGGCAGCGAGATGCCAAAACGCAGGCGCAGGCGGCGGCTGATCTGGTCCTCGATCTGGGTGCTGCAGGCCAGCAGCCGCAGCCAGAGCTTGAGCGCGGCATGGTCGCCAACGGCAGACCGGGACTCATGGCCCAGCCCGTCGGCCTGGTCCAGCAGGTGGTGGCTGAGGTCGGCTTTCATGGCGTCTGGGCTTGTGCGCGCTCGCGCTGGAAGATCGCCTCCAGCTGGCGCTGGGCCGGCAGGTAGGGCTGCGGCCAGGGCATGGCGCGGTAGCCGATGCGCGCCGCCTCGGCCAGCGTCCAGGCCGGATCGGCCAAGTGCGGCCGGCCCACGGCGCACAGGTCGGCCCGGCCGGCGGCGATGATGCTGTTGACGTGGTCGGCCTCGCTGATGGCACCCACCGCGATGGTGGCGATGCCGGCCTCCTGCCGGATCTGATCGGCAAACGGGGTCTGGTATATCCGGCCGTAGCTGGGCCGTTGCGCGGCGCTGACCTGGCCGGACGAGCAGTCGATCATGTCGGCGCCCGCGGCCTTGAAGGCGCGGGTGACCCACACCGCATCAGCGGGCGTGATGCCGCCGTTGACCCAGTCGTGCGGCGAGATGAACGCCGACAGCAAGTAGCCGTGCGCGCAGTGCAACGCCAGCCAGTCGAAGCCGGCCTCGGCGGCGCGCCGCCCAGCGCACGCGCACCCAGGTGCACCAGGTGGCAGTCGCCGGCCAGCCCGTCGACGGCCGAGTACTGCGCCATCGGCGAGACCACGACGCGGTTATTCAGCGTCAGCCCACGCACCGCGAACGGCGTGAACATCGGCGGCGGGGCAGGCTGGCCGTCCGCCACGGAAACCCCCGCGCGGCGCGCAAACCAGCGCTCGCAGCCGCCCAGCCGGGCAGCGCCGCGCAGGCGCAGGTTTTCGTGGCTGATGCGCTGGCTGCGGGTGAGCATCGAGACCATGAACTGCGGCGCCTCCAGCTGGTCGCAAAAACGCTGGCCGCAGACCTCGAACCACGCCATCGCGTTCCAGGCGGCGTTTTGCAGGCGCAGCATGTCGACGTTGCGCATGGCCTGGTAGCGCGCCAACAGGTCCGGGATCGGCTGGGGCGGTGCACCGGCACCGGCACCGGCACCCTGCCGCTCGCCCAACAGGCGCGCCAGCTTGATCGCGTCCTCGAACACCAGCTTCACCCCCAAATGCTCGCAGCGCGTCTGCAGGATGTTGAGCAGCTTCTTGCGGCCGATGCCGACAAAACCGTGACCACCCGAGCGGATCAGCTCGCCCTTGAAATGCAGCTCGATGTCGTCCCAGTGTTTGAACGCCAGCTCGACCCGCGTGGCGGTGACCGGGTCGCAGCGCCGCATGTTGTCCATCGTGGCGTCCGAGAACACCACGCCCCAGCCGAAGGTGTCGCAGGGCTTGTTGCGCTCGACCACGGTGATGTCGTGCGCCGGGTCTTGCAGTTTCATCAGCAGGCTGAAATACAGGCCCGCCGGGCCGCCGCCGATGCAGACGATCTTCATGCACTTCTCCGATCATTCACGTCGGCCTGATCGAAGCCGACTAAATGAATGACTGGTAAATACTTTACTACTGAATCAGTTGGGAAGAAACCTGGCGTCAACCCGTAGGCGTGGGTCCGCCGTCAGGCAGCGAAAAATTCAGACCGGATCCCAGGTGAACACGTCGCCCGAGCGGTCCAGGCTGTAGAAGTTGGCCTGCAGCGCCGGCATGGCGTGCGACGCCACCGTCTCGGCCGTCCAGCCCTCGCTGCGGTGCACGCTGCGCTCGGGCCGGGGCTGGCTCATCAAAAAGATCTCGTTGTTGCGTACCGCAAAGATCTGGCCGTTGACGGCCTTGGCGGCATCGCTGGCCAGGTAGACCGCCACCGGCGCGATCTTGGCCGGCGTCATTTGCTGGATGCGGGCCACCCGGGCTTTTTCTTCGGGCGTATCGGTCGGGATGCTGCCGATCATGCGGCTCCAGGCAAACGGTGCGATGCAGTTGCTGCGCACGTTGAACTTGAGCATGTCCAGCGCAATGCTCTTGCTCAACGCGGCCAGCCCCAACTTGGCCGCCGCGTAGTTGGCCTGGCCGAAGTTGCCGATCAGCCCCGAGGTGCTGGTCATGTGCACGTAGGCACCGCTGCCCTGCTCCTTGAAGTGCGTGGCCGCCGCCCGGCTGACGTAAAAGCCGCCGTACAGGTGTACCTTGATGACGGTGTCGAACTCGTCTGCGCTCATCTTGTGAAAGAAGCGATCCCGCAGGATGCCGGCGTTGTTGACCACCGCGTCGATGCGACCAAACACATCCAGCGCCGTCTGCACGATGTGATTGGCGCCGGCCACCTCGGACACGCTGTCGGTGTTGGCGGTGGCCTCACCGCCGGCGGCGCGGATCTCCTCGACCACGCGCTGCGCCGGGCCGGCATCACCGCCCTCGCCCGACACCGACGCCCCCAGGTCGTTGACGACCACCCGGGCGCCTTGCGCCGCGCATTGCAGCGCAATGTCACGGCCGATGCCGCCGCCCGCGCCGGTGACCAGAACGACCTTGCCTTCGAGCATGTTGCCTTGTGCCATTTTTCAAACCTTGACGTTGTGGTTGGGAACTTGATCGGCGGCCTGTGCCGCCGCCGGGCTCTGAAGCGCCGACGGCTGCGGGGCCGTGCAGGCAGCGCCGGCCGGGCCTGGCTGTCAGCGCTTGCCGCCGTCCATCGTGCGGGCGATCAGCTCTTTCATCACCTCGTTGCTGCCGCCGTAGATGCGGCCGACCCGGGCGTCGGCGTACAGCCGGGCGATCGGGTACTCGTTCATGTAGCCATAGCCGCCGTGCAGCTGCACACACTCGTCCACCACCTGGCCCATCATCTCGCTGACCCACCACTTGGCCATCGCCGCCGTGGCCAGGTCCAGCGTGTCGGCCAGGGATCTGACGATGCAGTCGTCGACAAAGCTGCGCGCTATCGACAGCTTGGTCTGGCATTCGGCCAGCTTGAAGCGGGTGTTTTGCATCGCCATCAGCGGTTTGCCAAAAATTTGCCGCTGCTGCACGTAGGCCAGGGTCTCATCGACCGCGCGCTGCATGGTGGCCACGCCGCCAACGCCGATGATCAAGCGTTCACGCGGCAGTTGCTCCATCAGCTGCACAAAGCCGCGGCCCTGCTCGCTGCCCAGCAGCTGGTGGGTGGGCACCCGCATGTCGTCGAAAAACAGCTCGGCGGTATCCACCGTGTGCTGGCCCACCTTGTCCAGCAGCTTGCCGCGCTTGAAACCGGCCAGGCCGTCGGTCTCGACCATGACCAGGCTGATGCCCTTGCCGCCCTGCTCGGGCCCGGTGCGCGCCACCACGCAGATCAGGTTGGCATGCAGGCCGTTGGTGATGAAGGTCTTGGCGCCGTTGATGACGTAGTGCTCGCCGTCGGTCCTGGCGGACGTGCGGATGGCCTGCAAGTCGGTGCCGGCGCCGGGCTCGGTCATGGCAATCGCCGCCACCATCTCGCCCGTGGCCATCTTGGGCAGCCAGTGCTGCTTTTGCGACTCGTTGCCGTAGCGCAGGATGTAGTGGGCGACGATGCCCGAGTGCACGCTGTTGGAAAACCCACCCGCCATCTTGTAGGCCAGCGCCTGGGTGATCACCACCTCGTGGCCGAAGTGGCCGCCCCCGCCGCCGTACTGCTCGGGGATGCTGGCGCACAGCAGGCCGGCCGCGCCCGCCTTGGTCCAGATGTCGCGGTCGGCGTGGCGCTGGGCGCGCCAGCGCTCGTCGTGCGGCAGGCAGTCGCGGTCGGCAAAGCGGTTGGTGGTATCCGTCAGCTGCTCCAGGTCGCTGTCCATCCAGCTCGGTTTCGGTACAACAATGCTCATGGTTTTCCGCCGGCGCAGACCAGGGTCTGGCCGCTGATGTAGTTGCTCTCGGGTGAGCAGAACAGGTAGACCGCACCGGCTGCCTCCTCCGGCGTGCCGGCGCGGCCGATCGGGATCGTGCTCTCGGCCGATTTGAGGATGTGCGGGTTCACGCCCACCAAAATCTGCTGGCCATCGATGTCGATGTGGCGCGCTGCGTCGGTCGAAGACTCGGTCAGCCGGGTCTTGATCATCCCAAACGCCACGCTGTTGACGTTGACCTTGTAGCGCCCCCACTCCTTGGCCAGGGCCCGGGTCAGGCCGTTGATGCCGGCCTTGGCCGCGGCGTAGTTGGCCTGGCCGGCGTTGCCGTAAACCCCCGAAGTGGACGAGATATTGACCACCTTGCGGAACACCTCGCGGCCATCGGCAGCCTCAAGCCTTGCGGTGTCACGGATGAAGCCGGACGCCGCGCGCAGGATGCGAAACGGTGCCGTCAGGTGCACGCCCAAACTCGCCTCCCACTGCTTGTCGTCCATCTTCTGGATCACGTTGTCCCAGGTGTAGCCGGCGTTGTTGACGATGATGTCCAGGCCGCCAAGCTGCCCGACCGCCGTGGCCACGAAGCGCTCGGCAAAGCCGTCCGCCGTGACGTTGCCAACGCAGGCGATGGCCTGGCCACCGGCCGCCCGGATCGCCGCCACCGCCTCGTCGGCGGTGCCGGAATCCAGGTCGTTGACAACGACGCTGGCGCCCTCGCTGGCCAGTTTCATCGCGATTGCGCGGCCAATGCCCCGGCCCGAGCCCGAGACGATGGCCACCTTGCCTTGCAGTTTGCGCATGGTGATGTGCTCCTTGTTGAAAAGTGCGGGTTGATACCGGTTCAGTGTGCAGCCTGTCAGTCCAGCGCGATCACCGCGTCGCCCGTCAGTTTGACCTGGCCGTGCTGGTTGGTGGTCTGCAGCGCCAACCGGGCGCGGCGCTCGGTGCCGTGCGCCACCTCGGCCTCGAACAATTCGGTCACCTGGCCGGTGCAGGTGATTTGCTCGCCCACCTGGGTGATGGCGACAAAGCGCCCACCGTATTCACGCAGGTGCTGCTGCGGCACCCAGTTTGTCAGCAGCCGGCCCAGATAGGCCATCGACAGCATGCCGTGGGCAAACACATCGGGCGCGCCGCCGGCGCGGGCAAAGTCGATGTCCACATGCATCGGGTTGTGGTCGCCCGAGGCACCGCAGTACAGCGCCAGCGTCAGGCGCGACACCGGCGGCGTGGTGAAGGACGGCAGGGTGTCGCCCACTTCGAGTTGCCGGTAGTCAAGCATGGCGCACCACCGTGAGCGTATTGAGGTCGGCCACATGCCTGCCGTGCTGGTTGCTGACCCGGGTCTCGCGCAGCACAAACTCCAGCAGGCCGCCCTTTTTGCTGTAGATGTCGGCGATGCGCTGCTCGAAGGTCAGCGTGTCGCCGGCAAAACACATCGCGTGGTAGATGAACCGCTGCTCACCGTGCAAGATCTTGGGGACCGGCATGTCCAGCAACTCACGCAGGGCGCCGGGGTTGGGTGCGGCCATCTCCAGGCAGAACAAGAAGGTGGGCGGCACCGGCAGCGCGGGGTGGCCGGCGGCTTCAGCGGCGGCTTCGTCGGTGTAGACCGGGTCGGTCTGGCCGCAGGCCACGGCAAAAAACTTCAGCCGGTCGGCATCGATCCGGGCATTGAAGGCCGGCAGCCGGTGGCCGATGTGGCGGGTATCGATCATCAGGCGTCCACCTTCTCATAGAGCGTGACGACGCAGGCGCCACCCAGGCCCAGGTTGTGCTGCAGCGCCAGCCGGGCGCCCTCGACCTGGCGCTGCTCGGCCTGGCCGCGCAGTTGCCAGGTCAGCTCGGCGCATTGCGCCAGTCCGGTGGCGCCCAGCGGGTGGCCCTTGGACAGCAGGCCGCCCGACGGGTTGGTCACGACACGCCCGCCGTAGCTGTTGTCGCCGTCCAGGATGAACCGCTCGGCCGTGCCCTCGGGTGTCAGGCCCAGCGACTCGTAGGTGATCAGCTCGTTGGCGGTGAAGCAATCGTGCAGCTCCACCACGTCCAGGTCTTCCGGGCCGATGCCGGCGGCGGCATAAACCTGGGCGGCAGCGGCACGCGCCATGTCGGCACCGACCAGCTTGCGCATGTCGTGCGACTCGAAGGTGGACGCGGCCATGCCGAAGTCCGCCATGCAGGCCCGCGCCGCGCCGCCAAAAAACTGTGCTGCACGGGGCAACGCCGGGTCCCAACCCTGGTCGGTGGCCATGCTGTCGAGAAACCGGGACAGCGGCGACGGCCGGTCGGTCCAGTTGCCCTTTAACGGGCCGGGCACCATCTGATCGAAGCCCAGCGCCAGCACACACCCGGCACTGCCGCTGGCCACCGCTTGCCGCGTCAGGAACAGCGCGGTGGAGCCGGTGGCGCAGTTGTTGTTGACGTTGATCACCGGGATGCCGGTCATGCCCACGCCGTAGACCGCCGCCTGGCCGGCGGTGGAGTCGCCAAAAACGTAGCCGACGTAGGCCTGATCGACCTGCGTGTAGGCGGTGCCGGCATCGTCCAGCGCCAGTTGCGCGGCTTTGGCGCCCATCACCTCACAGGACTCGCTGGCCCCGGGTTTGGTGAACGGGATCATGCCCACGCCCACCACATGCACCGCTTGTGTCATCGCTGCTGCCTTGTGGAGGATCGATCGGGGTTTGACCGCGCTGTCGCCGGGCAACGTTGCAGCGGGCAGTTCTGGGCGGTTCGTGTGTGCTGCGGAGTCCCTGACAACCATCGGGGCGACCTTGAGCGGCGCCGGTTTTCCCGGCCCTGCTGTCGATCACCTGGGGTCTGGCCCGCAGTGTGCGCCGCAGTGCCCTGCCGCAGCAATGGCCGGGCCGATCAGGGCGCTTGACCAAACTGTTCAAGCGGGGCCGCGCCGGGTATCCCGGCTGCAGTGACGGGCGCATGTCGAAGCACCATGTCCCGGTCACTCCCCGGCCTGCGACGCCCCCGGATCGCCTGGGGCTTGTGCGGCCCGGTAGCGAAACGTGCCCATCGCCTTGGCCGTGACCTGTCCGGCCTGGTTGTGGATCTCCGCCTCGCAAAAACACACCGAGCGCCCACCGCCGGTGGCGCGGCCGGTGGCAGTCAGCCGGCCGGTGCCGGGTTTCATGAAGGCGATGTGCATGTCGATCGTCACCACCTCGCGGCTGTAGTCGACCTTGCTCAGCGCGGCATTGGCCATCGCGCTGTCCAGCAGCGTCATCACCACACCGCCGTGGCCGCCGCCATGGTTGTTCAGCAGGTCGGCGCGCAGGTCGAGCTGCACCACCGCCACGCCGTCCTGCTCGTGAAGCAATTGCGCGCCAAGCATGGCCAGGAACGGAATGACACGGGCGCGGCCGATGCCGGGCGCGTCGGCCGCGTCGGGCGGGGTGGGCGGGGTGGGCACGGGGGTAGGCACGGGGGTGGGCGCCGGTCGGTTGGGTTCATTCATGCCCACAGCATGCCTTGTCCCTCACGCAGCACCCAGGCCCAGCCTGCAAAATTTGTCGGGCCAAAACATTCCAACGGGCGACAACGGATCGCGCTTGAGCCCCAGCGGGCGCAAGCGAGCCCGGCCGGGCCGGCACTCAAGTTTCCGGCAAACCTGCCGATGACTGGCGTATCGGGCCCCTCCGCCGGGCCGGAGCGCAAAATGTCCGACCCTGCAAGCACCGCAACACCCGCAGCCCCCGCCACGGCGCCCGTCAAACCAGCCGGCACGCTGCTGCTGGTCGACGACGAGCCGTCCGTCCTGAGCGCGTTGCGCCGCCTGTACCGCACCCAGGGTTACAAGATCGAGCAGGCCACCAGCGCCGCTGACGCATTGGCGCTGATGCGGGCGCAGCCGATCGACCTGGTGATCTCGGACATGCGCATGCCCGAGATGGACGGTGCGGCCTTTCTGGAGGCGGTGCGCGACCGCCACCCCGGCACCGTGCGCATCCTGCTGACCGGCTATGCCGACATCCAGTCGACCGTGGCGGCGATCAACCGTGGCGAGATCCACCGCTACATCGCCAAGCCCTGGGACGACCAGGCCATGTTGCTGGTGGTCAGCGACGCGCTGAAACGGCGCGATCTTGAACTTCAGAACGAGCAGTTGCAGGCACTCACCCAGACCCAGAACGCAGAGCTGCGCGACCTGACCCACACCCTGGAGAGCCGCGTGCTGGAGCGCACCAGCGAGCTGGCGCAGACCAACACCCTGCTCGAAGAGGCCAACGAAGAGGTGCGCAAGCAGTTCACGCTGGCGGTGACGGTGTTCTCCGGCCTGATCGAGATGCGCCAGGACGGCATTGCCGGCCACGCCCGCCGGGTCGGTGATCTGGCGCAGCGGATGGCGCTGCACCTCAAGCTGGCCGAGCGTGCGCAGCAGGAGATCGAGCTCGCCGCGTTGTTGCACGACATCGGCAAGATCGGCTTTGCCGATGCGATGCTGGTCAAGCCGGTGTCCCGATACGGCCCGGACGAACTGGCGCGCTACCACCGCCACCCGCTGGACGGCGAGTCTGCGCTGATGGCGCTGGACAAACTGCACGGTGTGGCGCTGATCGTGCGCCAGCACCATGAGCGCTTCGACGGCCGGGGCTTTCCGGACGGCCTGTCGGGCCAGGACATCAGCCTGGGCGCCCGCATCGTGGCGGTGGCCAGCGATTACGACGGCCTGACCAGCGGCAACCTGGCCGAGCACACTTACACCCCCGACCTGGCGCGCCAGGCCATCAGCGAGGGGCGCGGCAGCCACTACGACCCCGCCGTGGCGGCTGTTCTTTTCAACGTGCTCGACGAGATCGCCGCCGAGGCCATTGCCGATGTCGAGGTCGCGGTGGCCGACCTGCAGCCGCGCATGGTGCTATCGGTCGACCTGCTGACCTCGCGCGGCGCGATCCTGCTGCCCAAAGGCTATGCCTTTCAGCCCAAGGTGATCCAGCAGGTCAAGGATTTTGCCGAGCGCGAGAACCTGCAGGTCGTGCTGCGCATCCTGTGCAAGTCGATCAAGGCGGCGCTGCCGGTCAGCACACCGGCCGCGAAAGCCGCTGCATGAGCAATCTCGCGCTGCCCTGGGCCGCTGACGCGCTGGTGGGCGACCTGCTGGAGGCGGTCGCGGTGCCGGCCTGGTTGCACAGCGCCAGCACATCCCCGCGTGGCAACGCCGCTTTTCGGCGTCTCTGCGGCCTGTCGTCCGACACCTTGCAGCACACCGCCCACCTCCACCTGGTGAGCCCGGATGACCGCGAGGCACTCGCCGCAGCCACGCAGGAGTGCCTGCTCGGCAGCGGCGAGCCACCGGCCCAGACCACCCACCTGCTGGCCGCCGACGGCAGCCGGCGCCCGGTCGAGTTGACGTTGCGACGGGTCATCTGGGGCGGCCAGCCCGGCGCGCTGGTCACCTGCATTGATCTGAGCGACATCCAGTTTGTGCAGACCATGCTGCAGTCCACCAGTGGGCTGCTGCGCCAGATCATCGACGGCGCGCCGGTGGCCTCGTTCGTGATCGATCAACAGCACCGCGTGACCCACTGGAACACCGCCTGCAGCCGTCTGACCGGCTGCACGGCCGAGCAGATGATCGGCAGCACCGAGTCCTGGCGGGCGTTTTATGCCCAGGCCCGGCCGATGCTGGCCAACCTGATCGTCAGCGGCAGCACGACCGACGAGCTGGTGGCGCTGTATGGCGACAAGGCCGGGCCGTCGGCGCTGATCGCCGGTGGCTTCGAGGCCGAAGCCCACTTTCCGAACCTGGGGCCCGAGGGCCGCTGGCTGAGCTTCACCGCCGCGCCGCTGCGCAACCCCGACGGCGACGTGATCGGCGCCATCGTCACCCTGCAAGATGTCAGCCAGCGCCACCGCACCGAGGAAGAACTGACCCGCCGGCTGGCGCTGCTGGTGGAGGAGCGCTCGGCCGAGCTGGCCGCCAGCGCCCGGGTGATGGACGCCTTCATCGACAACGCGCCCATCGGTGTGGTGTACGCCGCGCGCGACCAGGTGCTGCGAAGCAACCGCCGGATGGCCGAGATGTTCGGCCCCGCCGGGTGCACCGGCAGCCCTGCGCAGACCGGTGAGGCCGCGTCAGCCCGCGACTTCTACTTTGCCGACGAAGACAAAGCCGAGATCGCCCGCGTTGCCTACCCGCAGCTCAACCGGGGCTTGCCGCTGCACCATGAGATGTGGATGCAGCACCGCAGCGGCCGACCGATCTGGGTGCAGATCAACGCCACCATCGTCAACCGCAGCGACCCCGGTACCGGCACCTGGTGGATGTTGCAGGACCGCACGGAAATGCGCGCCGCCCAGGAGGAGCTGGGCCAGCGCTTCGAGCAGTTGCAGGCCACCCACCACAAGCTGGCGCAGACCCAGAGCCAGCTGCTGCAATCCGACAAGATGGCCTCGATCGGCCAGCTGGCGGCCGGTGTGGCCCACGAGATCAACAACCCGGTCGGCTTTGTCAGCTCCAACCTCAACACCCTGCGCCAGTACGTGGCGTCGCTGCTGTCGCTGGTCGATGCCTACGCGGGCGCCGTCACCGACCCCACCAGCCCGGCCGCCGCCCAGCGCTTGGCCAGCACGCAGGCCGAGGTGGAGCTGGACTACCTGAAAGAAGACCTGCCGCAGCTGCTGGACGAAAGCGCCGACGGGCTGAGCCGGGTCAAGAAGATCGTGCAGGACTTGAAGGATTTTTCGCGCGTGGACCAGGCCGAGTGGCAGGAGGCCGACCTCAACGCCGGGCTGGAGTCCACCCTCAACGTGGTGCGGCACGAGCTCAAGTACAAGGCCGAGGTGGTCAAGGCGCTGGCGCCGCTGCCCTTGGTGCTGTGTCTGGCCGGGCAGCTGAACCAGGTGTTCATGAACCTGATCGTCAACGCATCGCAGGCGATTGCCGAACGCGGTGTCATCACCCTGGCGTCGGGCGTGCTGGACGGCTGGGTCTGGGTGCAGGTGGACGACACCGGCAGCGGCATGAGCGAGGCGGTGCAGCGCCGCATCTTCGAGCCCTTCTACACCACCAAGGAGGTCGGCAAGGGCACCGGGCTGGGCCTGTCGCTGTCGTTTTCGATCATCAAGCGCCACGGCGGTGCGATCCAGCTGCGATCCACACCCGGCGTGGGCAGCTCGTTTCGGCTCTGGGTGCCGATTTCAGGGCCAGACACCGGGCCGCTTGCCGGGCCAGGCAGCCCGACCGGCACTGCGCCAGCGCAGCCACCCGACTGGCCCCCGGCCGCCCAGCCGGTCCCGTGATGCGCGGCGCCACCGACCTGCTGGCCCGGACCGAGCAGCTGTGCAGCGCCGGCTCGTTCGAGCTGTGCTGGCCGGCCATGACGGTGACCTTGTCGGCCGGGCTGCAGTCGCTGCTGGGCCACGGTGCGGGCCCGCAGCCGGCCGAGCCTGCCACCCTCGATGCGCTCGGCTGGATCCCGCCCGACGAAAGGGTGCTGGTCAGCCGGTTCTGGCGCGGCGCATTGCCGGGCGAGGCTTTCGAGTTCCAGCACAGCGTGTTGTGCGCCGACGGCCGGTGCCTGCAAGTGCTGCACAGCGGCCTGCTGGCGGTGGCCGATTTGCCTGGCAGCGCCACGGTCGGCACGGCGATCCTGATCGACATCACGGCCCGGCGCGATGCCGAGCGCCATATCCAGGCGCTGGCCAGTGTCGATGAGACCACCGGGCTGGCCAACCGCGCTGCACTGCTGCTGCGTACCGAGGCTGCGCTGCAGGCCAGCCGCCGACAGGGCTGCGGCTTCTGCCTGTTGTCCATCGAGGTGCCACGCATCACCGAACTGACCGTGACGATGGGCCACAGCGCCGGCGATGCGCTGGCCCATGCCATCACCGAACGCCTGCGCACCCACGCCGGCCTTGTCGAACATGTGCGCATCGCCCAGATTGCACATCTGGGCGGCGGCGAGTTTGCATGGCTGCTGCACCCACCCACCGACGCCGCCGCAGCCCTGGCCTTGGCATCGGCGTTGCAGACCCAGCTGCAAGCCCCGGTGCCGATGGGCGGCGCCGAGATCTATCCGCTGTGCCGCATCGGCATCGCCAGTTACCCGGCCGACGGGGATGAGGCCCACGTGCTGCTGGCGGCGGCGCAGGCGGCCCGGCTGGCGCTGCCGCCGACCGGCGGTGTCATGGCCTACCAGCCGGCCATGAACGCCCGTGCGCTGCGCGTCTTGAAGCTGGAAACCGCACTCCGGCAGGCCCTGGCCGGCGCCGAGCTGTCGCTGGTCTACCAGCCCCAGCTCAGCCTGGTCAGCGGCAAGATCATCGGCGCCGAAGCGCTGCTGCGCTGGCAGTCCCCGGTGTGGGGCGCCGTGCCCACCGAAGAGTTTGTGCCGATTGCCGAACGTTCGGGCCTGATCGTGGCCATCGGCGACTGGGTGATCGAGCAGGTCTGTGGGCAGATCAAGCGCTGGCGGGCGGCCGGCTTGCCGTCGATCCGGGTCTCGATCAACCTGTCGCCGGTGCAATTCCAGCTGGGTGACGTGGCGCAGCGCATCCGCCAGGCCTTGTCGGACGCAGGGCTCGACGCCAGCTGTCTGGGCCTGGAACTGACCGAAGCCGCACTGCAGCACCACGGCGCGCAAGTCACCGCCACGCTCAAGTCGCTGCAGGCCAGCGGCATCGAGATCGTGCTGGACGACTTCGGCACCGGCCAGTCCAGCCTGAGCCGCCTGCCCAGCCTGCCGATCGACCTGATCAAGGTGGACCGCTCGTTTGTCAGCGACGTCACCGCAGCGCCCGAGCGGGCGTCGATCACCCGCTCGATCATCAACCTGGCGCACGGTCTGCACATCCCGGTGCTGGCCGAGGGCGTGGAGACCCCGGGCCAGCTGCGCATGCTGGTGGCCAACGGCTGCGACCGGATACAGGGCTACCTGTTTTGCCCACCCGTGCCGGCCGAAACACTGGCCGACCTGTTGCGCAGCGGCCGCCACCTGGCCGGCCTGGCGCCCGACAGCCCGCAGGCCAGGCGCACGCTGCTGCTGGTGGACGACGAGCCCAGCATCCTGTCGGCGCTCAAGCGCTTGTTCCGGCCCGACGGCTACCGCCTGCTGACCGCCGCCAGCGGCGCCGAGGCACTGGAGCTGCTGGCCACCCATCAGGTCGACGTGATCCTGTCCGACCAGCGCATGCCGGGCATGACCGGGGTGGACTTCTTGCGGCGCACCAAGGCCTTGCACCCGCACACCATCCGCATGACGCTGTCGGGCTTTACCGACCTGCAATCGATCATCGATGCGGTCAACGAGGGCGCTGTCTACAAGTTCCTGACCAAGCCCTGGGACGATGAGCGGCTGCGCGGCCATGTGGCCCAGGCTTTTGCGCAAAAGGAGATGGCCGACGACAACCGCCGCCTGCAAGGCGAGGTGGCCACCGCCACCGCCGAACAGGCCAGCCTGAACCAGCGCCTGGCGCAGCTGCTGGACCGACAGACCGAGCAGTCGCAGCTGATGCAGGCCAGTGCCGACGGCGTGCGCGACCTGGTCGACGTGCTGCCCGCGGCGGTGTTCGGCATCGATCCCGACGGGTTGCTGGCCTACCTCAACCAGCGCGCGGCCGACCTGTTGCCCGACGCCCATGCCTGTCTCGGCAGCGACCCGGGGCCGCAGATCAGCGCGGTGCTGGCCAGCCTGCGCGGCGGGCCGGCGGGTCGAGCCGCCGGCGGGCGCACGGTATGGGTCAACCAGCAGCGCCAGCTCGCCTGGGTCAGCGACATGCCGGGCAGCACGCTGGCCGAGCGCGGCACGGTGCTGGCCTTGCTGCCGTTTCCCGAACCGCAGCCGCCATGAGCACCCCCACCCTGGCTGACGGCCTGACAACGATGCCGACGGCTGCCGGCACGGCCAGCGCCGTCGGTGGCGCAGCAGCCGTGCCGGCGCGGCTGGCACATTTGTTCCGCCCACGCGGCGGGCATGACGACGCGCCGCATCCGCTGTTGCCGCTGCTGCAGGCTTACCGCGGCAGGCCGGGTCAGGCAGACCGGCCAGCACACCCGCCGCCGCAGCCAACAGCAACAGCAACAGCAGCACCCGCTACCGTCGCTGCAGCGCTCTCAAAAAACCGACGGGCTGCTCCCGAGTTTTTTTGCCCCCTCGGCGGGCGGACGACGCTTGTCGTCGGCCTGGGGGTGCTCACGACGCCGGCGGCGCCGCCAGACATCGGCACGCTGACGCGGCACATCACCGCGCTGCCACCCCTGCCCGAGGCCATGACCGAGGTGCTGCTGGCGTTGAACCGCTCCCAGTTGTCGGCCAAGCGCAGCATCGAACTGATCGAACATGACCCGGCACTGGCGGCACGCACGCTGCGGCTGGCCAACTCCGCCTTCTACGGTGTGCCGGGTCGGGTGGCCAGCATCGGCGACGCGGTGCGCATGCTGGGCCTGCGCACGGTGTCGGGCGTGCTGGCGGCCGCGGCGGTGCACAACACGCTCCGGGTCGGGGCCTGCCCCGGCTTTCACTTCCAGGCCTACTGGCAGCACGCCATCGCTACCGCGCTGGCCGCACGTGCGCTGGCGCCGATCGCCGGCCGCGACGCCGACGAGGCCTTTCTGGCCGGCCTGGTGCACGACATCGGGCAGCTGGCGCTGGCCGCCTTCCAGCCCGGCCACGCCAGCGCTGCACTGGCGCAGGCGCAGGCCCGAGACCTGCCGGCAGAACAGGCCGAACAGGCGGTGCTGGGCCTGGCCCATCCGCAGGTCGGCGCGCTGCTGGCGATGCATTGGCACTTTCCGTCGCCCATCGTGCAGGCGATTGCCCAGCACCACGCCGCCGAGCCCGCCGGCCCGGGCCAGCGCGTCAGCCTGTCAGGGCTGGTGCAGGCGGCCAACGCGGTGGCGCATGCACTGGACCTGGGCGCCGATCCGCAGGAGGCCGTGCCGGCGATCGACAAATCGGTCTGGCAGGCGCTGGCGCTGTCACCCGAGGCCGCGCTGCGCATCTTCGAGGAGGTCGAGCGTGGCACCCACGAGATCAGCGCGCTGCTGCACCTGGCCTGAAGGCCCGGCCCGGGCCGCCGCGGGGTATCAAACCACCAGGTCGCCGCCGATCCATTGCCGGACCTGGGCCACGGTGGCGTCGCCCAGCACCATCTGCTCACGCTCGCACAGGAACAGCACCTGGTTGACCAGGCGCTGCGCCAGCGTTCGGGCGTCGTCCTGGCCACGGCCAAAAACATGGCCGTTGAGCTGCATGCCGCGCAGGATGAACACCACGTCGCGCATCGCCACCTCCAGCCCGCGCTGGGCCAGGCACTGCTCGCAAATGCGGCGGGCGGTCAGCGTGGGCTCATAGGGCTGCAGGGCCAGGTCCTCGCACAGCAGGTCCAGCACCGCGCGCACCACCGAGGGCGGCAGCAACGGGGCACCGGTCAGGTTGCAGACCTCACGCGCCACTGGCAACAGCGCCTCGAAACCGGCCCAGCGGCTGTCGCGGTCGAAGGTCTGGCCGTCGGGCTCGACCACGCTGGCCGCATCGATCGCGTGGCGCGACGGGTCGGCGATGCGGCCGCCCGATCCGGCGATCCAGACCAGCCGGGTCAAGCCCAGCGAGCGGAAAAACGGCTTGAAGGTGCCGTGGCCGTTCCAGTTGTCCAGCGCTGCGGCAAACTCCTGGCGCAGCCGGGACGCCAGCTGGCCGGCGGCCACCGGCTGAGGCGACTGCTCCACCGCCTGCTCGATGCGGCGGGCGATCTGGGCCAGTTCGTCGTCGGTCGCTGCGCGGGGTGGCGCGGCGGGCATGCCGGGCGCCGCCGGCAGCGCGGTGGCTGGCGCAACGGGCAGCGCGGGATAGGCGGGCTCCGGAGGCGTCAGTGCATTGCGTGGCAGGCTGGCAACCGCCAGGCTGCCAGTCGCCAGCGCGGGCAGCGCCACGGCAGCGCCAGGCTCACCCGGCTCGGCCGCCAGCCCCAGCGCCTGCTCGATGAACAGCCGCTCGTCGATCAGCAGGTCGGCCGAGGCCTGGTAGGCCGCCGAGGGAAACCCGATCGCCAGCACCGAGGTGCGCCTGTCGTAGCGCCGCAGCTTGCGCAGCACCGGGGTGAAGTCGGCGTCGGCCGACAGCACGATGAACTCGTCGTATCGGGTCTCGTGGGCCAGCAACTCGACGATATCGAGCACCATGTGGATGTCGGTGCTGGTCTTGCCCTGGCTGGTAACGGGTGGGCAATCGACGATCTCGAAGCCGGCACGCAAAAAGGCGTGGCGGTAGGTCTGGTACCAGTTCGGGTTGAGGTAACAGCGCCGCACCAGCAGCCGGCGCCGGGCCTCGGGGTTGTGACCGACCGGAATCTCCAACGACTCGGTCAGCCAACGTATCCATTCGATAGGCTGGCGCGCAAATCGCTCGGCCGCAGCCGGCTGCACCTGGCGCAACTGGGTGTAGACATTGTCGAAATCGACAAACAGAGCACTCTTCATGAACCCTCGGGCAACAGCATTGGCAACCTTGCATTGTGCCGGGCGGCGGCTGCGGGGTCCGGCGGTGGGGGCCCCGGCGGTGCGGGCGCAGCGATCCGGGTCAGCCGGTATTCACCGGGCGCCACGCCGGTCCACTTCTTGAACGCCCGGTGAAAAGTGCTGGCCTCGGAGAAGCCGACCCGGTTGGCGATGGCTATCAGCGTCAGCTCGGGCCGGGCCAGGCAGGCGATCGCGGTGTCGCGGCGCAGCGCGTCCTTCAAGGGCTGGACGCCGTGGCCCCCCTCTCGGCGTAGTCCACCGCCGGCAGTGGCACACGCCGCGCCACCAGCCAGCACACCAGCCAGCACACCAGCCAGCAAACCAGGCCGAAGCAGAACGGCGAATACGCCTTCCGGGCGCAGTCCAGCGCGGCGGCGTCGTGCGCCGTGCCGGGCGCATCGCTTGGCATGCGCCGCACCAGTTGCACCCGCGCCACGCCGTGCTGCACCGTCAGGCGGCCGACAAAGTCGTCGATCTGGCCGTGCAGGATGCAAAAACCGCGGCGCAGCGCGGCTTCCAGATCACGGCAACCCAGCAGCTGCACCGCACACTGGCCAAAACTGCCCACCCTGAGTGGCGTGCGGCACAAGCCCCACCGCTCATCGCGGGTGGCGCGCCGCAGCGCCCGGATCAGCAGCGCGTACTGCGCCAGCGATACCCGCGCCAGCGGCGCCAGCAGCAGCGCCGGCGGGATGCCGGCCCGCTGCCGCAGCGGCGCGATGTCCCGGCCTTGTTGCAGCACACCCTGCAGGATGTGCTGCACCTGCTGGATGGCAGCGGTGTGCTGGGTCATGGGGGCAGACAGCGGTAAGGGCCAGGGCAGGCCTGCATCCTGCGCAACAGGGCTGCTTTTCGGCGGATCGAGACCGCCTGACCGACGGTAAAAACCCGGGCATGCCCTGCACCACGGTGACCTATGCCTGATCCAATGCGCCCGATGATCCTGTGCCTGTTGACATTGCTCGGGCTTGCCGCCTGCGGGGGTGGCGGCACCAGCCTGGCTGAATCCAGCAGCGTCGTGGCGTCGGTGGGTCCCGGCACCACTGCCGTTGCGGCCGCGACGGCCGCCACCGTCGCCGGCGAGTCACCCGCATCGCCCGGCGCAAGCCTGCCGGCCGAGGCCACGACCGCCGATAACCCAGCCGCTAGCCCGGCCGCGAGCCCGGCCGTAAACCCGGCAGCAACAACCGCAACGCCCAATGCAGTCACCCTGGCGGCGCTGCGGCCGCCCACCCTGCCCCGCGCCGGTCTGGTGGCCGCCGACCTGGCGGTGCTGATCGCGGCCGGTGATCCGGTCAGCGAGGCCATTGGCCTGGCCTACCAGCAGGCCCGCGGCATCCCCGAGGCCAACATGGTGCGGTTGCCCGTGCCCACGGGCAACGACGTGATCAGTGCCAGCGACTTTGCCGGCCTCAAGGCGGCCATCGACGCCCAGTTGCCGGTGCGGGTGCAGGCCACGCTGGTGACCTGGACCCAGCCGTCCCGGGTGGTGGGCTTGCTGGGCACCTGCGGCATGGGGCTGACCAGCGCGCTGGCGTTCGGCTACAGCGCGGCACGCTGCGGCGGCTGCAACCGCACCGAGTCGTCTGCCTATTACGACAGCGACAGCACCCGGCCTTTTGCCGAGCTGAACGTGCGGCCATCGATGATGCTGGGCGCTGCCACCCTGGAGGCTGCGCAGGCGCTGATCAACCGGGGCGTGGCGGCCGACGGCAGCGCGCCCAGCGGCACCGGCTACCTGCTGCGCACCAGCGACGCTGCCCGCAGCGCGCGCTATACCGACTACCTGGCCCTGCCCGCGGCCTGGGGCACGGCGCCCGGCCTGGCGCTGCGCTACACCGATGCCAGCGCGGCGGGCAGCGCCCAGACCCTCAACGACCAGACGGATGTGCTGTTTTATTTCACCGGCCTGGCCAAGGTCGGCCAGCTGGCGGGCAACCGGTTTCTGCCGGGTGCCGCGGCCGACCACCTGACCTCGTTTGCCGGCCTGTTGCCCGGCGCCAATGGCCAGATGCCGGCCACCGACTGGCTGGCGGCCGGCGCCACCGCCAGTTACGGCACAGTGGAAGAACCCTGCAACCACGCCGAGAAATTCTCGCGTGCGTCGGTGCTGATCGAGCACTACCTGCGTGGCGCCACGTTGATCGAGGCTTACTGGAAGTCGGTGGCCTGGCCGGGACAAGGCCTGTTTGTCGGTGAACCGCTGGCCCGGCCCTGGTCGCAAGCCCCCACAGCCGCCATCGAAGCCGGTGACCTGGTGGTGCGCACCCGGTCGATGCGGCGCAACGGCAGCTACCGGGTGGACTACCGCGCCGCGGGCGCCAGCGCCTGGACCACGCTGGCCAGCCTGACCGCCGGCCAACCCCGGCCGATCACCTGGCGGGTGGCCCTGCCGGAGAACAGTGCGGGCGGCCAGCTGCGCTGGGTGGGGCCCTGCCCCACGCAGACCGCGCAGGCCTGTGTGCTGGGCAGCTCACCTTGACCGGCTTGCGCTGCCCGGCGGACCGGTAGACCGCAATAGCCGTGCGACCGCGCTGCGGCGGCCCGCGCCGCTTCAGGCGCCGGGCCGCATCCGGTAGCGCCGCACACCATCGGCGCCGGTGTCGCTGACCGCTTCACCCAGCGCCACCAGGTGGTTGATGTGGGCCAGGCTTTCGCCGGTGGCCATGCCCAGCAATTCGCCCTTGCCGTCGATCGGCCGGGCAAACAGGGCGCCAAACACATCGATGGCACGCTTGGGTGAGTCGGCCAGGCTGCGGCGCAAGCGGGTCAGGCCGCGCTCGTGGCCGCTGGCCAGCCGGTCCAGCCGGGCATGCAGGCCGTAAAACGGCTCACCGTGCGCCGGCAGCACCAGCAGCTGGTCGCCCAGCGCGCTGCGCAAATGCGCCAGCGACGCCATCCAGTCGCCGAGTGGATCGGCGTCCGGCTCGGTCGGAAAAACGCTGACGTTCGACGAGATGCGCGGCAGCACCTGGTCGCCCGAGATCAGCACGTCCAGGTCCTCGCACAGCAGGCAGGCGTGCTCGGGCGAATGGCCACGCCCGACGATCACCCGCCAGGGGTGGGCGCCGATGGTGAAGGTCTCACCGTCGCTGAGCCGGCGAAAGCTGTCGGGCAGCGCATGCAGGTACTTGCCAAAGCCGCCAAACCGCGCCCGGTAGACATCCAGCGCCTCTTCGGACCAGCCGGCTTGCTGGTAGAACCGGATGGCGTCCTCGGGCGCCTCGCGCCCGGTGTCGGCGGCCAGCGTGCGGCAGGTCAGGTACTCGAGCCGGGTCATCCACAGCCGGCACTGGAACTTGCGCGTCAGCCAGCCCGCCATGCCGACATGGTCGGGGTGCATGTGGGTGCAGATGATGCGGGTGATGCGTGCGCCCTGCGGGGTGGCGGCCAGCGGGCCGTCGGCGGCGATCAGTGCACGCCAGGCGGCCAGGGCTTCGGGCGTCTTGGTGCCGGTGTCGACGATGGCCCAGCCCGTGCCTAGCTCGTCCTCGTCAGCGATCGCCCACAGGTTGATGTGGTTCAGTGAAAACGGCAGCGGCATGCGCAGCCACAGCACACCGGGCGCGACGGTCTTGAACTGGCCAGGCGCCGGCGGCTCACCGCAGGGGTAGCGCAGCGCGTGGGCCGCGTCGGTGGGCGCACCGGGCGCCATGCCGGCAATCGCTGCGTCGGGCCGGCCGTCGGAGGTGGGGGTATCGGACATGCCGCAATTGTGACGGGCATGGCCGCTGGGCACTGTCACCTCGGGGAGCGGCCGCCCCCAGGCCGCGGCGTTGGAGGAACGCTCAGTCCCCCAGCCAGGACAGCAAGCGGCGGTAGACCACCGGGTCGCTGAGCAAGTCCAGGTGGTGGATGCCATGGCCCACCCAGGTGTGCGACTTGGCCAGCCCCAGGTCCAGCGCCGAGCGCTTGTGGCGGCCCAGCCCACTGTCGATCATCACCAGCCCATCACCCAGCATCGATCCGGCGCTGCCGGCATCGCCGGCCGTGCTGGCCAGTGCGTAACAGTCCACCCCGGCCGGCAGCGGCACGGGGGTGCGCAAGTCGCGGTGATCGAAGCGGCTGGCGCCCTGCCAGTCGGATTCCAGCAGGTTGCCGTGGCGCAGGTCGGTGATGCCGGCGCTGCGGATGCGCGACAAGCGGGTGAACGGCGCCACGTAGGGGCTCAGGTCCATCACCCGGTGCAGCCAGTTGCCGGCGCGCTCCAGCGGCGCGCCGTGGTGCGGCGAGCCCAGGAACACCAGTTTCTTGAGCCGATGCGGCCACTGCTGGCCCAGCAGCGCGCCTTGGTGCACGGCACTGCGCGCCACCAGACCGCCCATGCTGTGGCCGACGATCATCAGCTCATCGATCGGCACCGGCCAGTCGGCCAGCAGTTGCTCCAGGGTATCGGCCAGGTCGCGGCCGTTCTCGGAGATATGGCGGCCCGAGTTGTACCAGGCGTAGACCGGTGCCGCGCCCAGCGCCTGGCCCAGCAGCGCGCCATGGTCGTGGCCATTGCGTTGCCAGCCGCCGTCGCTCATGCACAGGCCGTGCACCAGCAGCAGCACGCGGCGCGGCGCATCCGGGCCGAGTGCTGCCGCATCCAGGCGCTGGCCGTGCTGGCGCAGTTGCATCGGGATGGCCAGCGGATTGCCGCTGCGCAGCAGGTGGTCGCCCAGCACGCCATTGAGCGCCGCCACCAGGGCGTCGCGCCGGGGTGCGGCCGGGCCGGCGCCCGACGCGCCCGCCAGCGCGCTGTCGAATGGCGCCAGCAGGCCGTCCAGGCCGTCGCCCACCAACCGCGTGCCGCCCTGGATGCTGCGGTAGATCAGCCCGGTCAGACCGCGGGTGCGTGGCAGGCCGTCGGTGTCGTGGGCATGCAGGCCACCGGGTGCGGGCGCCGTGGCGCTGCGGCGGCGCAGCGGCGGCGCTATCCGCAAAATCTGGCCGTGCAGGGCCTCGACCAGGCCGGTGATGTGGCGTGTGCCGTCCACCACCAGTTTCAGCCCGCCCCGGGCGTCGGCCACCGA
>JBBQAH010000111.1:0-10308 GCA_038316145.1 Burkholderiales bacterium
GTATGGATCATCACCGCCTATCAGACAGCCCTCGTGATGGGCCTGCTGCCGTGCGCGGCGCTCGGGGAAAGCATGGGCCATCGCCGTGTATTCGCGATGGGCATTGCGCTTTTCACGGCGGCGTCGGCACTATGCGCGCTCTCGCCGTCGCTACCGTGGCTGGTCGCGGGGCGCTTCCTCCAGGGGCTCGGGGGCGCTGCGGTCATGGCGCTCGGCATCGCACTGCTGCGCCTCGTGGTTCCCCGGTGCCAGCTGGGCGCTGCCATCGGCTGGAACGCGCTTGCCGTCGCCCTGTCTTCGGCGGCGGGTCCGACGATCGGCGCGCTGATCTTGTCCCGCGCAAGCTGGCCCTGGCTGTTCGCGGTCAACCTGCCTCTGGGTGCGCTGGTGCTCTGCGCGGCCCGTGCGCTGCCCGAGCGCCCTGGCTCAGCGCGCCGGCTCGACCGGTTCAGTGTGGCGCTGAACGTCGGGGCCCTGGCGTCGCTGGTGGTCGGTGCGGAACTGCTGGTGACCGAGCCGGTGCTCGCTGCCGCCTTGCTCACTGCGGCGGCCCTCGGCCTGGCCGCGCTGGTCCACCGGGAGCTGCGAAGCGAAGTGCCGCTGATCCCGCTCGACCTGCTGCGCGCGACGTCATTCCGCACGTCGGTGATCGCGTCGATTTGTTGCTTCGCTGGCATGACCATGGCCCTGTTGGCGCTGCCGTTTTATCTGCAGCACAGCCTTGGCCAGGACACTTGGGCGACCGGCCTTTACATGACCCCCTGGCCGCTGACCGTGGCCATCGTGGCCCCACTGGCGGGCCGCCTGGCCAACCGCCTACCGACTGCCCGGCTTTGCGCCACCGGCGGCGTCTGTCTGGCGGTGGGGCTCGCGGCCGCCTCACTGTGGCCGCTGCAGGGTCAGCCCTTGCCGCTGGTGCCGCTCACCATGCTCTGTGGCCTGGGGTTCGGCCTCTTTCAGGTGCCGAACAACCGCAACATGTTCCTCTCGACACCGCGCGACCGCAGTGGCGCAGCAGGCGGCATGCAGGCCAGCGCCAGACTGGCGGGCCAGACCGCGGGCGGGGTCGCGATGAGCCTGCTCTTCACGGTGGCATCCGCCGAGGCAGCACCGAGAATCGGCCTTGCGATGGGAGCGCTGCTGACGTTGGCGGCAGGGCTCGTGAGCGCCCCCAAGGCGGCGGCAAAACGCCCGCCGCCGCCCCCCCGAGGGGGAGGGGTCAACTCGGGAGCGGCCCAGCGTTGACCCGGGAGCGCCCGCAAGGCGGCGGCAAAACGCCCGCCGCCGCCGCCCCCCGATGGGGTGGAGTCAACGCCCTTGACGATGGCTGCAGGGCTCGATGAGCGGTCCCGACTGGGTCAGCGGCGGGGCTTACGGCGTCGAGGCCTCGGCGGTGGCGCTGACCGTAGGGTCGGTGGCCGCCGCGCTGTTGTTGCGCCGCGCTCAGGCCCGGGGCAAGTTCATGCCCCGTCGTGAGATCGCCGATCAATCCGGCCCGATCTCCAGCGGCGCCTGAAAGCCGTCCAGACCCGCCGTTGCGCTGCAGACCTCTCGAACACACCCACGAAGCCAGCGGTGTGCGGTGTCGCCATCCAGCCGCGGATGCCAGAGCAGTGAAACCGTGAACTGCGGAATGGTCAGTGGAATCGCAAAGCTGTGCATGCCGGCGTAGAGATTGCCGGTGTGACGCTCGTGAACGGTTGCGACCAGATCGGTGGCCCGAGCCAATGCCAGTGCCGCCGCGAAGCCACCCACGGTGACGGCGATCCGCCGGTCCAGCCCCAACCCTGCAAGGGCGTTGTCGATGGGCCCTTTGTCATCGTCCCGGCGCGAGACGTGCACGTGCGCTGCCCTGGCAAAGCGCAAGGGTGTGACCTCACCTTCGCTCAGCGGGTGCCCCGCTCGAACGACACCGACGTAGCGGTCCCGGAACAAGGCCTGCGTGCGCACTTCGGGGCCGATGGCCTTGTCGACCACACCCGTTTCCAGATCGACAGTCCCGTCGCGCAGCGGCCCGCTGTCCTTGTCGAGCTTGTGCAGGAAGTGCAAGCGTGCGCCGGGCGCCTCATCGGCCAAACGCGCCAGGAGCCTGGCCCCGAAGTTCTCCACGAAGCCTTCGCTGGCCCGCAGGGTGAAGGTTCGGTCGAGTTGTCCGAGGTCGGGCTTGTCGGCGGGGCGCAGGGCAGCTTCGGCGTCATGAACGAGTTGGGTGATGGCATCGCGAAGCTCGAGTGCTCGGGGCGAGGCCACCATGCCGCGGCCCGCCCTGACCAGCAGCGGATCGCCGGTCGCCTGGCGCAACCGCGCAAGGGCGCGACTCATCGCCGACGGGCTCAGGCGCAAGCGCCGTGCGGCGCGGGCAACGTTGCCTTCCGCGAGCAACACGTCGAGCGTGAACAGCAGGTTGAGATCGGGTCTGGCCATGGCGTTGCTCCAAGCGAGGCAGTCCTGGCATGGCGCGCCATGCACGAACAAAGTGCAAATCATGCGCCTTCCGCAACGCAGGCTGACCCACCAAGCTTGTGGCGCTTTCCTCCCTGCGATTTGCAGCGACCCCGCTCAGGGAGGCTGCTGAATGGCCGCTGCGGGCTTATTGGGAAGCGGGGTAACGGGCAACGCATGACGCAATGACTTCGATGACCTCAAGGCGCTACCGATGGAAGACGTCCTGACCCTTCGGTTTGCGCCCTGTCAGCGGCGTTTCGCGCCGCGGCGCGCCGCCCGGTCGCCAGGTGCTGGCAATAGCGGCGGGCGGGCGCCACATTAGCGGCACACCCTCTTCAACCCGACGCCGGAGCACCCCATGATCGTCAACATCCTCTCGCACACCCCCGTCTGGGTATGGGGCCTGCTGGCCGCCTTGATGGCGCTGGGCTTTTCTCAAACCCGCCAGCGCCATGTGTCACCCTCGCGCCTGCTGATGCTGCCGCTGGTGCTGCTCGGACTGGGCCTGTGGTCGATGGCGCCTGGCTTCATGGCGCTGCCGCTGTCGGCGCTGGTCTGGCTGGCGGCGCTGGGCGCGGGCGTTGCGTTGCTGGCCGGCCGCCCGGCGCAGGCCGGCACAGCGTGGCTGCCCGCCGAACAACGCCTTCAGTTGCCCGGCAGCTGGATGCCCATGCTGCTCATCCTGGTCATCTTCTCGCTGCGCTACGCCGCCAACGTGGGCATGGCGATCAACCCCGGCTGGCGCAGTACGCCCGAACTGCTGCTGCCGCTGGCGCTGCTCTACGGGGCCTTTAGCGGGTTGTTTCTGGGCCGCGCGCTGGCGCTGCTTAAGTTGACCCGTGCCCCGGCCGCTGTCCTCCCACGTTCGTCGTCGCGGTGGTCAGTGGGTCGCGGCAAGCCGCTCTCGCTTTGACAACACCAGGATCACCTCATGCAAACCCAACTCAACGTCTACCCATCTGGACCCGAGGCGAGAACGGCAATAGCGGCCATGACCGGCCCTGAACAGCAGATCACCCGGTCGGGTCTGGCGCCACGCTTCATGACGCTCAGCTTCATTTCTCGCCTGGCCTGGTCGGCCTTCCTCTGGATTTCAGCCGTTCTGCTGTCGCCAGTGCTGGCGGCAGCGCCACTTGCCGCTGGCTTCGAGACCCTGCAGGCCGCTGACGCCGCGGACAAACCGCTGGAGGTGTCGGTCTGGTATCCCACCGAGGCGGTGGCCCAGCAGGTCGATCTCGGGCCTTTCACGCTCAACATCGCCCGCGGTGGCGCAGTCGCAGGCAGGGGCTTGCCGCTGATCGTGATATCGCATGGCAATGGGGGCTCTTCACTTGGGCACCACGACACGGCGGTCGCTTTGGCCCAGGCGGGTTTTGTCGTCGCTGCGGTCGCGCATACCGGCGACAACTACGCCGATCAGAGCCGAGAGGCGTCGATGGCGGATCGCCCGCGCCACGTCAGCCGCGTGATCGACCACATGCTGACGAAGTGGCCTGGCCGAGACCGCATCGATGCCACACGCATTGGCGTGTTTGGCCATTCGTCCGGTGGCTTCACCGCACTGGCCGTGGTGGGCGGTGCCGCTGATCTGGGGCGCATTGCCCCGCATTGCCAGCAACACCCTGGTGACTACGCCTGCCAGTTGATTGCCCGGCGCCCCGCCGCCGCGGCGGCCATGGCGACCACAAGGGTCCAGGCGGGCCGTGACGCCCGTGTGCGCGCCGCCGTGGTGGTGGCGCCGGCGCTCGGGTTCACCTTCACCCAGGCGTCGCTCGCGGCCGTCTCGGTGCCCATCCAGCTCTGGCGCGCGGAAGACGACGTGGTGCTGCCACACCCCTGGTATGCCGAAGCGGTGCGGGCGGCGCTGCCCAAGCCGCTGGACTACCGCGAAGTGCCCAAGGCGGGCCACTTCGACTTTCTGGCGCCCTGCACGCCGCGCTTTGCCGCGATGGCGCCACCGTTGTGCAGCAGTCAGCCCGGCTTCGACAGGGTGGCATTTCACCGCGAGTTCAACGCGGCGGTCGTGGGCTTTTTTAGCGTTGCGCTGAAGCCATGAGCCTCAAGGTGGCTTCGCCAGATGTTTTCGATCGCGCTGCTGGGCAAAGTCGATTGCCGAGCGTTTCGGTTCAGGCGATATTCACAAGGAATTGAAGGCCCGTTTTTGCCGATTGGCGGCGCCAACACCTTGCAAGCCCTCAGGCAATCACCGCCAGCTGCGCGTCGCTTGCGCCGGGCACCGCCGCTGGAACAATCCGCCGATCGAAAGTAACCAAGCGCCCGCCGTGGCGCACCGCCAGCGCCAGCAGGTAGACATCAGTGACCTGCCGGTGCCCCAGCACGCGCTGCCAGTCCACGGCGCCGGATTGCAACATATTGATATCGTCGGGCCAGAACTGGTGCGCTGGGCCAGCGGCGGCCTCGCCCAGGCGTTGTGCCACGTCCGCCGCAGCCTGCGCGCCAGGGTAGGCCGGCTGGGACATGATGCGGATGCAGCCGTTCTGGGTGATCGGACATGAGGCCCAGCCGGCGCCGATTTCGCGCTGCAGCCAGGTCGTGGCGAGCCGGTGGTGAATGTGGGCCGCGTCGAGCAACGCGGTCAGCACGTTGACATCGAGCAGCGCACGCACCTCAGATACCTTCCGCGTCGCGCAGCGCATTGACCTGGTCGTCGGACACCACCGCGCCTCTGGCGGCAAAGGGCCGAAAGCCACCGACCGTGGCCGCTGTGGTCTGGCCCGCCGAACCCGGTCCCAGGCCTGACAGGGCTTGCCGCAACAGTTGCGATACCACCTTGCCCGCAGACAGTTTTTGCCGCCGGGACAACTCTTTGGCGGCATCAAGAACGTCGTCGTCGATGTCCAGGGTGGTTCTCATCTGGGGCTCCAGGCAATTGATGATTTGATGTTATCGCATCAAGTCATCAATTTTCGGGTGAGTTTCGGGCCGCTGAGCCACTCGGCAGCGTGGCTGGGCCAACTGCGAAGAGGATCAACGGGCCTGCAGCAAGCGGTGCTCACAGTCCGGGGCGTCGCAGTTGTCGCAGGCCCAGGTCCAGGCCGGTTGCGCCGCGTCGCGCTCGGCCAGCCGGGTGAACAGGCCGCTGCCGGGTGCCGTGGCTGCGCGCAACAGCGGCGCCACCGCGTCCACCGCCGCATCCAGCCGCGCCTGGCCCTGGCCGGCCACCAGCGCCCAGGGCAGCTGGTGGCCGATCAGCAGCGCCCGCACCCGGGTGTCCACCGGCTCGCGCACCTGCGGGCCGTCGCGCTGCAGGCCGTCGGGCACCCAGGCGATGTCGAGCGCGGTCAGCAGCGTAAGCTGGCAGCGGCGCTGCTGGTCGATGGCGTAGTCCACCAGGCTGCGGTCGCCAAACAGCATGTCGCTGTAGACCGCGGTCATCAGCGCGGTGGTGTCGCAGACCACCACGTCGTGGCGGGCGGCGGCGTCGTCGATCAGTGCGTGCTGGTGCATCGCAATCGCCAATTGCTCGTCGGGCCGGGGCGTGCGGCCCTCGCGCTCGCACCCGCTGCGCAGCCACTCACCCACCCAGGTGCAGCGCTGGCCCGTCAGCCCGGCCAGCCGCAGTGCCAGCGCTTGCGCCAGCACGGTCTTGCCGGTGCTCTCGGCGCCGACGATGGCAATGCGGATCGGCTCAGCCACCGCGGGCTTCCGCCGGGGCACCCACCGCGGCACCTACCGCGGCACCTGTTGGGCCTGCAGCCCTGGGCAACATCCGCGCCCAGGCCTGCCAGCCCACCCCCGCCAGCACCAGAAACACCGCGTACAACGCCACCGTCAGCCACAGCCCCTTGGTGGCAAACAGCAGCAGGCTGACCGCGTTGACCGCCATCCAGGCCGGCCAGTTGTCTACCCACTTGCGCGCCAGCAGGTATTGGCCGACCAGGCTGCCCACGGTCGGCAGCGCGTCGAGGTAGGGCACGTCGCTGTCGGTCACCCGCGACAGCAGCAGGCCCAGCGCCGGCCAGGCTGTCAGCGTAAGCGCCAATGCCAGCCAACGCTGGCGCGGCGTGAGAGTGCGCACCCGCAGGCGCTGGCCGTCACCCGCCGTGCCGCGCAGCCATTGCCACCAACCCCAGGCGCCCAGCACGATGAACACGCCCTGCAGCGCCGCCTCGCCGTACAGCTTGCTGTGCACAAACAGCAGCGCATACAGCGCCGAGCTGACGATGGCCAGCGGCCAGCCGAGCGGATTGACGCGCAGGTTGCACAGCACCATCCACAAGCCCAGCACCACGGCTGCAATCTCCAGCCAGGTGATGTCGCTGCCGGCCAGGTGAAAGGCAGGCGCGAGCAGGGGGGCCGTGGCGGCCAGGAGGTCGGTCATGGGAGCTTGCCGCCGTGGGTGACGGTGCTGCGTGTCTCAGCGCTTGGCAGCGTACTGCACCAGGATCTCGTCGGGCTTGACCATGCCCAGATCGGCGCGGGCGCGTTCTTCCACCATCTCCAGGCCTTGGCGCAGGTCATCGACCTCGGCCTGCAGGCGGGCGATGGCGTGGCGCTGGCCGGTGTTGCGTTGCAGTTGGGCATCGAGCTGGGCCTGCAGCTTCATCACCTGCGGCAGGCCACCATCGCCCAGCCACAACTCGGCCTGCACCCCGGCCAGCAGCAGCAGCAGACCCGCAGTGACGAAGCGCATGGTGGGGCAGGCCCGGCAGGTGGCCGCCGGTTCAGCGCAGGTTGTAAAACGCCGCCCGGCCCGGGTAGCTGGCGATGTCGCCCAGGTCTTCTTCGATGCGCAGCAACTGGTTGTACTTGGCCATGCGGTCGCTGCGGCTCATCGAGCCGGTCTTGATCTGGCCGGCGTTGGTGCCCACGGCGATGTCGGCGATGGTCGAGTCCTCGGTCTCGCCCGAGCGGTGGCTGATCACGGCTGTCCAGCCGGCGCGCTTGGCCATCTCGATGGCCGCAAAGGTCTCGGTCAGGGTGCCGATCTGGTTGATCTTGATCAGCACCGAATTGGCCACGCCCTTGGCGATGCCCTCTTTGATGATCTTGGTGTTGGTCACGAACAGGTCGTCGCCGACGATCTGAACCTTTTTGCCCAGCCGGTCGTTGAGGTGCTTCCAGCCGTCCCAGTCGCTCTCGGCCATGCCGTCTTCGATGCTGATGATCGGGTACTTGTCGACCCAGGTGGCCAGCATGTCGGTCCAGGCCGGGGCGCTGAGCTTCAAGCCGCCTTCGCCTTCCAGCACGTAGTGGCCGTCCTTGTAGAACTCGCTGGCCGCGCAGTCCAGGCCGATGGCGATTTGCTCGCCGGGGGTGTAGCCGGCCTTGTCGATGGCCTCCAGGATCATCTGGATGGCCGCCTCATGGCTGGCGACGTTGGGCGCAAAACCGCCTTCATCGCCCACCGCGGTGCTGATCCCCTTGTCATGCAGGATCTTCTTGAGCGCATGGAAGGTCTCGGCCCCCCAGCGCACCGCTTCACGGAAGCTGGGCGCGCCCACCGGGATGATCATCAGCTCTTGCAGGTCCAGCGAGTTGTTGGCGTGGGCGCCGCCGTTGATGACGTTCATCATCGGCACCGGCAGGCTCATCGCGCCCGAACCGCCAAAGTAGCGGTACAGCGGCAGGCCGGATTCTTCAGCCGCGGCACGCGCCACCGCCATGCTCACCGCCAGCGTGGCGTTGGCGCCGAGGCGGCTCTTGTTGTCGGTGCCGTCCAGGTCGATCAGGGTCTTGTCCAAAAAGGCCTGCTCGCTGGCGTCCAGGCCCAGCACCGCTTCGCTGATCTCGCTGTTGACATGTTCTACCGCCTTGAGCACGCCCTTGCCGCCGTAGCGGCTCTTGTCACCGTCACGCAACTCGATGGCCTCGCGGCTGCCGGTGGACGCGCCGGAGGGCACGGCGGCGCGGCCCATCGTGCCACTTTCCAGCAGCACGTCGCATTCGACGGTGGGGTTGCCGCGGCTGTCGAGGATCTCGCGGCCGACGATGTCAACAATGGCGCTCATGGTTCAGGTCTTCTTTCGCTGGCAGTTTGGGTTGCGGTCGGGGTAGCGGTCGGGAGTGACCGTACCGGACAGCTGTCGAGTGTAAGAGGGTGATTGTGTGGCGCCCAAAACAGGCAGGGCGCCAATCATGTCGCCAAACATGTCGGACAAGTGGGCAGCGGGCGTGTTTCGACCCGCTGCAACGACAACGACAACGCCATTGCACTAGCCCTGGCGGGTCGGCTGACGCGAGGTGTGGAAAACCCGCAAGATCTCTACCGTGTCGCCGCGCACGCGGTAGGGCACGATGTAGCGGGTTTTGGGCACCAGCAACTCGCGGGTGCCGGCCACACGGCCTGGCCGGCCCAGGCCGGGTTGTTCGGCCAGCAGGCTCACAGCCGTCAGCACCCGCTCGACCACCAGGCGCGCCGCTGCGGGTTCGTCTGCGGCGATGTAGCTGGCTTCACTGTCGAGGTTGCGCAGCGCGGTAGGCAGCCACTTGAGCCGCATTCAGCGGCCCGCCCGTTGAGCCGGGTTGCTGCTTATTGCCATTTGGCAGCCAGTGCCGCGACGTCGGCGTCGCTGGCGAATGGCCCGGCATCGGCCTCCGTCAACGCGGCCTGGATCTCGGTGACCTGCCACTCATGGGTGACCACATAGTCACGGATCGCCTCGGCCGCCAGAAACGACCGGCTGCGTTGGGTTGAGTCGGCCAGCTTGTCGAGCCGGTCCTTGACCTCGTCATCGAGGCGGATGGTCATGGTGCTGGACATGGTGGTCTCCTTGGGCGGTGTGGATGTGGGTGCTTGTGTACATCCTAGCGCATTCGGTGCGTATCCGGTGCGTATCCGGTAAGAACGCAGCCGCACGACCGTTGGGCTTGATGCCAAGCCCCAGCAGGTCAGGGTGCGACGGTCAAACCACAGGCGCAGGCACGCCCTCGACGACGACCATGTTGAAAAACGCAGTGGCGCCAGCCCGTTTGGCGCGGGCGGCGCGGTACAGCTCGGCGTCGTAAAACGTCTTGGCTGCGTCCAGGCTGGGGAAGCGCAGCATCGCGATGCGCGACGGCTGCCAGGCGCCTTCCAGCACCACATGCGGGCCGCCGCGCACCAGGTACTCACCACCGTAAGCCTTGACCGCCGCCGGCGCGTCGGCCATGTACTGTTTGTACTGCTCGGTATCGCTGATCTTCATGTCAACGATGATGTAGGCGCAGGGCATGGTGGTCACCGGTCTGGCGTCGGGGGCAGTTTCAGCAGCTGAAGTCGTTTTGACCGAAGTACGTGAATCCAGGCATGTCGGTCGGAACGACTTCAACAAGCGAAGTCATTCTCAAGCAGCGGCTGGGCCTTGATCACCCGGTCGAGTGCCAGCAACTGCTCCAGCAGCGCTTTCATGTGCTTGAGCGGCACGGCGTTCGGCCCGTCGCTCAGCGCATTGGCCGGGTCGGGGTGGGTTTCCATAAACAGGCCGGCCACGCCCACCGCCACCGCTGCGCGTGCCAGCACCGGCACAAACTCGCGCTGGCCGCCCGAGCTGGTGCCTTGCCCGCCCGGCAGTTGCACGCTGTGGGTGGCGTCGAACACCACCGGCGCAGCCGTCTCGCGCATGATCGCCAGGCTGCGCATGTCCGACACCAGGTTGTTGTAGCCAAAGCTCACACCGCGCTCGCAGGCCATGAAGCGGTCTTCGGACAGGCCAGCCTCGCGTGCGGCGGCGCGGGCCTTGTCGATGACATTCTTCATGTCGTGCGGCGCCAGAAACTGGCCTTTCTTGATGTTGACCGGCTTGCCACAGCGCGCCACGGCGTGGATGAAGTCAGTCTGCCGGCACAAAAAAGCCGGCGTCTGCAGCACATCGACCACCGCCGCCACCGCCGGGATCTCGGCCTCGCTGTGCACATCGGTCA
>JBBQAH010000365.1:0-1915 GCA_038316145.1 Burkholderiales bacterium
TGGATGTAGAAGCCCGCGCGGTGTGCGGCGATAACGTCGAATGTTTGTTTGATGTGGCGCTAACGGGAAATGTCGCTGTGGGGAAGAATAGCGCCACGTTCGTTAAAGAAGCCGAGGAAGCGCAAGTAATCGCTGCCATCCAGAGTACGTAAATCAACCGATAACAAAATTATTTTCAATTATTTTTATAATTCTTTCAAAAGAATAATCATATTACCGTCAGTATTTTTGCAGTAAATTCAATAACGTGAAATTAGTCTTTCCATACTTTCCAGTTTTACTGCCAGAATTAAACAATCCTCTCTGATTGCAGCGGTCAGTTGCAGTTTCCCGCCAACTCATAAATACGTAAGAGTGGTCAACGTCTCCAGCATCGCCGCCAATAACGCCGGCGATAAAGTCCAACTAGAATGCTTTCACGAGGACGGTATCAGTGTTGTAAAGAGATCGGGCGATGACGAGCTTACCTGCTCGAATAATGGCACATGGACTGGCACGCCCCTCGAATGCGGTTTGTTTCTTCACTGAATGATAAATTCGTTAAGGAAATATTTTAAGCTGTTGAATGTTACATTGAGCTATCCACTAGAACGACCTGCACGCTCTGATACAAGGATAATTTTTTCAGCTGTTTATTGCGGGCCTCCTACTGTTTCAAACAGCTTGCTGGTCCTCTTCAGCTTCACCGAAGCTCCAAACAAATTCCAGGAAGGAGATCGGATTAGATTTTTTTGCGCCAGTGGTTATGTTCATCAGTCGGGCAATCTGACCGCTTTTTGCACGGATCAAGGCGTCTGGAGCGGCAATAAAGTGGTCTGTGTAGGAAGTAAGTTAAAAGTGGTAATAATTTTGCGGTAGACTGCTCACATCCTGATATCGGCTCGAAGTGCGTAAAATCTTGTCTACGCTACACTTTTTTCTGACTGCTTCAAATTTTATTTCCGACAGTCGCAGTAAACGTACTCCGCTATTTGACCCATTTCAGGATAAAATGCAAACCACAGCTAACGATACATTAATTGTAATAAAATTAGAAATTACTTGCATGCAGTCTTGTGGTTAGTAATTATACAGCTCTTGATTACTTTAAAATCCAACGTTACCTTTGTTTAAAGCTTTGATGCAAGTCATAAATGACGACGAGGTATATCTTCAGTTACAATAAAAAGTATATTCTGTCTGGAAGAATTGATTGACGGGATTGCTACGAACGGTGGCTCTTGAGGGGCCGCAGGCTTTCTTGTAATAAGCAAATAAAAATAGTTTTATTGTAAATACTTTACAAGTACCGTTGGCCGTTTTATTATCAGGACCGACTATGCCACCTGCACCAACAACAGCTAATCCAGCAACCACCTCGTCGACGACAGACGATGCGACAGAGGCCGTCAGTTCGACAACGGCAGACAATAATTCAACAGACACGGCAGCAACTGTAACAATAGTCGTGCAGATACAACCCACGCAACAGCAACATACACAGCCACCGACGGTTTTTTTGGAACCTACAACGTACCCGAATGCAGGCAGCCTTGACCGCAGTATTCAGTGGACCCTGTTTGCCTGTCTGACCTTTTCGATGTTAACGCTTTTCCAGTTAAGTGACGTCCATTTGGCTTAAGGCCTAATATCGTTTCCAAACGATCTAATGATGTACAGTAGTCCTACTGTACTTCATACACCACCAACATGTAATTTACTAGTCAATCAGTGTGCTGTTTTTGTCTACCATGAATGATGTGAAAATCAACTGTACCGGTAGCGGAATATAGGCGCGTGATGTGTTTCCAATTTACATTACTTTCCCCGACCGGGGGATATGCAAATAGATATTTCAGCGGTTTGGCGTTTTAGTGTAGACACAAATTTCGACAAGTGAATGCACCGCAAACGGAAATGCTTATCTACTGTACAT
>JBBQAH010000504.1:0-1817 GCA_038316145.1 Burkholderiales bacterium
AACCCGCGCTGACGTCATTTGTGAACGGCCCCTAAGGATACTTGTGTGGGCAAACAAGAGCTATGCATCGATTGTTGGTCAAAAAGGTGTCGGTCCAGTTGATCGCTACGACACCGAGCGTGTAGATAGCCAAGTTAAAAAAGGCAATGTTGCGAAGCCCTGTGCTCAACTAAGACCTGAAAACTGCGCAAATTCAATCATTTGGGATCAATAGTACCCTTCAAAATTAAACCGAGACCATCTCAGTTTGAAAATGAGTTCCTTCCCCTCATTTCGCGTAACCGCCTTGATTCGCTATTTCTCAAACTGAGGCTTATTTTCCAAAAAGGAGATCGTGAGCTCCTTTATAGAAAATGAGCCTGCAAAATGAGGTGGCGTCGTGTTTTTGAACTATATTGAATGTTTTCTGGAATGTGCAAGAGTCTGTATCTGTTTTGGACTTTCATTAAAATTTTGGCCACGATAATTCGAGTTTTGTATATTTTTATGCAGCGGAGGCATTATTTATGGTTGGAAGTCAGATTGTCGAAACATTTGTGGAAGAAATTGGGGCTTTATTTGAGCAACTGTTTTTGCTAAAGGCTTACATAAATCATGTCATTGCGTTTCTCTTGTAAATGCTAAATTATTCTTAAAGTTTTTGTATTTCTAAATTACAAACGTCGGGCGGTGGAAAGGCAGATTACTGTTCCCAATAGCATGTTAATATGGTTGATGAATCGTTATGGTGTCGTTTGACTGATCGATTGATTGATTGTAGTGAATAAATGGATGTCTGCCCGCCAATCTGGGGATTGCACAGTTGACTGTATTAATTATTATTTAGTTCATTCCGTGTTTTTTTTTAATCCATAAGAACGTTGCACCATCATTACCTGCGTCAAAACATCCAGTTCGTGTAAAATACAGAAGCACGCAAAATCTCATGCCTTCGTAACGATTTATCTAAAGTTAGCTTGCTGGTTGATTGCCTGATTGAATAAGTAACAATAACATGACGGCACGACAGCTTGTTCGATTGATTGCTTGATGTATCCAGTGATAATACAGTCAACATAAGAGCGCATCGCAAAACGGGGTGCTCAGATATTAAAATCAAACTACGTGAAATCATTGGCTGGACGTCACAAACTGAACTCCACAGTCAGTTTCCAAACTGAGTCTCAATTTGCATTTTGAAGGGTACTAATATCAAATGTTTACAAAATATTCTACACAAATCCCTAATCTTTAATTACAATTTATAACCGCATGAGGTCTCTCCCTTTAACATTAACATCATGTCCACGGAACGTTGTTTTTGGCACAAAAATATATACGAGGGTAAGACCACGGAGTGGCCATATTGAGTCGTTTTGGATTCAGAGTGGCCAGTCTGGCCACTTCTCTGGTTGATTGCTCGATGGATCAAAATATACAAATCCCACTCAATCAATCAATTTGCGCGTGTTGCAGAGCGGCGCCACCGCCAGGAGAACAAAGATTTTGCGCGTGTCGGGCTTTGCTTGCCCTTCTACGTCGCGCGTGTTGGTGCGCCGCATAGGGCAATTTGATTGACTATCAGCTGATGAAGTGCAAATTGATTCGGGACTTTGGAACAGTGGTTTCCTGGACTGTTTTTATTTTTTAAAGTTTTTTCGAGTAGGTTGCGTTGTTCTCTATCAGATGTCTGGCTGTTCTGTCGACGGGAATCACATGCCGCCGGTTGAAGACGCCTTTTCCGTTGGCACAATTTGCGACATCTCCACGAATTCTCCCCTTCCTTCCGATTTCCCCCACGCTTGTTTCGGAAGTTTTGTTGGTCGCCCGTGGACTTT
>JBBQAH010000333.1:0-2715 GCA_038316145.1 Burkholderiales bacterium
GGCCGGATTTGCGGTGCTGCAACTCGACCTGCTGGGCTGCGGTGACAGCGACGGTGAACTGCAGGACGCCAGTTGGGCGCAGTGGGTGGCCGATGTCGCCTTTGCTTGCCGTTGGCTGCAGGCGCAACACCCGCATGCCGGCCGGCAGCCTATGCCGCTGTGGCTTTGGGGGTTGCGCGCTGGCGCGCTGTTGGCGGCCGAGGCCGCGCGCCAATGTCCAGAGCCCTGCCATCTGCTGTTCTGGCAGCCGGCCAACAGTGGCAAACAGCTGTTGCAACAGTTTCTGCGCCTCAAGGCTGCCGCCGACTTGCAAGGTGGCCAGGCCAAGGCAGTGATGGAAGCGACGCGCAAGACTCTGGCCGACGGCGGTGATGTGGATGTCGCCGGCTATCGCTTGCCCAGCGGCATCAGCCAGGGGCTGGAGCGGGCGACGCTCCTACCGCTGCAAGGCTCAGACGGATGCGCGCCGGGTCTGCGCCGGCTGGTATGGCTGGAACTGTCGACGCATGCCGAGGCCAGCCTGTCGCCCGTCGCCCAGAGCGGATGCACCCATTGGCAAGCCGCAGGTTGGGCCGTGCGCAACCAGGTTGTGGCAGGGCCGTCGTTCTGGCAATCCACTGAAATCGAGGATGCGCCGGCCCTGTTGACGGACACGCTGCTCGCCATCAAGGCCGCGCCAGCGCAATCCTCTCCTCCGAGCCCCGTCGGGCATTGCGTGACGACGCCCCAAAGCGGCGACACCGCGACGCCGCCTGCATCAGCCCCGGCTGGGTCGTGCCGGGCCGAGGCGCTGCGCTTCCGCTGCGAGGGCGAGTCGCTGATCGGCATCCTGCACCAGCCCGACCCGGCTCAATCCAGTCAGCGGCTCGGCGTGGTGATCGTCGTGGGCGGGCCTCAGGTGCGGGTGGGCAGCCACCGCCAGTTTGTACAAGTGGCCCGAGCGTTGGCCGACGACGGGTATCCGGTGCTTCGTTATGACGTGCGAGGCATGGGTGACAGCACCGGTGCGCAACTCAGCTTTGAGCAGCTGACACCCGATATCGGCGCTGCTGTCGACGAGTTGCTGCGGCAATGTCCCCAGTTGCAGCAGGTGGTGCTGTGGGGGCTTTGCGATGGCGCCTCGGCGTCGCTGCTCTACCTGGCCGAGCGCCATGGTGATGCACGCGTTGCCGGCCTGTGTGTACTGAACCCTTGGGTACGGTCCGAGTTGAGCCTGGCGCGAACCCAGGTCAAGCACTACTACACCCGGCGCGTGGTAGACCCGGCCTTTTGGCGCAAGCTGCTGCGTGGCGGGGTGAGGCTGGGTGCCGCGCGCGAACTGCTGCACAAACTGGGTACCGCGATGTTCAAAGGGCCGGCCGCCCCCAGCGGCGCGGCGCAGCCGTTCCACTACCGCATGGCCGCTGCATGGCGCGGCTTTAAACGGCCCATTTTGCTGCTGCTGAGCGGCGACGACTACACCGCGCGTGAATTCAGCCAACACGCCGCTACCGATCCGGCCTGGGCCGGTGCGCTGAGCTTGCCAGGGGTCAGCAGCTTTGACCTTGCTGGCGCCGACCACACATTCTCGGCAGCCAGCGCCCAGGCCCAGGTGCTCGCGCATACCCGGGCGTGGCTGGCAGCCTTGTCGGTCAACACCGCAGCATCGACCGGCAAGCAATGACCTGGGTCCGCACCCCATTGGTCCCGGCGCAAGGCCTGGGCAGTCTTGGCCCCGCCTGGGACAAAGCCAACCTGCGCATTGCGGGCGGCCACCCGATGCTGTCGGCGGCTTTTATCAACGCGCTGCTGCGGGAGTTTGGCGATGGACGGCAGTGCTTGTTCGTGCTGGGCGAGGCCGTCGATCCGCGCGCTGTCTGCATCTTGGAGCCCGGCGGCCCATGTGTCTGGCGCAGCTTCTTACCGTCCCAGACCCAGATCGGGCCCACGCTGATCGGCTGCGGCGCCGATGCCGACGCATTGTTTCAAGCCCTGCCGTGGTCGGCGTTGGCGATTGAATTCCTTTGTCATGACCACCGCCACTGCGACTTGCAGACAGGCGGAAAGCTGCCGCACACGGCGATGCACCATGCCGTGACGATGGATGTGCTGCTGTCGGGGGGGATGGACACCTACTGGCGTAGCCGCGGCCGAGGCCTGCGGCAAAACCTGCGCCGCTACGCATCACGCGCCGAGAAGGAACACCCTGGCCTGCATTTGAGGATTTTGCGAGCAGCTTCAGACGTGGCCCCCGCGCTACAGCGCTACGCCCAACTCGAAGGCCAGGGTTGGAAGGGTGCAGAGGGCACCGCGCTGGCATCAACCCCTGCGCAGTACAACTTTTATGAAAGCGTTCTGCTGCATTTTGCCCAGGTTGGTCAGGCATGGATGTTCGAGCTGTGGGACGGCGATCACCTTGCCGGCAGTCGCCTGACCATCCTGCAGCACGGGACCCTGGTGATGTTGAAGACCACGCATGACGAGGACTTGCGGTCGATTGCGCCTGGCAGGTTGCTGTTGCAGCAGTCCCTGACCTGCCTGTTCGGTGCACTGCCCGGCGTAACCGTGGAGTTTTGCTCGAACATCGACGCCAACCAGGCGGCCTGGGCTGACCGGCAACGCACAATTCAACACGTTACACACTACAAATCCAGAGCCGTACAGATGTCTTTCGACCTGGTCAAGCAGATGCTTGCCCCTGCGCGCCGCGCACCGGCGGGCCGAACAGACCGCCTC
>JBBQAH010000172.1:0-5732 GCA_038316145.1 Burkholderiales bacterium
GGTGACCTTCAACTTGGTGCTGGTCTGGCTGCCGGTGTAGCGGCCGATGCCGAACTGCGCCAGGTGGGTGGCGCAGACCTTGCCCTGCTCGAACAGCGGCGCCACCAGGCCGTAGGCGATGCCGCGGTGCGCCGCGCATTCCCCCACCGAGTAGATGCGCGGGTCGGTGGTGGTCTGCATCGTGTCGTTCACCACGATGCCGCGGTTGCAGTGCAGGCCCATCGCCTCGGCCAGCGCGGTGTTGGGCTTGATGCCGGCGGCCATCACCACCAGGTCGGCGGGCACCTCGGTGCCGTCCTTGAACTGCACGGCCATCACACGCCCACCCTTGCCGCTGTCGGCGTCGCCGATCAGGGCCTGGGTCTGCGCGCCGATCATGAACTTCAGGCCGCGTTGCGCCAGCGACTGGCGCAGCAGTCCGCCGGCCACGTCGTCCAACTGGCGCTCCATCAGCCAGGGCGCGATGTGCACCACGGTGACCTGCATGCCGCGCAGCATCAGGCCGTTGGCCGCCTCCAGGCCCAGCAGGCCGCCGCCGATCACCACCGCATGTTTGTGCGTCTTGGCGGTCGCGATCATCGTCTCGGTGTCGGCGATGTCGCGGTAGGCGATCACGCCGTGCAAATCCTTGCCCGGCACCGGCAGGATGAACGGGGTGCTGCCAGTGGCGATCAGCAGCCGGTCGTAGTCGACGCTGACCAGCCCGCCCTGGCCGTCCTCGGCCGTCACGCTGCGGCGCGCCCGGTTCACCTCGACCACCTTGTGCCCCATGTGCAGCGTGATGTGGTGGTCGGCGTACCAGGACACCGGGTTCAGGATGATCTCGTCGATCGTCTGCTCACCGGCCAGCACCGGCGACAGCAGGATGCGGTTGTAGTTCGGGTGCGGCTCGGCGCCGAAGACCGTGATGTCGTAGAGATCGGGGGCGATGCGGATCAGCTCTTCGAGCGTGCGCACACCGGCCATGCCATTGCCGATCAACACCAGTTTCATCTTTTTCATGCGCTTTTCTCCTGCGGGGCAATGGACGGGACCGGGCTGTCGGCGGCGCCTGGCAGGCGTTGCGTGGTGGAGCGGCAATCCGGACGGGTGGCACGGCGGTTGGGGTCTGGATTGACCCTGGGCGCGGCGGCAGGCCGGTGGCGGGCTCGCATCACTGCGGATACGGCCCGGCCGGCAGGCAGACTTTTGGCGTCTGCTGAAACAGGCCGCGTTGCCGTGGCCCTTGGCGAGGTGCGGCACCCGGGCAGGGTGCGCGGCCGGGGTGCCGGCCCGGATGCAGCGTTACACCCGACGCATGATGCAATGCAGCATTCATGCCAGCGGGTGGGGGCTTGTGCACCGCCCAAACAGGCGACATCCATCGTGCTGTGGACCACGCCAGGGCACGGGCACCTTGGTATGGTCAGGGCCGGCCCCCCCCCGGAACCCTCGGTCCTGACGGCCGCGGCTGTTGCTCCCCTGGCCCCATCCCCAATGCCCTTGATGAACTTGCTGATCGTGACGGCGGACGACGCGCCCGCCTTGGTGGCTGGCCAGGCGCTGCAAGTGCGTCTGCAGGCGGCGGGCTTGCCGGTGCTGGCCTCGGTGCCATGCCACATGTTGGTGCGTGAAGCGGTTCGGCTTGCACCGGAAGCGGTCGTGGTGTGGGCGGACGGCGCTGACGCCGGTGCCGCTGCGGCGCTGTGGTCTGCGGTGGCGCTGCTGGCGGCCACGGCCCCCAGGCCGGTGCTGGTGCTGGGCGGCGACCGGCTGCCCGACGGTGCGGCCGCGCTGATCGAGGCCCACGTGATGGCCTGGTTGCCGTCGCCGCTGGATGTCGCCACGCTGCAGGCGGCGTTGGCCCTGGCCGTGCCTCGTTTTGCGTTTGAACAGCGGCTGCGGCAAGACCTGCAGGCGGCGCTGGCGCGGATGGACGAGCGCAAATGGGTGGACCGCGCCAAAGGCGTGCTGATGCGCCACCAGCAGCTCAGCGAGGACGACGCGTTTTCGTTGTTGCGGGCGGCGTCGATGCAGGCCAACCTGCGGGTGGGTGAGGTCTCGCGCGGCGTGATCGAGGCCGCCACCGCCGCCGATGCGGTCAACCGGGCCGGCCAGTTGCGCATGTTGTCGCAGCGCTGTGTCAAGGCGCTGGCCCTGCGTGCAGCGTCGGGCAGCCGCCAGCGTGCCGACGACGGTCTGGCCGAGACCCTGCAGCGCCTGCAAGCCAATCTGGACCGGCTTGCCGCCTTGCCGCTGGCCGAGCCGGCCGCGGCGCTGCTGGCGGGTACCCGCAACGCCTGGCAGGCGCTGGTGCAGGTGGCGGGCATGGCGGGCACCGGCGCGGCGCCGGCCGGCCGGGCAGGCATCCCCAGCGCTGCCGTGCTGCACCAGGCCGACCAATTGGCCGAAGCGCTGCTGGACCGGGCCGATGCGCTGACCGCGGCGCTGGAACACGCCAGCGGCCGCCGCAGCCTGTCGTTGATCAACCTGTGTGGCCGGCAGCGCATGCTGTCGCAGCGCCTGGCCAAGCAAGCGCTGCTGGCGGGCCTGCTGGACGATGAAGCCGGCGCCGCGCAGGCCAGTGCAGCCGCCAAGACCATGCACGACTTCGAGACCACGTTGCTGGCGTTGGAGCAATCGCCGCTGGCCACCGACGCGATCCGGGCCGCGCTGGCCCAGGCCCGTGGCCAGTGGCAGCGCCTGCTCGACGGTCTGCGCCGGGCCGCCGGCCCCGATGCCGCCGCCGCCCGGGGCGTGCTGGCGCGTGAGAGCGAGGCGCTGCTCGCCAGCTTCGAGGCGCTGACCTCGCTGTACGAACACAGCATGCAGGTTTTGCTGGGTTGATCAGTACTGCAAACGGCCCGCTTTTTGTCCCGTGGGCGCGCCGCTGCGTGCGGTGGCCCTGGGTATGATTGTTCCTAGGGGGGCCGGCCCGGATCAGCTTGTCGCTGGGCGAGGGGATCACCAGAATCAAAGCCAGACCTGTCCTCCGGCGACCCAGCCCGCTAACCTTTTGCCCGCCGTGACCCTATTCGCCACCCTCACCAGCCCCACCGGGTCCGATCCCGCAAGATCGACCCTGCCACCGCCCACGGCTGCCGCCCAATTGGTGATCGATGGCGTGATGGTGCAGGCCTTGTTGGCCTTGGCGGCCCAGCAGGGCCTGGGTCTTGGCATCAAGCAGGCCGACGATGGCCGGTACCGGTTGGCCAACCCGGCGCTGGCCAGGCTAGTGGGTTGCCCCGGCGCAGACCTGGTCGGCCACAGCGATGCCGATCTGTTCGATGCGACCACCGCTACCCTGCTGCGCTCGGCCGATCACACCGCGCTGGCGCAGGGCAGTGCGCTTGCCAGTGACCACCGCGTTGAGCTGCAAGGCGAGCGCCGTGAGTTTCAGGTGCTGCGGCTGGTGACGCCTGCTGCCGCGTCCCCCGGCGAGCCGCGCCTGATTTGCAGCGTCTGGCAGGACATGGCACCCCAGCGCCAGCGCGATGCCCAGTTGCGGGTGGCACTGGACCAACTGGAACAGCAGCAAAAAGCCAACGACGGCTTGCGCGCCGAATTGGCCGACCAAGGCCTGCGCGACCAGGCCAGCGGGCTTTACAGCCGCGCCCATTTCGACGACCAGATGCGCCGCGAGCTTGACCTGTCGTCGCGCGAGCACCGTGAATTTGCCCTGGTCTACATGGTGCTGGACCCCTTCAGCGATAAGGTGGCCGCCGGCGGCAGCCGCGCCTACGACCGCATCTGCGAGGCCATGGGCCGCCTGCTGCGCGGCAACACGCGGGCGATGGACGCGTCCTGCCGCATCGACGACCGGCACTTTGCCGTGCTGTTGTCGGGCGTGGGGCTGGCCACCGCGCATTCGCGCATGGAAGGCCTGCGGCGCCAGTGCGCCACCCAGATCGTCATGCTCGATGGTGTCGAGCTCAGCTTCACCGTGGCGATGGGGGTGGCCAGCTTCCCGCACACCGCGCACAGCCATGACGAGCTGACCGCCGCCTGCACCACCGCGTTGGCCGAGGCCTGTCGCCGGGGTGGCAACACCGTGGCGTTGGCCAGCATCCGGTTCGACGCGGTTTGATCGGCCGACAGGCGCCGGCCAGGGCGCTTGACCCGCCACCCCAGGCCGCAACGCCCTGCCAACACCCCGATCCCGCAGACAGGCCACGGTGCCGCGCAGCCGGCTGGCCTGCCGACGGGCGGGCTGACGGGCTGGCTGACGGGCTGGCTGGCGGGTGCCTACCTCGCCAACCCGATTGCGCCGTTTTGACCTCACTGTCTCAGGATGCCACCCGATGAACCCGTCTTCCTTGATCGACCTGCTGGCCACCGGCGCCGACCAGTCGCCCGCGCTTTCGGCACCCGGCCGCAGCGCCCTCGATTTCAACGGCCTGCGCAGCCTGGTGGCCGATACGCTGGCCTTTCTCAACGCACAAGGCATCGGCCGCAACGACCGGGTGGCCATCGTGCTGGCCAACGGGCCCGAGATGGCGGCGTGTTTTGCCGCCTGCGCCTGCGGCGTGGCCAGCGCAGCGCTGATCCCGGCCTACCGAGCAGACGAGTTCGAGTTCTAACTGGCCGACCTGCACGCCAAGGCGCTGATCGTCGAGCAGGGCAGCCAGTCGCCCGCGGTGGCGGTGGCTGAAAAGCTCGGTGTGCGGGTGCTCGACCTGGTGGCGCTGACGGACGCCGGTGCGGGCAGCTTCAGGCTGCAGCCGCGGGCGGGCGGCGCGGGGGTCGGGGCAGCGGCGGTGGCAACCGCTGCCGGCGGTTTTGCCCAGCCCGACGACATCTCGATGGTGCTGCACACCTCGGGCACCACCTCGCGGCCCAAGATCGTGCCGCTGTCGCAGCGCAACCTGTGTGCGTCGGCCGCCAACATCGGCCGCACGCTGCAGTTCTCGCCCGGTGACTGCGGCCTCAACATCATGCCGCTGTTCCATATCCACGGCCTGATCGCCGGGGTGCTGGCACCGTTGGCTGCAGGCTCGCAGGTGTTTTGCACGCCCGGCTTCAACGCCCTGAAGTTTTTTGGCTGGATGGACGAGGCCAAGCCGACCTGGTACACCGCCGTGCCGACGATGCACCAGGCCATCGTCGGCCGGGCCAGCAAGAACGGCGAGGTGATTGCCCGCCACCCGCTGCGCTTCATGCGCTCGTCGTCGTCGTCGATGCCGCCGCAGGTGATCCGCGAGCTCGAAGCCGCCTTCGGCGCGCCGCTGATCGAGGCCTACGGCATGACCGAGGCCACGCACCAGATGACATCCAACCCGCTGCCGCCCGAGGCCCGCAAGCCCGGCACTGTCGGCCGCGCAGCCGGCCCCGAGGTAGCGATCATGGGCGCGGGCGGCAGCCTGCTGGCGGCCGGTGGTATCGGCGAGATCGTGATCCGCGGCGACAACGTCACCGCCGGTTACGAGAACAACCCCGCTGCCAATGCCGACGGTTTTGCCCACGGCTGGTTCCGCACCGGCGACCAGGGGACAGTGGACGAGCAGGGCTACATCAGCATCACCGGGCGCCTGAAGGAGATCATCAACCGCGGCGGCGAGAAGATCAGCCCGCGCGAGGTGGACGAACTGCTGATGGACCACCCGGCCGTGGCGCAGGTGGTGTGCTTCGGCATGCCGCACCCCAAGCTGGGCGAGGAGGTGGCCGCCGTGGTGGTGCTGCGTGACGGCCAGGCCGCGACCGAGCGAGAGCTGCAGGCCTTTGTCGCCACCCGCGCCGCCGACTACAAGGTGCCC
>JBBQAH010000067.1:0-15065 GCA_038316145.1 Burkholderiales bacterium
GGCCATTTCTTCGTGCGTGAGATGGGCCGGCTGCAGCAGGCCGGCGTGCCGGTCTACCTGCTGCACGGCAACCACGATGCCGACAACGAGATGACCAAACGGCTGACGCTGCCGGCCAATGTGCACCTGTTCGACACCCGAGAACCCAGCAGCCATCACATCGAGCACCTGCGGGTGGCGCTGCACGGCCGCAGCTTCCGCGAGGCCGCCACGGTCGAGAACCTGGCCATCGGCTACCCCGACGCGCTGCCCGGCTGGCTCAACATCGGCGTGCTGCACACCGCGCTGGAGGGGGACAGCGAGCACGCCCGCTACGCCCCCTGCTCACTGGCCGAGCTGTGTGCCAAGGGCTACGACTATTGGGCGCTGGGCCATGTGCACGCGCACGCGGTGCTGCAGCAAAACCCCTGGGTGGTGTTCCCCGGCAACCTGCAGGGCCGGCACATCCGCGAGACCGGCCCGCGTGGCGCGGTGCTGGTCACGGCCGACGAGACCGGCATCCTGTCGGTCGAGCGCTGCATCGTCGACGTGATGCGCTGGCAGCGCTTGCGCGTGGATGCCGGCAGCGCGACCGACCTTGCCGGCGTGCTGGCACTGGCCGGCAGCGCGCTGTCGGCATTGCTGGACGGCGCCGGCCACAGCTTGCCGATGGCGCTGCGCATCACACTGGCCGGCCGCAGCGCTGCCCACGGCGCGCTGTTCGGCAGCGAGCCGCAACTGCGTGAAGAGCTGCTGGCGCTGGCCGCCACGCTGGGCGGTGAGCGCCTGTGGATCGAGCGGGTGCAGGTGCGCACCACGCCGCTGCTGGACGCCTCGCTGCTGCACGAGCGCGCCGGTGCGCTGGCCGACCTGCAAACCCTGCTGGCCAGCGTGGCTGACGATGCCGATTTCATGCAGAGCCTGACCGACGACCTGCGTGGCCTGGCCGGCAAGGCGCCAGCCGAGCTGACCGACGCGGTGCCCGACTTCAAGTTGATCCGTGCCGGTGAGATCGGCCCGCTGATCGACGCGGTGGTACCGGGCCTGCTGGCCCGGCTGGCACAGGCGCACTGAGCGGCGCTAGACCCGACCCGTCCTGATCGATCCCATTCCCCCGACCTCCGCCGCCATGCGCATCCAACAACTCGACCTGCTGGCCTACGGCAAGTTCACCCAGCGCAGGCTGGACTTCCCGCCTGCTGCGCGGGATTTTCATGTCGTCGTCGGCGCCAACGAGGCCGGCAAATCCACCACCCGCAGTGCCATTCTTGACCTGCTGTACGGCATCGAGACGCGATCAGCCTTCGACTTTGTGCACCTCAAGGCCGACCTGCGACTGGGCGCCACGCTGACCCACGCCGGTGAGTCGCTGGCCTTTGTGCGCCACAAGGCGCGCAACCGCACGCTGTTCGACCCCCACGGCCAGCCGCTGGGCGAGTCGGCGCTGGCCGGCTGGCTGGGCGGCACCGACCGCGACTTCTTCGACCAGATGTTCGGCCTGGACCATGGCCGGCTGGCGGCCGGCGGCCAGTCCATCCTGAGCGCCAAGGACGACATCGGCCAGATCCTGTTCCAGTCGGCCGCCGGCATCGGCAGCCTGGGCGCTGTTCGTGAGCAGCTGGCCGCCGAGGCCGATGCGCTGTGGGCGCCGCGCAAATCGGCCGGCCGGGCGTACTACGTTGCCGCTGACGCGCTGGCCGCCGCCGAGTCGCGGCTCAAGGCCGCCACCGTGCGCACCAAGGACTGGGTCGAGGCCGACGCCAGCGTGCGGCAGCTCGATGCCCAGCGCAGCCAGTTGCGGGCCAGCCTGCACACGCTGGAGGCCCGGCGCCTGACGCTGGAGCGGGTGCGCCGGGTGCTGTCGCCGCTGCGCCAGTGGCATGAGCAGCAGGCCGCGCTGCAGGCGTTGGGCGACGTGCCGCTGCTGCCCGCCGACGCCGGCCGCCAGCTGGCCGAGGCCGAGCTGGCGCTGGCCGCTGCCGGCCGGGAGCAGCAGCTGCACACCGGGCAGGCCGCGCAGCGCGCCGCGCAGCTTGCGGCCCTGCCGGCAGACACCGGCCTGCTGCGCTTTGAGGCCGAGATCGACGCCCTGGCCGAGCGCCGCCAGCAGCTGCGCCACCACGACCGGGACATCCAGCGCGCGCAGGCCGAGCTGGCCGGCCACTGGCAGCAGGTCCAGACGGCGCTTCGGCAGCTCGGTTGGCCGGCCACGCCGGACGGCGACGCCGACGCCGAAATCGAGTTGGCCGCCCGCCTGCCGCCGCTGCCGGTGCGTGCCGCGTTGCTGGGCTGGGCCAAGCGTTTCGAGCGCATCGACCAGGCACGCCAGGGTGCCTGCGCCGCGTTGCGCGAGCGGCAGTCCGACGTGGCCATGCTGCAAGCCCAGCTGGCCGCCATGGCCGAGGCGGGCCCGGTCAGTCTGCCAGCCGCGCTGCGGGTGGCGCTGGCCCAGGCCCGGGCGTTGGGCGATGCCCAGGCCGGGCCGGCCCGCGACGCGGCGCAGCTGGCGCGGTGCGAGCGTGCGCTGGCCAGCGCCCAGGCCGGCCTGGGCCGATGGTCGCCAGCCCGCGACATGCCGCACATGCAGCCGCACCCGCAGCGGCTGCCCGCGCCTGCCGAGGTGCTCGGGCGTCAGCAAGCCGGGGTGGACAGCCGCGCCGCCTGCCAGCGCCTGACCGACCGGCAGCGTGACCTGGCGACCGAGACCGCCGCCGCCACGCTGGCCATCGCCCAATACCGCCAGGCCCACCACCCGGTCAGTGCCGACGATCTGGCCCAGGCCCGCGCCCGCCGCGATGCCGTCTGGCAGGACATCAGGACCGGAGCCGCCGCCTTGCCCGCCGCCGCGCCGGGCTTCGAGCAGCAGCTGGCCGCGGCCGACCTGCTGGCCGACCAGCGCCACGACAAGGCCCGCGAGGCCAGCGAGCTGCAAGCCCGGCTCGATGCGCTGGCCCGGCTGCAGCAGCAATCGAGCGATACCGACCAGCGGCTGGCCGACCAGCAGGCCGTGCTGGCGGCGCAGGACGCCGACTGGGCCGCGCTGGCCGCCGGCCTGGGCCTGACCGGTCTGCCGCTGGCCGAGGTCGAGCCCTGGCGCGCCGCGCGGGCGCAATTGCTGCAGGCCGAAACCGGGCTGCAGGACGCGCAGCAGGCGCTGGCCGCCAGCCAGCAGCTTGTGGGTGATGCGGCGGCAGAGTTGGCCGCCGCGCTGGCCGGCGCCGGCGTGTCTGTGGCGCCCGGCGCCCGCTTCGAAACCCTGCTGTGGATGGCCGGCAATGCGGTGGACGCGTCGGTGGCCGCCGCGACGCGGCAAGCCACCCTGCAAGACCAGCGCGACACCACCACGGGTGCGCTGGCGCGTCAGCAGGACCTGGCGGCCGCAGCCACAGCCGATTTCGACGACTGGCGGGGCCACTGGCAGGCCGCCGCCGAGGCCGCCGGCCTGCCTGCCACCGTCACGGTGGCGGGGGCCGAGAGTGCGCTGGCGGTGATGGACGGTTTGCACACCCAGCTGCGCCAGATCGAGGACCTGCGCCAGTCCCGCATCGCCAGGCTGCAGCGCGAGCTGGGCGATTTTGCACAGGATGTGGCCACGCTGGTGGCCACGCGACTGGCAACACACGCAGCCGACCTGGCGGGCAGCGCGGGCGCGCCGGCCGACCTGGCGGGCAGCGCGGCTGCGCCGGCCGACCAGGTCGCCGAGCTGGTGGCCCGACTCGCCGGGGCGCGCGACCACCACCAGCAAGCGCAGCGCTTGCGAACCGAGCTGGCCGCGGCCCAGTCCGACGCGGCCCACGCCGCTGACCGCCTGGCGCTGGCCCAGGCCATGCTGGCGCCGCTGCTGCGGCAAGCCGGCGCGGCCGATGCCGAGACCCTGGGCCCGCTGATCAGCCTGTCCGACCAGCGGCGCCAGCTGCAAGCCGCGGCGGCCAGCGCGCTGCAGGCGGTGCACGAAGGTGGCGACGGCCTGAGCCTGGCCGCACTGCAGGCCGAGGTCGCTGCCACCCCCACCGAGCAGCTGCCGCTGGCGCTGGCCGAGCTGGCCGCCCAGGCCGACACGCTGCGGCTGGCGCAAGACACCCTGACCACCGCGCTGACCCACGCCAATGCCGCGCTGGGCGGCATCCAAGGCCAGGACGATGCCGCCCGTGCCGAAAGCGAGCGCCAGCAAGCCCTGGCCGCGATGGCCAATGCCGCCGAGCGCTACCTCACCGTGCACACCGCCGCCCGCTTGCTGAAGTGGGCCATCGACCGCTACCGCGAGACCCGCCAAGGCCCGATGCTGGGCCGTGCCGGCGAGGTGTTTGCTGCGCTGACGCTGGGCTCGTTCCAGCGCCTGACGGTGGACGCCGACAGCGACCCGCCCGCGCTGTACGGCCAGCGTGCCGACGGCAGCCGGGTCGGCACCGCCGGCATGAGCGAGGGCACCCGTGACCAGCTCTACCTGGCGCTGCGCCTGGCCGCGCTGGAGCTGCACCTGGGTGCCGGTCATGCAAACACCGGCCATGCGCTGCCCTTCATCGCCGACGACCTGTTCATCAACTACGACGACGCCCGGGCCCAGGCCGGCCTGCAGGCGCTGGCCCGGTTGTCCGAGCTGACGCAGGTGATTTTCTTGAGCCACCACACCCACCTGCTGCCGCTGGTGCGCTCGGTGTTTGGCGCGGACGTCAACGTGGTGGCCCTGTAGGCAGGCGTTGCTGTCCTACGTGTTGCAGCAGCCCGCTGGCGCAAACTCGGGGCGGCGCCCATTTGCGCCTGCCACCCTCCAGGACCGTCATGGCCAAAACCCCAGAACTCATCTCCGGCGTCTGCCGCCAATGGTTGTTCAGCCCCAAGGGCGACATCGAAGGCGTGCTGCTCGCGATCAAGGGCGCGGTGGTGCAGGTCACCGTCAACCCCGCCACCGGTCTGCTGCTGACCCGGGCCACCGCGCCGGGCAAGCGCCTGCGCGTGCTGGCCACGGCCGACCATTCTCCCAAGACCGCCCACGCGGCGCACCCGGTCTACAAGTTCAGCAGTTTTGCCGACGCTGCCGGCCAGGCGATCGACCCGCCCGGCGCCGACCCGGCCAAGGCCGTGCGCAAGGGTGTGGTCGCGGCGCTGCACTTTGCCCGCCACGGCGAGCCCAACGGCGTGGTGCTGGAGACCGGCGAGTTCATCCACCTGCGCCCGCATGGCATGGCCTTGCTGGGTCTGGGCGTGGGCGCCGAGGTGCGCGCGGTCGGCGAGTTGCGCCTGACGGCGCTGGGCCAGCCGATGCTGGAAGCGCGCCAGGTCAACCGCATCGTCATCGACTGACCGTGGGCGGGGCCGCCGCGCCCGCGGCACCGGCCCTGCGCCACGGCCGCCGCTGCAGCCACAGCAGGCCCTGCAGCGCCAGCAGCACCGCCAGCACCAGTGCGCCGGCCGCGCCCATCAAGTCGGCGGTGGGCGCGGCAAACCGGAACAGCGCCCGCAGCGGCGCGATCAGCAGCACGGCGGCCAGCAGCGCAGCGGTGGCCGCCAGCACCCGCCACAAGGCCGGGTTGGGCCGCAGCAGGCTGGACAACAGCCGGCCCGACAGCGACCGGTTGACCAGGATCAGCGCCACGCTGCAGCCCACCAGCGCGGTGAAGGTGGCGCCGCGTGCCGCAGCCTCGGCCACGCCGGCGTGCAGCAGCACCCCAAAAAACAGGCCCACTGCCAGCAGCACCAGACCGCCTTGCGCCAGACTGCTGGCAATCAGGGTGCGCGAGAACAGCGGCGTGGCCGGGTCGCGTGGCGGGCGGTTCATGCCGTCGCCCTCTTCGGGTTCGGACTCGAACACGATCGAGCAGACCGGGTCGATCAGCAGCTCCAGAAAGGCGATGTGCACGGGGGTGAAGACCAGCGGCAGGCCGAACAGCAGCGGCATCAGCGACAGCCCGGCAATCGGCACATGCACCGCAAACACAAAGGCCATGGCCTTGCGCAGGTTGTCGTAGATGCGCCGGCCCAGCCGCACTGCAGCCACGATAGCGCCGAAGTCGTCGTCCAGCAGCACCAGCGACGCGGCCTCGCGCGCCACGTCGGTGCCGCGCCCGCCCATCGCGATGCCGATATGCGCGGCTTTGAGCGAGGGCGCGTCGTTGACGCCGTCGCCGGTCATCGCCACCACCTCGCCGCTGGCCTGCAGGGCTTTGACGATGCGCAGTTTTTGCTCGGGCAGCACCCGGGCATAGACGGTGGTGGCGGCCACACGGCGGCGCAGTTCGGTCTCGTCCATCGCGGCCAGCTCGGCGCCGGTGAGCGTGCCGCCGCCGCCGTCCAGGCCCGCTTGCGTTGCGATGGCGCGGGCCGTGGCGGGGTGGTCGCCGGTGATCATCACGACCCGGATGCCGGCGTTGCGGCAGTCCTGCACCGCTTCAATCACGCCGTCCTGCAGCGGGTCGGCCAAGCCGACCAGGCCCAGGAACTCGACGTCGAAGCCCTGCGGTGTGGCGGGGTAGCCCGTTGGGCCGGCGGCGGCCGATCCTTGGCCGGGAGCGAAGCGGCCCCGCGCCACCGCCAGCACCCGCAGGCCGCGGGTGGCCATGGCCTGGCCGGCCCGGGTGACTGCACGGGTGTGCCCCTGGGGCAACCGGCACAGGCCCAGCACCGCCTCTTGCGCCCCCTTGACCGCCACCCGCCTGACGGCATCCCCCGGCACCTGCCAGACATGGGTCATCGCCGGCAACGTGGGGCTCAGGCCGTAGTCTTGCACCAGGGCCCAATCGGGGTGGCTGTGGCTGGCGGGCAGGTGCTGGGCGGCGATCCGGCCGAAGGCCTGGTCCATCGGGTCGAAGGGGTCACGCTCGCTGGCCAGCAGGCCGGACTCCAGCAGGGTGTAAAAGGCCGGCGGCAGGGCCGTGTCGGCGGCGTCCCAGGTGGTGAGTGAGGTGCCGGCGGGCACGGCCAGCGCCATCACTGTCATGCGGTTCTGCGTCAGCGTGCCGGTTTTGTCGGTGCACAGCACGGTGGCCGCGCCCAGCGCTTCGATGGTGGCCGGGCGCCGGGTCAGCACCCGCTGGCGCGACAGGCGCCAGGCGCCCATCGCCATGAAGACGGTGAGGATCAGCAAAAACTCCTGCGGCAGCATCGACATCGCCAGCGTGATGCCCGCCAGCAGGCCGCCGATCCAATCACCGCGCAACGTGCCGTACAGCCCCACCACCGCCACGCTCAGGGTCAGGCCGATCACCGAAAACACCCGCACCAGGTGGCGGGTCTGCAGGTTCAGCGGTGTGGCCGGGCTGGCGATCGTGCCCAGCGCCTGGCCGATGCGGCCGATCTGGCTGGCCGGGCCGGTGGCCAGCACCCGCGCCAGGCCCTGGCCGCCGACCACCAGCGTGCCGGCGTAGACGCAGGCTTGGCCCTCGCCGCCAGGGCGGGCGGCGGTGTCGGGACTGCCAGGGCGGGCGGCGGTGTCGGCGCTGCGGGCCTGCGCTGGCGGTGCGGCCACCTTGCCGACCGCCACCGCCTCGCCGGTCAGCAGCGATTCGTCGGCGCGCAAGTCGTTGGCCGACAGCACTTGGGCGTCGGCGGCGATGCGGTCGCCCTCGCTCAGCACCAGCAGGTCGCCGCGCACCACCTCGCGGCCGGCGATGCGCAGGCGCTGGCCGTCGCGCACCACCAGGGCGCGTGGGCTGGTCAGGTCACGCAAGGCCTCCAGCGCGTGCTCGGTACGCAGCCCCTGCCAGACGGTGATCAGCACGGTCAGGCAGACAAAGGCCAGCAGCATCGCTGCCTCGCCGACGTCACCCAGCAGCAGGTACAGCGCTCCGGCCGCCGCCAGCAGCTGGAACATCGGCTCGCGCGCCACCTCCGCCATGATGGCGCCCAGCGTGCGTTGCCGGGTCGGGGTCAGCTCGTTCGGGCCGTCAGCCTGCAGGCGGCGCGCGGCCTCGGCGGCACTCAGGCTGCCGTCGGGGCCGTCAGGGCCGTCAGGGCCGGGGGGGTCGGCAGCGCTGCCTTGCCTCACCTGTTGCCGTCTACCGCCAGCTCATGCGCTGCAGCGCCGAGTCAGCGTTGGTGCCGTCCAGCCCAAGCTGCGCACTGCCGATCCGAGTCTCGGCACGCGCACCCGGTGCGGCCCACAGCCCGTCACCGGCGCTCAGCGGCCGGCTGGTGCGCACGGCGTCCCGGTCGGTCTGGCCGGCGGGCGACAAGCCCACCGCGCCGCTGGTGTAACCGAGCCGGGCCACCCGTGCAGAAAGGTCGGCCAACGCCGCGCCGGCGCAAACCAGCAGCAACCCGCTGACCCAGGCGGGGGCACGAAGCAAGGCAGGGCGCATCGCAAATCCTCATCGGGTGTGCCACCGGGGCACTGCCAACCCGCGGCCGTCTGCTGCGGGATCAGGACGGCCGGGTCGGTTGCGGTCTCAGGGTATGTCTGTTCGCTGGCGTACCGCTTGCGGCAGGCGCTCGCGGCACCATCGGCGCTGTCCGGGCTGTCCGGCAACGCTCCGGGTTGCGCCCAGCCCGGCACTGCCGGACGCGGCGCGGGTATCCTGCGCCTTGGGGCCTTCGGCCCGCCGATCAAACTGCCATGAACCCACCCGACCCCAACGCCGCCCGCACGCTAGACGGGCGGCTGATGCTTGGCCTGCTGGCCGCCGTCACAGCCGCGTTTGTCTGGATCCTGCTGCCGTTCTACGGCACGATCCTGTGGGGCGCGATCATCGCGCTGTTGTTTGGGCCGGTCTACCGGCGGCTGTTGCCACGCTGCCGGCAGCGCGCCACACCCACGGCGCTGCTCACGCTGCTGGCTGCACTGCTGTTGGCGGTATTGCCCTTGACGCTGGTCGCCGGCGCACTGGTGCGCGAGGCCACCAACCTGTACCAGCGCCTGCAGTCGGGCGAGCTTGAACCGGTGACCTACTTGCGCGGCGTGTTCGACGCCCTGCCCGTTGGCGTGACCACGCTGCTCGACCGTGCGGGTCTGATCGACTTCGACACCTTGCAGCAGCGCCTGGTGGCCTTGCTGTCCAAGGCCAGCGAGTTCATCGCCGCGCAGGCGCTGGGCATCGGCCAAAACACCTTCGAGCTGGTCGCCAGCGTGTTCATTGCGCTCTACCTGGCCTTTTTCCTGATCCGTGACGGGCAGGCGCTGGTGCTGGCGCTGCGCAACGCGGTGCCGTTGGCACCGCTGCATGCCCAGGAGCTGCTTGAAAAGTTCAGCACGGTGATCCGCGCCACGGTCAAGGGCAACCTGCTGGTGGCAGTGATCCAGGGCGCCCTGGGTGGCCTGGCTTTCTGGTTTCTGGACGTGCGGGCGGCCTTGCTGTGGGGGGTGCTGATGGCCTTTTTGTCGCTGCTGCCCGCCATAGGCGCCGCGCTGGTGTGGTTGCCGGTGGCGCTGTGGTTCCTGCTGACCGGTGCGCTGTGGCAGGGGCTGGCGCTGGTGGCCTGGGGTGTGCTGGTGATCGGCCTGATCGACAACCTGCTGCGCCCTGTGCTGGTGGGCAAGGACACCCAGCTGCCCGACTACCTGGTGATGATCAGCACGCTGGGCGGCATGGCGGTGTTCGGTCTGAACGGTTTTGTGCTGGGGCCGGTGATTGCCGCGATGTTCGTCGCGGTCTGGCACATGCACGGCGCGGCGCGGGCCGCTGCGCGGCAGGGTCTGGATGTCGATGGAATTTGAAGGTACGGCTGGCCTGACCTGCGACGCGTGGGTTGGCTTGAAAACCCAGCCCGGCGCGGCGCGGTCGCTCAACACCCGAGAACGGCAAGTTTCAGGCGCACCGACGAAAGGCAGCTCAGAGCCGTCAGCAGTCGCATCGGCCGATGCCTCCCCCACGGTCCGAACCAGAGTCGTCTGCGCAACTCAGGACAGCAAGGTCCACAGGCCCACGCCGCCGACCGTCAGGATCAGGGTGATGGTGTAGAGCAGCGTTACCCCTGCGGCGCGCAGCAGGCGCGGCCAGCGGTGGCCGCCATAAACCCGCCGCATCGCAGCCAAGGTGTGCCAAGGCACGGCAATGCAGACGGCCAGCGTGAGCCAAGGCAGCTCCAGCACGGCCAGCGCCAACGCCAGGAACCAGAAGGCGTGCACATGCAATGCAAATACCAGGTGCTCGGTGTAGCGCAGGCGGCGGTTCAGGTAGACCAGCTTGAGCCACAGCGCAAAGCTGGGCAGCAAGACGAACATCGCGCCGCCGAAGTTGCCCAGCAACCGGTCGTTGAACTGCCGGACTTCGCCGGCCACCGCGGTTGGGGCTATGTCGATGCGGCGTTGCAGCCGGCGGCAGAGCACGGCGGGCAGGCCTTCGCAGAAAAAAACGCCATCGCGCAGACCGGCGGAGGCGCCACCCAGTCCGATCGTCAGGGACCGATCGACAGCTAGGGACATTGCCTGCAACGGTAACGCAAGCGCGGCGGCGCGGCGCACCGGCCAAGCGCAGCGGGCCGGTCGCACGGCAGCGGATACGCTCCCGACATGGGCATTGGAATCTTGTACGCGCTGGCCGCTGGCCTGATGTGGGGCCTGGTCTTCATCGGGCCGCTGCTGTTGCCCGACTACCCGGCGCCGATGCAGGCCTTTGGGCGCTACATCGCGTTTGGCCTGATCGCCTTGCCGCTGGCCTGGCTGGACCGCGCCCGGCTGGCGCAGCTGACCCGCGCCGACTGGGTTGCCGCGACCTGGCTGGGCCTGGTGGGCAACATCGTCTACTACTTGTTCCTGGCCAGCGCCATCGGGCGGGCCGGCGGGCCGCTGCCGACCATGATCATCGGCACGCTGCCGGTGGTCATCGCGATTGCCAGCAACCTGCGGCCGTCCGCCACCGTGCAGCGGCGTGACGGCCGCCTGCCCTGGCGCCGCTTGCTGCCGTCGCTGGCGTTGATCGCGGCCGGCATAGCCTGCGTCAACCAAGTGGAGCTGGACCACCTGCGCGCCGATCCGCTGGCCGATCCGGCACGCTATGCCGTGGGTGCGCTGCTGGCGTTGGGTGCGGTGGCCTGTTGGACCTGGTACCCCATCCGCAACGCCGACTGGCTGCGTGCCCACCCCGACCGCAGCCCCCGCGCCTGGGCCACCGCGCAAGGCGTGGCCACGCTGCCGCTGGCGCTGCTGGGTTTTTTGTTGTTCTGGGCCTGGACCGCTTTGAGCGGCAGTGCGCTGTCGATGCCGCTGGGCCCGCGGCCGGCGGTTTACCTGGGCCTGATGTTTGCCATCGGCCTGTTCGCCAGCTGGCTGGGTACGTTGTGCTGGAACGAGGCCAGTCAGCGCCTGCCCACCGCGCTGGTCGGCCAGTTGATCGTGTTCGAAACCCTGTCCGCGCTGGCCTATGCGCTGATGCTTCGCGGCGCCTGGCCCCCGCTGCTCACCGGCGTCGGCGTGGTCTTGTTGATCGCCGGGGTGAGCTGGGCGCTGCGCATCCGGCCGGAGCCGCTGCCCGAGGCCGCTGCACAGGCGCACTGACAGGCCGTCACGGGCGCCGTTATCGGGGCCGCCGCGAGGGTCATCACGCAGGTCATCACGCGGGCCACCACGCGGGCCCCACGCTGGCCCTTTCGAGGGCGATTTCGAGGGCGATCCGGCGCTGGGTCCGTATCATTTGCCAAACCTCCGGAGCACGCAGCATGGCCAACGACACAAACCCCCGCCCCAAGCGCAGCCTGATGGGCCGCCTGTGGTGGTGGTTGGACAGCAGCCGTCGGCTGGTGCTGAACCTGCTGTTCCTGGCCATCGTGCTGGGCGGGCTGGTGGCCTGGATCAAGAGCGGGCCGCCCCGCCTGAAGGACAAGACCGTGCTGGTGCTGGACTTGGCCGGCCCGCTGGTCGAGCAGCGCTCGGGCAGCCCGCGCGACCAGGCCTTGCAGCAAGTGCAGGGCCAGCCCGGCGGCCAGGTGCAACTGCGCGACCTGATCACCGTACTGGACGCCGCCGCCGCCGACGATCACATCAGCAGCGTGCTGCTGGTGCTCGACGGGTTCCAGGGCGCGGGCCTGCCCAGTCTGCGCGAGGCGATTGCGGTGATCACCCGCTTCAAGCAGACCAGTGGCAAGAAGGTGGTGGCCTGGGGCCAGCACTACGACCAGCGCCAGTACCTGCTGGCCAGCTCGGCCGACGAGCTGCTGCTGCACCCGATGGGCCTGGTGCGCATCGAAGGCTACGGCCGGTTGCGCAGTTACTACCGCGACGCCTTCGACCGGCTGGGCGTCAGCGCCAACGTGATCCGTGTGGGCAAGTACAAGAACTTCGGCGAGCCCTACTTTGCCAACGGCCCGTCGCCCGCCACGCTGGAGGCCGACGCCACGATTTACGACGCGTTGTGGGCCAGCTACACCGGCATGGTGGAGTCCGCGCGCAAGCTGCCCGCCGGCGCGCTCAGCCAGTCCATCAACGATCTGCCGCAGCGCCTGGAGGCCGCAGGCGGGGATCTGGCCCGGCTGGCGCTGGACGGCAAGCTGGTAGACAGCCTGAAGACCCGCGACCAGGTGCGAGAGCTGCTGATCCAGCGCGGCGCCCGCGACGACGAGGCCAAGACCTTCCGCCAGATCGGTTTTGCCGACTACCTGGCGCGCCAAAAACCCAAAAGCAGCGGTGACGCGATCGGCGTGGTGGTGGCGCAGGGCCAGATCGTCGATGGCACGGCCGGGCCGGGCACGGTGGGTGGGCAGTCCACGGCCGACCTGATCCGCAAGGCGCGTGACGACGACAAGATCAAGGCCATCGTGCTGCGGGTCAACTCCCCCGGCGGCAGTGCGTTTGGGTCCGAGCTGATCCGCCGCGAGCTGGAGCTGACCCGCGCCGCCGGCAAGCCGGTGGTGGTGTCGATGGGCGACGTGGCGGCCTCGGGCGGCTACTGGATCTCGATGGCGGCCGATGCGGTGATTGCCGACCCCTCCACCCTGACCGGCTCGATCGGCGTGTTCGCGATGCTGCCCACCGCCGACGGCCTGATGGGCAAGTTGTCGGTCAACACCGCCGGCTACGGCACCACCTGGCTGGCCAACGCCTACGACCCGCGCCGCCCGCTGGACCCGCGGCTGAGCGCGCTGGTGCAGTTGGCCATCGGCCATATCTACACCGACTTCACCGCCAAGGCCGCCGCCGCCCGCAAAAGCACGCCCGACAAGATCGACGCCGTGGCGCAAGGCCGGGTCTGGACCGGCGAGCAGGCCCGCGCGCGCGGCCTGGTGGACCGCACCGGCAGTTTTGGCGATGCGCTGGCCGCGGCCACCCAGCTGGCCAAGCTGGACAAGGACAGCCGCGTGGCCTACATCGAGCGTGAGCCCAACCGCCTGACCCGGGTGATGGAGCTGCTGGGCGTACAGGCCGACCTGGCCGGCTTGTTCGGCGCCCCGCTTGCGCTGCTCTCGCCGCTGGCCCGCCAGGCGGCAGGCCCGTCGGCGGCGCTGGCCGATGCGGTGCTGCCGGGCTGGCAACAGGAGGTCGGCTGGCTGGCCGACATGATCGACCGGCGCGAGCCGTTTTCAGCCGTGGTGCACTGCTTGTGCACGCCGCCGTGAGCGGGCGGTTCAATCCTTTCCGACTGTTCGCCAAGGCGGTAGCGCGCTGTCGTTTCTGCAGCAAATCTCTGGCTTGAGGCGTGCATTGGCGCGGGGCCACTCACTTTGCGTGCTGGCACAGTCAGCCCCAAACCACAAGCACACCCAGGGACGGCACAGCGCTGAAAGCCTTCAAGGCATCACCCCGTACCACGCCAAGTACTTCGCCTGGGAGCTGACCCGCCGCCGCGCCGCGTCGGAAGATGATCGCCTCTCGCAATCGCTGTTCGACGCCAGCGTCGACCTCAACCCGCACCAGATCGACGCCGCGCTGTTTGCGCTGAACAACCCCCTCAGCAAAGGCGTGGTGCTGGCCGACGAGGTGGGCCTGGGCAAAACCATCGAGGCCGCGCTGGTGCAATGCCAGCTGTGGGCCGAGCGCCGCCGGCGCCAACTCGAGCCCCAGCCCCCCTGGCGAAGCGACCTGCCCTACAACGCCTTGCCCGGCCTGCCACCCAGCGTGGAGCTGGAAAGCAAGGCCGTGCTCAAGGCCTGCATCACCGCCCGTGCCGCGCTGGCCGAGCTGAAGCAAGCCGCAGAGTTGATCCCCAACCAGACCATGCTGATCAACACGATCCCGCTGCTGGAGGCCAAGGACAGCTCGGAGATCGAAAACATCGTCACCACCACCGATCAGCTGTTCCGCCATGCCCAGGGCGATCTCTTTGGCAGCACCCAGGCCGACCCCGCCACCAAAGAGGCGCTGCGTTACCGGTCGGCCTTGCACAGCGGCACCTTGTCATTGCAAGACCGCCCGCTCTGCACCCGCACGGCAGTAGACATCTGCGGCACGATCAAAGGCGTGGACATGGACATCCGCCGCACCCCCGGCACCCAATTGATCAACGACCGCAGCGGCGAGCTGATCTACACCCCGCCCGAGGGCGAGGCCCGGCTGCGCGACCTGCTGGCCGACTGGGAGCGCTTTTTGCACAACCAACCCGAGCTGGACCCGCTGGTGCGCATGGCGGTGGCCCACTACCAGTTCGAGGCCATCCACCCCTTCACCGATGGCAACGGCCGCACCGGCCGGGTGCTCAACAGCCTGTATTTGATCCAGCAAGAGCTGCTGCATTTGCCCATCCTGTACCTCAGCCGCTACCTCATCGCCCACAAGGCCGACTACTACCGATTGCTGCTGGCGGTGACCCGTGACCAGGCCTGGCAGCCCTGGCTGCTGTTCATGCTGGCGGCGGTGGAAGAAACCGCCCGCTGGACCACCGGCAAAATCGCCGCCATCCGCAGCCTGGCCGAGCACACCACCGACTTTGTGCGCCAGCGCCTGCCCAAGATTTACAGCCGCGAATTGGTGGACGTGATCTTTGAGCAGCCCTATTGCCGCATCGCCAACCTGGTGGACAAGGGTGTGGCCCAGCGCCAAGCGGCATCGCGCTACCTCAAAGACCTGGTCACGCTGGGCGTGCTGGAAGAAATGCAACTGGGCAAAGAAAAGCGCTTCATCCACCCCAAGCTGATGCAACTGATCAGCCGCGACAACAATACCTTTGCGCCTTACGCCTGAGCCCGCAGACATCATTCCACCCCGCACTGGAGCACCCGATGCAAGA
>JBBQAH010000414.1:0-3392 GCA_038316145.1 Burkholderiales bacterium
ATTTATATATATATTTTTACATATATATTTTTATATATATATTTTTATATATATATTTGTATATATATATTTATATATATATATTTTTATATATATATTTTTATATATTATATATATTTATATATATTATATATCTTTATATATATATATATGCAGTGGCATTTTCGCGGTGTCCCTGAAAATCGGAACCTTCTACGGCTTCTACACTTGGGTGCTCTTTTCATTTTGCGGTGTCTACGTCCGATTCATCCCGTCCGTACTGGCAGCCATGTTTGCGGTGTGCCCACTTGTGCCATCCTATGCGGTCTGCTTTCCCGCTGCCATGAACATGTGGTTACGGGGCGATTACATTACGCTCATCATTTTGTGTGTGGGCAGTTACTTGCCGAAACTTTTCGTGGACGCAGCTATTTATGGAGATCTCAAAACGTAAGTTTCAATACTATATAACTTTTTAAATAACATTATCATCACATGTAAACAATATTATAAAACATATATCTTATATTACATAATTTTAATTATATAATTACATATACCGGTAGTTCATAATAAATATTTTTTATTACATATAAAGAATATGTATAATCATAATATATAAACTATAATGTAGACAATATGTTTAAATTTATATATATATAATGATAGACAAAAATTTTCTAGCCCGTGGCTTTCAATTCGGTCTTTTGCAGAACGAACCCGTACATGTTTGGTCTATCTGTCGGTGAGTGAAAATTGGGTCGGTTAATTTCATTACTATGTTCACTGTTAACATTACAAACAACCATTATTTCCACCCTAGCCGGCGGTCTGGTGACTCTGGGAATTGAAGGCGCTGTGATCGGACCCTTGACGCTTTGCTTCCTCACAATTGTGGTGGAAAGCTACAAGATGGCCATTCAGTCACGCTTCCTGGACACTGCCGCCACTACCGCATCGGATGCTAATGGACACGCCCCACCAACCAGAATAGTCATTAATCCTGCGCTTTAAACCTTGAAAAACATTGATGAGATGGCAAAAAATGTTAATAATAGCACTGCACTGCCGCTTCCTGACCAATGAGAAAAACAAGAACATATAAATGTGGAAACAATGTTTAAATAAACAAAACTTCCGAAGAAACGGTTAAATGTGCATAAAATGCAATAAATTATACTGTAGCGTTAAAAGAAATAAAACTTTCAAAGAAATGGTTTAAAGTGCATAAAATTCAATGGAATGTAGCATTAAAATAGTAAAAATTCCACAGAAATGGTTAAAATCAATTGAAAAACACAACTTCAAAAGAAGAGGTTAAAATTGCATAAGATTCAATGGACTATCGCTGTTCACTGCGCTTTGTGCCTCTCTAAATGGGTGTGCGTGGTGGACCAAATCTCGATCAACGGCTTCAAGACATCCGCATCGGCCAGCGTGCTAGTGTCTCCCAAGGAGTCGCCCTCGTTCTTGCAGATCTTCTTCAGCAATCGGCGCATGATCTTTCCCGATCTGGTTTTCGGTAGCGAGTTACAAATCTGAAAAGCAAACCACGTTCAGTGGAATTTCCTCCGGTGTAATAAAGTATCAAGCAAAAATTATAATACGGAACAGTGTGTCAAATGTCGATGCAGAACAGTAAGGCCTGACGTACCGTTGATTGTTTGATTCATGACCATTTTTTTGAAATACACACTTTATCAACCAATCAACTGACCGCCCTTCGTTACTGTTCTGCATTGCCACATTGTTCCGTATTATAATTTTTGTATCTTATAATAATATTAAAAATGAACGTACAACGATCTCATCCGGCACGGCGTACGAGGCAATCTTCAGTTTGACGATATCCTTCAGTTCCTGTATGGTTTTCTCCCTGTTATCCGTGGCATGACTCTCCTTCAGGACGACAAAACCCACCAGGCCTTCGCCTTTCACTGCAGCATGAGGAATAACTCAGCATTATATGTGATCTCGATAGAGCGGACGGTTATATTTTTTCGCCCTTTTTTTTACCTGAATGCGGGAAACTGATCACGGCCGATTCCGCGACGCCATTATGCAGATCCTGTAATACAAAACAGAATTCATCTCGAACTGGTAAATTTTGGTCATAAAAAATCTACATTTCAACTTTTTTTCCCCGATTGTCATGTCAGTATTGATCTAATCACCGCATATCACTGAAAACGAAAGCAGTCTTACCAATGCGTCCTCTACTTCAGCCGTTCCCAGACGGTGACCGCTAATATTGATAACGTCATCAGTGCGCCCTGTAATGCGATAGTGCCCATCCGGCGTCTGAATGGCGCCGTCGCCGGTGCAGTAGTAGCCGGACAGTTGGGAAAAGTAGGCTTCCACAAAGCGCTTCTGATCACCATAAATTCCGCGAGCAATGCCCGGCCAGGGCTTCGAGATGAACAGTCCACCGGCCAGGTCCGCTCCATGGTCCACTAAGACCTGAAAAACATTGAGGAACCAGGACTATAGCAAGCGAAATGAAGAGCGAAAAGGAGAATAGTGTTCAAAAAATTACGACATATTACAAAAGTACTTCAAATTACTGTATTAAGTTAAGAATAAATTCATAATAAATATTAAATAATTAATCAATTAATTATTTATTTCTTCCAAAAAATAATAAATTAATAACATATAAAGAAAGTAATTATTCATGTTTCCCAAAATACTGTATTGAATTAAGAATAAATGCATAATAAATATTGAATAAATAATTAATTATGTATGTATTTTTTCCAAAAAATAATACATTAATAACAAATAAAGAAAGTAATTATTTATTTTTTCCAAATTTCTGGATTAAATTAAGAATAATTGCCCAATATATATAAAATAATTCATTCATTCATTATTTATTTTATCCAAATAATAATAATACATTACCAACAAATAAAAAAAAGCTAATCACTTCTGAATTTTTAATCACGGGATCAATGCCAAAAAACGGTCGCATTGCCATGGACGGGTAGATGGGTTCACCGGCGTCCGCGGGGAGGGGTGATATGATAACTCCTCCTGTTTCCGTTTGCCTGAAAACAAAAACCGAAGAACAGAACATGTAGCGATCCAACAACACGACTGCACGTCCCATTGCTGAACACCATGTAGAAAGTGCACGGCCAGCTCACCAATAGGTATCGACCACTGGGCAACGTCGTTGGCCGACCTCGTCGTACAGCCATTCCCAGGCCTCATGATTGATGGGTTCGCCCACGACGGCCAGCGTCCTCAGCGAAGACCGATCGTACTTGCCTAAATACTTAACGCCCCGTTTCAGGAGCGATCGCACGGCAGTGGGGGAGGCGTATAGTTGATTGATTTTTAGCCGCTCCACCGTCTCCCAGTATCGCTGTAACAATGGAATGTCAAAGTACAAGGATTGGCACAAAATT
>JBBQAH010000055.1:0-16572 GCA_038316145.1 Burkholderiales bacterium
ACGCAGGGCGCGGCACACGGCGCGGCCCAGGATGCCGCGCTTGACCGCCGTCTTGCTGGCCTCGTTCCGGCTGGCCCGGGTGGGTCTGCACCTGCTGCACGGCATGGCGGTGATGGCGCTGCGGTTCCCGTCGCTGGACGAGGCCGGCCGCCAGGCCCGCATCGGCTGGTGGTCGGCCGGTGTACTGCGGGTCATCGGTGTGCGGCTGCGCGTCAGCGGCACGCCGCGCCCGGGCGCCACGCTGTTGTTGGCCAACCATGTGTCGTGGCTTGACATCGCCGCGCTGCATGCGGCTGTGCCCCATGCCCGATTTGTGTCGAAGGCCGACGTGCTGCGCTGGCCGCTGCTGGGCTGGTTGATCCGGGGCGCAGGCACCTTGTTCATCGAGCGTGAGCGCAAACGCGACGCGCTGCGTGTGGTGCACGCCATGGCCGAAGCGCTGCAGGCCGGGCAGACCGTGGCGGTGTTCCCCGAAGGCACGACCGGCGAGGGCCCCGAGCTGCTGCCCTTCCACGCCAACCTGCTGCAGGCGGCAATTGCCACCGCCACCCCGATCCAGCCGGCGGTGCTGCGGTTTGCCGACCCGGCCCATCACTTCAGCCCGGCGGTGGTGTATGTCGGCGACACCTCGCTGCTGCAAAGCCTGTGGCGGGTGGCCACGGCGCGGGGCCTGGTGGTGCATGTGGACTTGCTGCCCTCACAGGGCAGCGCCCATGCCGACCGGCGTTTGCTGGCCGAGTCGCTGCGCAGTCTGATGGCCGAGCACCTGCAAGCCGAGCAGCCACAGACCGGGCACCCACAGACCGGGCACCGTCAGTCCGGTTGCCCCCAGGCTTGACCTCAGCGGCGGCCGCCACCGCTGCACAACCCGCGGCACAACCATGAATCCCGGTCTGTTGCTGGCGTTTGACGACGAGCAGGCGCAGGCCGAGGCGCTGGCCACCGCCTTGCAGATTGATCTGGCTTTGGTCGAGCGGCACCGGTTCCCGGACGGCGAGTCGCGGCTGCGCCTGCCGCCGCAACTGCCCGCGCAGGTGTTGCTGCTGCGCGGCCTGCACCGGCCCAACCACAAGCTGGTCGAGTTGCTCATCGCCTTGCCGGCCGCCCGGGCGCTGGGCGCGCGGCAAATCCTGCTGGTCAGCCCCTACCTGGCCTACATGCGGCAGGACATGGCGTTCACGCCTGGCGAGGCGGTCAGCCAGCGCCACATTGCCGCCCTGCTGGGCAGCCTGGTAGACGGCCTGATCACGGTGGACCCGCACCTGCACCGCATCCGGTCGCTCGACGAGGTGATGCCGGGCAAGCGCGGCGTTGCGCTCAGCGCGGCGCCCTTGCTCGGCGCCTGGGTGGCGCAGCAAGTGCCCGGTGCGCTGCTGCTCGGGCCCGACGAAGAAGCGCTGCAGTGGGTGGCTGAGGCTGGCCGCTGTCACGGGCTGGACTTTGCCGTCTGCCGCAAGCAGCGCCTGGGCGATCACGAGGTGCGGGTGGCCTTGCCCGCGCTGCCGCTGGCCGGCCGCGCCGTGGTGTTGATGGACGATGTGGCGAGCACCGGCCGCACCCTGGTCGAGGCCACCCGCGCCGCGCTGGCGGCCGGTGCTGCCAGTGTGGATGTGGCGGTGACCCATGCGCTGTTTGTTGGCGATGCCCTGGCGGCTTTGCAGGCGGCCGGGGTGCGGCAAGTCTGGAGCAGCGACGCCGTGCCGCACGCCACAGCGGTGGTGCCGGTGGCTGGCCTGATCGCTGGCGCTGTTCGGGCTTTCTGAGGCTCAAAGTCGCCGTTACAGTGCAGATTGAGCCCCGCGCCGTGGCCCCAGGCCGGGGCTGTGCCGGGATCAACAGCCCCGCTGCAAGGAGCATTCGCTTTGGCCATTGACCTGCTGCGGCAAATGACCGAGCACATCCAGGTGGGCCAACCGCTGCCGTTTGGCGTGTGCGACGAGCAAGGTGTGCTGTTGCTGGCCAAGGGCCGGGTAGTGGCCAATGACAGCCAGCGCCAGATCCTGCTGACCCGGGGCCTGTACGTCGACCATGACGAAGCCAAGCCCGGTGAAGAGGCCGTCGGCGCTGACGCCAGCAAACGCCGCAGCACGCTGTTCGATTTGTGGAAACAGATCACCGCCCGGCTCGACCTGTTGTTGGCCAGCCTGGACAAGCCCGGTTTTGCCGAGCGCTGCGCTACCTTTGCCAGCCAGTTGATGGGCCTGGTGCAGCGTGACCCGGACATCGCGATCTACCTGTCGGTGCGGCAAGACCCGAACCGGCTCAGCCTGTACGGCTTGTCGCACGCCCTGCACTGTGCCATGGTGGGCCAACTCGCCGCCACCCGCGCCGGCTGGCCGCCCGAGCGGGTGGCCAGCCTGGTCAAGGCCGCTTTGACCATGAACCTCAGCATCGTCGATGAGCAGGGCCGTTACGCCACGGCGGGCCGGCTCAACGAGGCCCAGCGTGCGCTGGTCCATGCCCACCCCCAGGCAGCGGTCGACCGACTGACCGCTGCCGGCGTGACAGACGCCGACTGGCTGCAGGCGGTGCTGGAGCACCATGAGCGGCCCGGTGGCGGTGGCTACCCCCACAACCTGAGCGAGACTGGCGAGCTGGCGTCGGTGTTGCGCATGGCCGACGTCTTCATGGCCAAGATCAGCCCGCGCAGCGAACGGCCGGCGCTGCCGGTGCTCGACGCCGCCCGCCAGATGTTTGCCGAGGCCAAGGGTAGCCCGCTGGCCTCGGCCATCATCAAGGAGTACGGCATCTACCCGCCGGGCAATTTTGTGCAGCTGGCTTCGGGTGAGATGGCCGTGGTGATCCGGCGCGGCGCCCCGGCACACCCCCCGGTGGCCGCGGCCGTGACCGACCGCCACGGCATCCCGGTGGTGCGCACCACCCGGCGCAACACTGCCGAGCCGATCTACGCCATCAAGTTGCTGGTGCCCGAGAGCAAGATGGTCTTGCGCATGGCGCCCGAGCGGCTGTACGGCTTGGCCGAGGAGTAGGGCGGGCGCGGGCAGGCCCCGGCCTGCGGCCCGGTCAGGCGCGGGCCTGGGGCCGGGCTGCCCGGTAGGCCCGCAACCAGCCCAGCCCCGCCGACGTGCCGCCCTGCCGGGTGTCGCGCGGCCGGTACTCGCAGCCGACAAAACCGGTGAAGCCGAGTGTGTCGATCAGGTCGAACAGGTAGGGGTAGTTGAGCTCGCCCAGATCGGGCTCGTGGCGCTCAGGCACGCCGGCGATCTGGAGATGGCCGACCCGGCTGGCAACGCCGGCAGCAGCGCCGGGCAGGTACTGGCGCAGCTTCATCGCCAGATCGCCCTCGACGATCTGGCAGTGGTAGAGGTCCATTTGTACTTGCAGGTTGGGGGCGGCAATTTGCTGAACCCAAGCGTGGGCCTCGTCCTGCCGGTTCAGAAAATAGCCCGGGATGTCGCGGGTGTTGATCGGCTCGATCAGCACCGCCACGCCCTGCCGGGCGGCCTGGCCGGCGGCCCAGGCCAGATTGCCCAGGTAGCAGGCGGTCAGGGCTTCTCGCGGTGCACCGGCCGGCACCAGGCCGGCCATCACATGCACCCGCACGCAGCCCAGCGCCTGGGCGTAGGGCAGGGCCCGCTCGACAAAGCCCCGGCGGAACTCGTCTACCCGGTCCGGCAAACAGGCCAGCCCGCGTTCGCCGGCCTCGAAGTTGCCCGGCGGGGCGTTGAACAGCGCTTGTGTCAGGCCGGTGGCCCGCAAGTGTTCGGCCAGCACCGCCCGGTCAAAGGCGTAGGGAAACAGGTATTCGACCGCATCAAACCCGTCGGCCGCAGCGGCGGCGAAGCGGTCGAGAAAAGCGACCTCGGTGTACATCATCGACAGGTTGGCGGCGAAGCGGGGCATGGGTGTCTTGGTGCGTGGGCGGACGGATGGGCGGACGGATGGGCGGATGTCTGCACGGTCGTGTCGAGGCGGCGGGAGCGGCGGCTACCAGACCGCGCCAAAGGCCTGCTGCAATTCCGCCAGCTGAGCGCTGTCCAGGGCGCTGGGCCGGGGCGTGCACATCAGCCAAAGCCGTGCGGTCTCGACCAGCTCCTCCAGCGTGGCCATCGCGGCGGCGGGGCTGTTGTGCCAGACATTGGGGCCCAGCCGGTCCAGCAGCACCGCGCGCAGGGTGGCGCCGCGTCGGCGGGCCTGGACGATGGCCGTGGCCACAAGCTCAGCCACGGCAGGGTCACCGGGCCGGTGGTAGGGCAGCAGCGGCACCTGGCCCACTTTCATCACAAAGTAGGGCGTGATCGGCGGCAGGACGGCCTCGGGTGTCCATACACCGGCCAGCGTCAAGGCCACCAGCGGCGTGCTGTGGCTGTGGATCACGCACATGGCCTCAGGCGCAGTGGCGTAGATGCGGCGGTGCAGCGCCAGCGTCTTGCTGGCCCGATCACCGCTGAGTTGGGTGCCGGCGTCAGTCACCAGGGCCAGCCGGTCGGGGTCGAGCGCGCCCAGGCAGGCGTCGGTGGGCGTGATCAGGTAGCCGGCGCCCTCAGCCAGCCGCACGCTGATGTTGCCGGCGGTGGCATGCAGGTAGCCGCGCTCGAACAGCGAGCGGCCGACGCGGCAGATCTCGGCGCGCAAGTCGGTGGTGTCCATGGCGGTTGGCCTGGCGCTCGTCATGCTGCGCCCAGTGCCTGGCTGAAAAAGTCGGCGCCGCCAAAATTACCGCTTTTGAGGGCGAGCTGCAGCGCCGGCTGGCCGGGCGCCCGCACCGCCTGGGTCCAGGGCACCCCCGGGCAGATGGCCGCACCAATGCGCAGCGTGTGCACACCCAGGGCCTGCACCACCGCGCCCGAGCTTTCACCGCCGGCAACCACCAGGCGCTGGGTGCCGGCCAACACCAGGCCCTGGGCAATTTGCGCCAGCAGCTGTTCGACCAGCGCACCAGCACGGGCCACTCCTAGCGCGGCCTGGGTGGCGGCCAGGGTGGCGGCATCGGTGGTGGCGTAGAACAGCGGTATGTCGGTCTGGTGGGCGGCCCAGGCCAGGGCCTGCTCGGCCAAAGGCTCACCCCGCGCGACCGCAGCCGGGACGATTTGCCAGGCCGGCCGGCCGGCGGCGGTCCAATGTGCGACCTGGGCCTGGGTGGCCTGTGAGCACGAGCCGGCCAGCACGGCGGACCGGCCGGTCAGGATATCGAGCTGGGCGGCGGCGGCGTCGAGCCGTACCCAGCCGCGCCCGGCCAGCACTGCCGGCAAGCCCAGCGCCAGGCCCGATCCTGCTACCCACAATGGCAAGTGCGCGGCGCCGTCGGCCAGGCGCTGCAAATCGGCGTTGTCCACCGCGTCGGCGACCACCCAGCGGCAGCCCTCCGCCTGCAGCGCGGCCAGGCGGTCGCGGATGGCCGCAGGGCCGCGTGCCACCGTGTCGTGGCGCAGCAGGCCGACCCGGCCGCTGCACTGGGCTTGCATCACGCGGACCAGGTTGGCATCGCTCATCGGCGTGAGCGGGTGATGGCGCATGCCCGAATCACTCAGCAACTCGTCACCGACAAACAAATGGCCGCGGAACACGGTGCGACCGTTTTCCGGAAACGCCGGGCAGACCAGGCCCTGGCCCAGGCTCTTGCCCGGCGCGCTTTCGGCTGCGGCCAGCGCGGCCAGCAGCGCCTCGGCCACCGGGCCGATATTGCCGGCGGGGGTCGAGTCAAACGTCGAGCAGACCTTGAAGTAGAACTGCCGCGCGCCGGCCGCCTGCAGCCAGTGCAGCGCGGCCAGCGAGTCGGCCACGGCCTCGGCAGCCGGCGTGGTGCGGGACTTCAAGGCCACCACCACCGCATCGGCCTGGGCCAGTTCTTGCGCCAACCCGGGCGCGGCGTCGCCAACGGGCACGCCGATCACCTGCACCGTGCGCAGCCCGCCGCGCACCAGCATGCTGGCCACATCGGTGGCGCCGGTGAAGTCGTCCGCGATGATGCCGAGGATCATGAGGCCTCCGGCGCGTCAGCGGCCGGCGCCGGCAGCGTGATGCCGGTCATCGCGGCGTAGAGCTTGATCACCGCACTGTCGTCCTCCGCGCCGTGGCCGGCACCCGCTGTGCCCAGGTAGAGCTGGTGCGCGGCGGCGGCCAGCGGCAAGGGCACGGCCAGCTTGCGCGCCGCGTCCAGCACGATGCCCAAGTCCTTGACGAAGATGTTGACCGACGACAGCGGCGTGTAGTCGCCGGCCAGGATGTGCGGCACCCGGTTGGCAAACATCCAGCTGTTGCCTGCGGCGTTGCAGATCACCTCGTAGAGCTGCGCCGGGTCGGCGCCCGCCCGGATGCCCAGCGCCATCGCCTCGCAGGCGGCGGCGATGTGCACCCCGGCCAGGTGCTGGTTGACCATCTTGACGGTGGACCCCAGCCCGGCGCGGTCGCCAAGCCGGTACACCTTGCCGGCCACTGCGTCCAGCAGCCCGCCCACCGCAGCGAAGGCTTCGGGCCGGCCTGAGGCCATCACCGTCATCTCGCCGCTGGCGGCCTTGGCGGCGCCACCCGAGACGGGCGCATCGATCAGCCACAGCCCGCGCTCGGCCAGCCGGGCCTCCCACAGCGGCGGCAGCGTCGGGTCGACCGTGGCCGAGGTGATGACGACCGAGCCGGGCAACAGGTGCTGGGCCAGGCCGCTGTCATCATGGCCATCACCAAACAGCACCTGCTCGGTCTGCGCCGCGTTGACCACCAGCACCTGCACCGCTTGGCAGTGGCCGGCCAGCTCGGCCACGCTGCCGGCAATGCAGCCACCCGCCTCAGCAACAGTGGCGCAGGCCGCAGGGTTGAGGTCGAAGCCCCAGGTGGGAACGCCGCGCCGCAACGCGCTGAGCGCCGCGCCGCGCCCCATCGAGCCGAGGCCGATCACGCCCAGCGAGGTAGCCGTGGTGGTCATCTGGTGGGTCCTTTGATCTGCTGGCGGATCGGGGCGTCGGCGTCTTGCAGCCGGCGGGTGGCTTGTCGCATGTGCTCGGCGGCGGCGGCCCGGGCGGCTTCGGCATCCCGCGCCAGGATGGCCTCGACGATGGCCCGGTGTTCTTGCCGCACCTGCGCCCGATACTCGGCTTTGAGCGACTCGTTGAGGCGGGTGACGGTCATGGCGGCGCGCAGGTACTGCGCCAGGTGACGCAGCAGGCGCGGAAACTGCGGATTGCCGGCGGCATCGGCAATGGCACGGTGAAAGGCCAGGTCCTCCTCCACCGCTGCGCTGCCCGAGGCCACCGAGGCGTCCACCTGCGCCAGCGCCTGTCGGATAGCCTTGCGCTGGGCCGGTGTGGCGCGGGTCGCGGCCAGCGCGGCGACCTCGGCCTCCAGCGTGCGGCGCACCTCCACCACCTCCAGCACCGCGTCCAGGTTGGCGAGCACGGCGGCATCAAAGTCCAGCGGGCGCGCCGCATCCAGCGCGGCGACAAATACGCCCGAGCCTTGCCGCGCCACCAGCAGCCCGCCCGAGCGCAGCCGGCTCACCGCCTCACGCACAACGGTGCGTGAGACCCCGTACTGCGCCGCCAGCGCCAACTCGGTCGGCAGGCGCTGGCCGGGCTGCAACGCGCCGCTGTCGATGCGGCTGCGCAAGTCGGCCGCCAGCCGGTCGGACAGGCGGTCGGCTGCCAGCGGCTTTGCGTCGGTGTGGGACTCAGCCTGCGGGGACACGTGGACGGTAAACTGCGCAATTCATCAGGTCATCATACAAATAAATAGGTCTGCCGTCCGGACTTTTCCGCCGCGCCAAGCGGTCTGCAAACCGGAGGTCGGCCATGAGGCCGCGGGCCGCCAGAGCCAGACGCAGGCCTCAGGTGGACGAGTTGCCCGGATCTGGAATCACCGCACAGCCATTGATCCGCCACGTGCTGTCGGCCTGTAGCTGCAGCTGGTAGGCGGCCACCCAGAGGCGCCCAGAGCGGTCCTTCAGGTGCACCTTCTGCACCACCGCGCCGTCGGCCCACGTCGGCACAAAAAACGACGTGGCTGCTGGCTGCACCAGCATGGGGTAGCCCGCCTGCACCATCGACATGAAGTTCGCGGCGTCGCCGAACTGCGCGCGGATGGCCGCCGAGGCGAAGGAAAACGCGCGCTCTGCGTTGCTTGCCCTGAGGGCCTGGAGTTGGGCCTCGATGACCGCGCGCACTGCACGGGCGTCGGGCTCGGTCACTGCCGCCGCGCTGGCGGGCAAAGACATCGTCAAAGCGCTCAGCACCGTGACAACGAACCCCAGTGACAGCCCCCGGCGCCCGACGCCGGTGCAAAAGCCCTGGCGCATCACGGGCGCAGGCCATGCCGCTGGCAAGCCGTTCACTGAACGGATTCGGTTCATCTCTGCATCCTGTTGCGGCGCCGCCCTGTCGCTTTCGGGCTGGCGTTCGGTGTCCTGCCGGAGCCGGGGCCCGGGCGTCGGATTGCACATTTTCTCGCCATCCCATAGTTGGCCGCACCAGCAGCGGCCCTCAGGATCCACGATGCAGGTGCCGCTGCCGCAGCAGCGAGGGTCGATGGTCATGCCGAACTCCAGCCGGTCAAACGCTGGAGTCTGTCTTTTGTGGCGCGGGTCTGCTGGCTGCCCGCCAGAAGCCCCGTCAGGCAGAGCGGGTCGGAGTCAACAGCGGGTTGGTTTCAGGTTTCCCGGTTTCCCCAAAACCCGCCAGTCTGCGCCGCCTGTCCCGCCCCCTGCGCAGCGGGTTCCCCGGCGCGGTCTGACCGGTCACCGCGCGCTGGCGGCGTTCAGGCCTTTGACGGTGTCGCAGGCAGGGCGGCCAATTGCCGCGCCCGGCATCTGCCGCCCGCGTCTTCAGCCAGGCGCCCTGGCGCGCCCGCCTGGCTCAGGCCTTGCCCTGGTTGGCCACCGCCGCCGCAGCGCGGGCCGCGGCTTCAGGGTCGCCGAGATAGCGGCGGCCGATCGGCTTCAAGTCGGCGTCCAACTCATAAACCAGCGGGATGCCGTTGGGGATGTTGACCCCGACGATGTCGGCGTCGGCAATGCCGTCCAGGTACTTGACCAGCGCGCGGATCGAGTTGCCGTGGGCGGCGATCACCAGGCGTTGGCCGCTGCGGATGGCGGGGGCCAGCCGCTCGTTCCAGCACGGCATCACCCGCGCCACGGTGTCTTTGAGGCACTCGGTCAGCGGCACCTGGCCGGGCGCCAGGCGGGCGTAGCGCAGGTCGCTGCGTTCGCTGCGCGCATCGCCCGGCGCCAGCGCGGGCGGCGGCGTGTCGTAGCTGCGGCGCCACACCAGCACCTGCTCATCGCCAAACTGTTTGGCCATGTCGGCCTTGTTCAGGCCTTGCAGCGCGCCGTAGTGGCGCTCGTTCAAGCGCCAGTCGTTGACCACAGGCAGCCAGGTGCGGTCCATCTGGTCGAGCGTGTGCCACAGCGTCCAGATCGCCCGCTTGAGCACCGAGGTGTAGGCCACGTCGAACTCGAAGCCGGCCTCGCGCAGCAACACGCCGGCCTGCTGGGCCTGGGCCACGCCGGTGGCGGTGAGCGGCACGTCGGTCCAGCCGGTAAAGCGGTTTTCGAGGTTCCAGGTCGATTCGCCGTGGCGGATCAGCACGAGCTTGTACATGGTGGTGGGGGCGGCTGGTTGTGGGTAGGTGTGCCGGCCCGCTGGGCGGGCGGAGGTCAGGGCAGGGTCGGCGGCGGGTGTTCCGTCCGCATCCGGCGGCACAGGCTTGAATTCTATAATCGGGGTTCCTTTCAAGCCCCAGGCCACCCTCCGTGAAGTTCATCCTCGAAAATTGGCCGCTCATCCTGCTTGCCGCGGTCTCCGGCGGCCTGCTGTTCTGGCAGACCTACCAGAAGTCCGCCGGTGGCGGTGTCGGCGCCGCCGAGGCGGTGCGCCTGATCAACCGCGAGAAGGGCGTGTTGATCGACGTCTGCGAGCCCGCCGAGTACGCCGCTGGCCACGCGGTTGGCGCCCGCAACATCCCGCTGGGCTCGCTTGACAGCTCGAAGTCGTTGCCGACCAACAAGACCCTGCCGCTGGTCCTGATGTGTGCCAGCGGCGCACGCGCGGGCCGGGCTGCGGGGCTGTTGCGCAAGGCCGGCTACGACAAGGCCACGGTCGTGACCGGCGGCCTGGCGGCCTGGCGCGAAGCCGGGTTGCCGGTAGACAAAAGCACTGCGTGAAAGCCGGCCGCAGCCGGTCGTGCCGACCGGGTCATGCCAGCAGCGCTGCAAGGTCAAGCGGGTGCGGAGACAATCAGCGGCTCTGAGTTTTTGACGCCCTGATGCCATGACCGCTGTCCGCATGTACACCACCCAGGTCTGCCCCTACTGTTTGCGGGCCAAGGCCTTGCTCAAGCAGCGCGGCGTGGACCTGATCGACGAGGTGCGCATCGACCTCGACCCAGCGCAGCGTGAGCACATGATCGCGCTGACCGGCCGCCGCACCGTGCCGCAGATATTCATCGGCGAGACCCATGTCGGCGGCTGTGACGAGTTGATCGCGCTCGACCGCAGTGGCGGCTTGCTGCCTTTGCTGCAGGCCTGAGCGACGGACCTTGTGCGCCGAGGCGGGCGCATTTTGGGGCTGGCATGGCCCAGCCGACCCGCGCCAACCCGGCTGGGTGGTCGCCAGCAGGTTGCTGCCGCACAACCAGACCGGCCGCAGCGACGGCGGCCATAGGCGCCCGTTGCGCCCTGCATACTGGCCAGCCGACCTGAACCTGCCGTGACGCTGCACCTGCCCACCCTGATGTTGGCCCTGATGCTGGGCTTCCTGCTGCTGACGCTGCAGCTGGGGATCTCGCAACAGGGCGTGCGCGCCCGGCCCGAATTGCGGCGCTGGAACCTGGGCAGCTGGGCCTTCCTGGCAGGCCTGCTGTGCCTGGTGGCACGCAAGGTGCTGTGGCTCGAGGTGTCCATCGTGCTTGGCAACGCCTTGCTGTGCCTGGGCATCGTCGCCTATGTGCAAGCCATTTGGCTGTTGCTGCTGGACCGACCGGCGCCCCGGGCTATTTGGGCGCTGCAGCCCCTGGTCTGGGTGGCGTTGGTGCTGATGCTGGACCTGCCGCTGAACCGCCGCACCGCGGTGTTGTCGCTGATTTACGCCGCCCTCATCGTGCCGGCGGTCTGGGTCATTGCCCGCCACGGCTGGCGCGCCGAGCGCTCGCTGCGGGCGGTTGCGCTGTCGATGGCGGCTGCTGCGCTGGCCTTCTTGCTGCGCGCGGTGCACGCCTGGCTCACGCCGGACGACTACACCGACCTGTTGCAGGCCAGCCTGGGCCAAGGCCTGACCTTCCTGATGGCCTTCATCTGCCTGATTGCGGCCGGTTTCGGCTTTGTGCTGGCGGTTTTCGAGCGGGTGGCCGGGCAGATGGAGGAGATGGCCACGCACGACGGCCTGACGGGCTGCTGGAACCGCATCACCACCGACACGCTGCTGGAGCATGAACTGCTGCGTGCCCGCCGCGCCGGGTCAGTCGTGGCCTTTGTGCTGCTGGACCTGGACCACTTCAAGCAAGTCAACGACCAGCACGGCCACCGCACTGGCGATAAGGTGTTGCGCGGATTTGCCGACACGGTGCGGGGCCGGCTGCGGGCCTCTGATGTGTTTGGCCGCACCGGCGGCGAAGAGTTCGGCCTGATGCTGCCCGACACCGATGCGGCCGGCGCCCGCTGGCTGGTCGAGGACATCCGCCGCGCTGTCGAGGCCCTGGTTTTTTCCGGTGCGGAGGGCCGGCCGGTCAGCGTGACCGTCTCGGCCGGACTGGCCGTTACCGACCCGCAGTCGCGGGTGTCGGGCGACCGGCTGTACGGTTACGCCGACCAGGCCCTGTACGAGGCCAAACGTGCGGGGCGAAACCGGGTCGCGGTGTACGGCGGCGACTTCGGCACGTCTGCCTTGTTGCCGCTGGCTTGAACCGGACGCCCCTGCCCGGCTGGCACCAGCAGTTTGGCCGGTCGGCAATTGAGCCGGTCAGTAGTTCAACCCCATCGCCTCGCGCACGTCCTTCATCGTCTGGCGTGCCACGGTGCGGGCGCGCTCGGTGCCCATCTCGACGATCCAGTGGATCTGCTTGGGGTTGGTGAGGTAGGTCTCGGCGCGCTCGCGCCAGGGCTGCTGCTCGCGCAGGATGGCATCGATCACCGGCTGCTTGCAGTCCAGGCAGCCGATGCCGGCGGTGGTGCAGCCTTGTTTGACCCAGTCCTGCGTCGGCGCGTCCGAGTAGACAAGGTGGAACTGCCATACCGGGCAGCGCGACGGGTCACCCGGGTCGGTGCGGCGCACCCGCTGCGGGTCGGTGGGCATGCGCCGCACCTTGGTGGTCACCACCGCCGGTTCTTCACGCATCGCAATCGTGTTGCCGCGGCTCTTGCTCATCTTGTCGCCGTCCAGCCCGGGCAGTTTGCTGGTCTCGGTCAGCAGCACGGCCGGCTCGGTCAGCACGCTCTTGCCGCTGCCTTTCAGGTGCCCCAGCAGCAGCTCGGTATCGTCGTTGTCCAGCGTTGCCGTGTCGCGTGCCTTGCGCACCACCGATTCACCACGGCCCAGCGCTTCGGCCGAGCCGTCCTGGCCGTAGGACTTTCGTTGCTTCTCGATGGTGCGCGCATCGTCCTTGCTCAGCTTGGCCAGCGCGGCGGCCACTTGCTGGTCATGGTTGGCGGCGCGGCCGTAGAGGTGGTTGAAGCGGCGCGCCACCTCGCGGGTGATCTCGACGTGCGGCGCCTGGTCCTCGCCCACCGGCACGAATGACGCCTTGTAGATCAGGATGTCGGCCGCCTGCAGCAGCGGGTAGCCGAGAAAGCCGTAGGTCGCGAGATCCCGGTCCTTGAGCTTGTCGATCTGGTCCTTGTAGGTCGGCATGCGCTCCAGCCACGACAGCGGCGTGCCCATCGCCAGCAGCGTGAACAGCTCGGCATGCTCGGGCAGGCGGCTCTGGATGAAGATCGTGGCCTTTTCGGGGTCGATCCCGGCAGCCAGCCAGTCGATCACCATGTCGTAGACCGTCTTCTCGATGACCTCGCGCTCCTCGTAGTGCGTGGTCAGCGCGTGCCAGTCGGCGACGAAGTAGAAGCAGTCGTACTCGTGCTGCAGCCGCACCCAGTTCTTGAGCGCGCCGTGGTAGTGGCCGAGGTGCAGGGCGCCGGTCGGGCGCATGCCGGAGAGTACGCGGGGTCGCATGGAAGCATCCTTCAAGAGAGGGTGGCGATTCTCGCAGACCGTGCCTGCTGCGGCGGAGCGGACGGGCCGGGCTCAGCCGCCGGGCTCCATGGCGCATGCCCCTAAACTGCGCGCCCACCATGAAACGCATCCTGATCCTGATCTCCGGCCGCGGCAGCAACCTGCAGGCCATCGTGCAGCGCTGCGCCGACGAGGCCTGGCCGGCCCGCGTGGTGGCCGTGCTCAGCAACCGGCCTGGTGCCGACGGGCTGGCCTTTGCCGAGCAGCATGGGATAACGACCGCCGTGCTGGATCACCGGCAGTTCGCCGACCGCGAGACCTTCGACGCCGAGCTGGCGCGGCTGATCGACAGTTTTGCGCCCGACCTGGTGGTGCTGGCCGGCTTCATGCGCATCCTGACCGACGGTTTTGTGGCGCACTACGCCGGTCGTCTGCTCAATATCCACCCTTCGTTGCTGCCGGCTTTTGCCGGTTTGCACACCCACCGCCGCGCCATCGAGGCCGGCTGCAAGGTGGCGGGTGCCACGGTGCATTTTGTTACGCCCACGCTGGATCATGGCCCCATCGTGGCACAGGCCACCGTGCCGGTGCTGGCCGACGACACGCCGGCGCTTTTGTCAGCCCGCGTGCTGGCGCTTGAGCACCAGATCTACCCGATGGCCGTGCGCTGGTTTGTCGACGGTGATTTGCAGGTGAGCGACGACGGTGTTGTGCGCCACCGGCGCGGTGTGTCCCAGCTGTTCTGCGGCTGAGCGCTCAGAGCCTGGGATGCTCTCAGGCAACGGCGGTCAACCCAGCCGGGCAAAACGCGGCTGCGCCACGCCGTCGATGTTCACGCTCTCGAAGAACATCGCGTAGGGCCGCACCCACAGCGCGCCATCGCCGTAGAGCGGCCGGTACAGCACCAGGGGCTCCAGCGTCTCGCTGTGCCGCACCACGCCGACCAACTCGTACACGTTGCCCTTGTAGTGGCGGTAGCGGCCGGCGGGGGCGGGCGGCAGCGGCGGCAGATCAGTGCTCATCGGCGTTTGGCAATCGGCCCGCAGGGGGTCGGCAAGTGGGCCGGCAAGGCGCCTGGCCGGGCAAAAACCGCCGGGCGGCGATAATCGGGGGATGCATCCTACCGCTCTGCTTGACCTGGCCACCGAACTGGTGCGCGCCGTGCTCAAGCTCGACGCCCCCGCCGACAGCATCGTCTCCGGCTTTTTCCGCAAGCACCGCACCCTGGGCCCGCGTGAGCGCCACGCTCTGGCTGAGACCGCTTATGCCGTGCTGCGTCGCCGCTCACTGCTGCAGCACCAGGCCCAAAGTGGCACCGGTGCGCTGGAGCGCCGTCTGGCGATCCTGGCCTGGTCGGGCGACGCCAACCTGCTCAAGGGCGCCGTCGGCCCCAATGAGCAGCAGTGGCGGTCCCAGGTGCAGGCGGTGGATCCGGCCGGTTTCTCCGAGAAGTTGCGCCACAACCTGCCCGACTGGCTGGCGTCCGCGCTGCGCAGCCAGCTGGGTGACGCCGAGTTCTGGCCGCTGGTGGCCGCGCTCAACGAGCCGGCGTCGCTGGACCTGCGGGTCAATGTGCTCAAGGCCAAACGCGAGGATATCCTGTCGATCCTGAACCAGGCCGGCCTGCGGGTCGCGCCCACGCCGTTTTCACCCTGGGGCATCCGGGTGCCGGGCAAGCCCGCACTGCAAAAGATCGACGCTTTTGTGCGCGGCGACATCGAGGTCCAAGACGAGGGCAGCCAGTTGCTGGCAGTGCTGCTGGACGCCAAGCGCGGTGAAATGGTGGTCGATTTTTGCGCCGGTGCCGGGGGCAAGACGCTGGCGCTGGGCGCGTCGATGCGCTCGACCGGGCGGCTCTACGCCTTCGATACCTCGGGTCACCGGCTCGATGCGCTCAAGCCGCGCATGGCGCGCAGCGGCTTGTCCAACGTGCACCCGGCCCAGATCGCCCACGAGCGGGATGAACGTGTCAAGCGCCTGTCCGGCAAGATCGACCGGGTGCTGGTCGATGCGCCGTGTTCAGGTCTGGGCACGCTGCGGCGCAACCCTGACATGAAGTGGCGCCAATCGCCGCAGGCGGTGGCCGAGTTGCAGGTCAAGCAGACCGCCATCCTCGACAGCGCAGCTCGCCTGCTCAAGTCGGGTGGCCGGCTGGTCTACGCCACCTGCAGCCTGTTGCGTGACGAAAACGAAGCGGTGGCCGAGGCTTTTGGCGCCGCGCACCCGGACTTCATCCCAGTCTCGGCGCAAGACGCGCTGGAGGCGGCGCATGTAGAGCGTGCCGCGGAGTTGACTCAAAACGGCTATCTGCGCCTGTGGCCGCACCGGCATGCCACCGACGGCTTTTTTGCTGCGGTGTGGCAACGCCGCTGAAAAGCCCTGGCGCAAGCGCTTGTGTCAGCACAAAGCGCCCGCATATTCTGGTTTGACACGGCTTCCGCACGCGATTTCCACGCGTTCGCGTTGAGTCTGGTCACCTACAATTCGCGTTTCGCCCTCTCTTGGGGCGGTCAAGGGTCAAGATGAGTGTGATTGCTTCGCTGGGTTCGTCATTGCTGGATCTGTTGGCGCACGGCCTGTGGGCCAGCGCCAATGGGTGGCAGGTGCTGATCGTGACCTTGGTCATGACCCACTTCACCATCCTGGGCGTGACGGTCTTCCTGCACCGCGCGCAAGCGCACCGGGCGCTGGACCTGCATCCCGTTCCTGCGCACTTCTTCCGTTTCTGGCTCTGGCTGACGACCGGCATGGTCACCAAGGAGTTTGTCGCGGTGCACCGCAAGCACCACGCCAAGTGCGAGACCGACGAAGACCCGCACAGCCCGCAAACCCGCGGCATCAAGGCCTTGTTGTTGACCGGTGTCGAGCTTTACCGCACCGAGTCCAAGGTCAAGGAAACAATCGAAAAATACGGCCGCGGCACCCCCGACGACTGGATCGAGCGCAACCTCTACACCCGCTTCAGTTGGCAAGGCGTCGCCCTGATGCTGATCATCGACATCGCCTTGTTCGGTGCCATCGGCCTGACGGTCTGGGCGGTGCAGATGCTGTGGATCCCGGTGATGGCCACCGGCATCATCAACGGCATCGGTCACTACTGGGGCTACCGCAATTTCGAGGCAGCGGATGCCTCGACCAACGTTTCGCCCTGGGGCGTCCTGATCGGCGGCGAGGAGTTGCACAACAACCACCACACCTACCCCACCTCGGCCAAGTTCTCGGTCAAGCCTTTCGAGTTCGACATCGGCTGGGGCTACATCCGCGCGATGGAACTGGTGGGCCTGGCCAAGGTGCGCAAGACTGCGCCGCAGCTCAAGCTGGGGCAGGTCAAGTCGCAGGCCGACGCCAAGACGCTGGAGGCGATCATCGCCAACCGCTACGAGTTGATGGCCAAATACGCCAACGAATTGCGTGCCGCCTGCTCGGCCGAACTGGCCAAGGCGCAGGACACGGTCAAGCTGGGCGA
>JBBQAH010000580.1:0-1664 GCA_038316145.1 Burkholderiales bacterium
AGATATCCACGGCCTGGAAGTCTTCCTTGTGCAGCTTGGCCACCGCGGCCTGGCCGGTGATGCACAGGATCGGCACGGAATCCGCCCAGGCGGCGTACAGACCGGTGATCATGTCCGTTCCGGCAGGGCCGGAGGTGCCCAGACAGAGGCCGAGGTTGCCGTCCGCGGCGCGGGAGTAGCCGTCCGCCATGTGCGAGGCCCCCTCGACGTGGCGGGCCAGGGTGTGGCGGATACCGCCGTGGGCCTTCATGGCCGAGTAGAACGGGTTGATTGCCGCACCCGGCAGGCCGAAGGCCTCGGTGGCCCCCTCCTTTTCCAGGATCAGGATGGCGGCATCAACGGTGCGCATCATAGACATGGGGTTCTCCTTGAGAATTTGTGCTGAAAGTTTGTGCTGAAAGTCTTTTGGTGGGTTTATTTTTGGTTGCGGCCGGAGAGCTGTTCGACCAGCTTGAAGAGGCCGGAGTGGTCCAGACCGCCGTCGCCCTGGTTGACCATCGAGCCGACCAGCTGCGCGACGAGCGCGCCGAGCGGAATGGTGACGCCGGCCTCGCGGGCGGCGGAGGTGACGATGCCCATGTCCTTGTTGTGCAGGGCGAGACGGAAACCGGGTTCGAAGGAGCGGTCAAGCATCTTCTGGCCCTTCTGGTCCAGGACCTTGGAGCCGGCGAGGCCGCCGCCGAGGACCTTCAGAGCGGCGGTGGTGTCCACGCCATAGGCCTCAAGGAACACGATGGCTTCGGCGAGGAGCTGGATGTTGCCGGCGACGATCAGCTGGTTGGCAGCCTTGACGGTCTGGCCGGACCCACTGGGCCCGACATGGACGACGGTCTTGCCGACCGCCTCGAGGATCGGCCTGACCTCCTCGAAGTCGCCGGCCTCGCCGCCGACCATGATCGAGAGGTTGGCTTCGATTGCTCCCGCCTCCCCTCCGCTGACGGGAGCGTCGAGTGCCCGGAGTCCGCGCTCGCGCGCCTGCTCGGCCACGTGCGCCGAGACATCGGGACGGATCGAGCTCATGTCGAGGTGGATCGTGCCCGGCTTGGCATGGGCGTAGATGCCGTCCTCGCCGAGCGCGACCGACTCGACGTCTGCGGAGTCGGGCACCATCGTGATGACGACGTCGGCGTCCGCCACGACCTCGGCCACGCTGCCGGCACCACGGCCACCGGCGGCGACCAGCCGCTCGACGGGCTCGGGGCTCGGGTTGTAGCCCACGACGTCATGGCCCGCCTTCACCAGGTTGGCTGCCATCGGTCCCCCCATGATGCCGAGGCCGATGAATGCAATGGTGGTCATGGTGTCTCCTTCGTCGATGCCGAGCGCGTCACGCCGAGGCGGCGCTGGAACGCCGCTCGCGGGTGAGCCAGCCCAGGCTGTCCGTCGTGGTGGTGGTCGGGTTGTACTCGAGGGCGACCCAGCCGCTGTAGCCGGCAGTCTCGAGCCGGTCGAGGTAGCGGTCGAGGTCGAGCGCGCCGCTGCCGGGCTCCCCTCGGCCGGGTGCGTCGGCGATCTGCACATGCGCCACCTGGTCGGCGTACGCCGAGATGGCGGCGTCCACGTCGTCGCCGTTGTTGGCGAGATGGAACACGTCGAACAGCAGCCCGACGTTGGTGGCCCCCAGGACGCGGACCCGGTCGAGGACCCGGACCACGTCAGTGGCG
>JBBQAH010000084.1:0-13362 GCA_038316145.1 Burkholderiales bacterium
CCGAACATCGCGGCAAGACCGATTTCGTCGGTTTCGTCCAGTCTTTGCTGACCGACAGCTATGCCGCAGCGAGGCGAGTACACATCGTGCTGGACAACCTGAACACCCATTTCAGAAAGTCCTTTGACGACGTGCTGGGCAGGCGCGCCGCAGGCACTTTGCTTCGCCGCGTGACCTTTCACTACACACCCAAGCATGCGAGCTGGCTCAACATGGCCGAGATCGAAATCGGCATCTCGAGTCGGCAATGCCTTGATCGCAGAATCCCCACGCCCAAGCTCCTGGAGACGGAAGTAGATGCATGGCAGACCGATCGAAACGCGCATGGCCGGACTATCGAATGGAAGTTCACTCGCCAGGATGCGGATCGAAAACTCAGTCGGCACTATGTTTCGAAACTTGCGTGTTGATGTACCAGCTCGAACTTCGGCAACATGTTCAGCGTGGTCGGCGCCAGTGCGTTCCTGCCGTTCCTGCCAATGTTGCCGATCCAGGTGCTGACCAACAACCTGCTATACGACTTCTCGCAGACGACCATCCCCACCGACCAAGTGGACGCCGAATGGCTGACCCGGCCGCGCAAGTGGGAGATCGACAGGATCCTGCGCTTCATTTTGTTCATCGGACCGATCAGCTCGATCTTCGACTACCCGACGTTCTTCATGATGCTGTACGTGTTCAATGCCTGGCAGGACCCGGCGCTGTTTCACACCGGCTGGTTCGTCGAGTCGCTCTTCACGCTGACACTGATCATTCACGCCATCCGCACCAACAAGATTCCGTTCCTTCAAAGCCGGGCCAGTTGGCCGCTCATGCTCACTTCGGTGCTGATCGTCACGGTCGGCGCGCTGCTCACGGTTTCGCCGCTGGCCGGTGTGCTCGGGCTCGTCCCGCTGCCCGGTCTTTACTGGTTGCTGCTTGCCGGGATGCTGATGTGCTATCTGACATTGACCCAGTGGGTCAAGAGCTGGTTCTACCGTCGGTTTGGCGAATAGCGAACCGATCGACTGCCCAATAGGGTCAGCAGCACGTTGCTCTACTTGCGAGCCGACCTGCACAGCATCGCCCACCGACACGTGGCCCGCAAAGCGTACCCGCGCCGTCACCCCACCATGCCCGCGCATCGCGTTGTAACCGCCCCGGCCCAACACGGATTCCATCTTCGAGCAGGGATCGCAAGGCCCGGTGATTTCGAGGACAAGGTCGGCGCCGATCCGCAGCCATAGCGGCTGCCCGGCCCAGGGTGAACGGGCGGCCAGCAGGTTCAAGCCAGAGACCACGATGTTGCGCCGCAGTTCGGCCGGGTCGATCACCGCGCGCGCCAGCCAGGCCGCGATGAGCGGCAGGTGCTCGGCCTGGATCAACGTCACTTGGCGTTTGTGACCCTCGGCTGTTGCGGCCGGTCGCGCTGCGCTTCGGTCACCGTCGAGTCCGCGTGCCACGATCGCCGAGGCCGAAGCCACCGACACGACCGCGGCGCCGCGCTCCGGGCGCAGGAAGATCGCTTCCACCCGACCCGCCAGGGGAAACTGCTGCGTCAGTGTGCGCAGGTCGAGAGTCGTCACCTGAGCAGCGCGTCAGTTGCGCCGCGCGACCCAGAAGGTCGCACCGACCTCGCCGTAAAGCTCCGCATGCGGCTTGTCGCGTTGCAGCGTAAAGCGGTCGCCGCTACGCAGGTGCCGGGTGCTTTCCCCCGGGGTCAGCCACATTTCGCCAGCGACCACCCGCGCCTGCACCGCAAACGGGTGCTCATGCGTACCCAGCACGGTCAGCGGCGCCCGGTGCCGCTCAAGCACTTCGTCGAAACCCGCTGCGCGGGCTGCGGCTTCGAATTCGGAATAGTGAATGTGTTCCATCGGTACGGCGCACAAGTGATCGTGCGGTTCGAGCTTACCCCGGTCGGCGAATCCTGACCACGGGCAGCATCGCGTCCGAGCCCCGATGCCTCACCCGAGACGGCAACGATGCCGCCACCGGCAGCCGACCGGCAGGGTGATTGCGGCGCGTTGACGGGCTTGAGGCGGTGCCAGCACCACGAGCTTGGGAGCAATGCGTGCAATCCTTCGGTCGGCAGCCCACGGGCGTCTGAGGGCGTGCCGGTCCACTACGAGCGCCACCGGCCCGAGAAGACCACGCCGCACCGCCCGGTGCAAGAACAAGCCCGGACCGCCCAGGCCACTGGCGCCAGCCTGTCGCAGTTTGTCAGGGACGTGTTGGCGCTGGCGCTGCCAAACGTATTAAACCGGCCGTTGCCCGAGGTGTTTCCCGACACGCTTATGGGCCCATTGGGGGCCAGCGACGACCGGCGCTGCGCGGCAAAGACGGTGCCTGGCTGGAACTGGGCGGCCGCCGCTTGCAGTCGGTGCCCGGCGGCTCGCACTGGGGATGCGGCCTGCCGATTTCGGCGCTCGACCTGGCGCGACTGGGATAGCTGCTGCTGGACAACGGCCGCCAAGGCAACCGGCACTGGGCCGGCTGGCCGGCTTCACGCAGACCGGGCGCACCGCGCTGGCCGCAGCCTGAAAGCCTGTGAATCTTTCTGCTGCGCGAATCGGTTGCAGGCCTGAGGCCCAGGCCAGGGGCCCAGCCCTTCGCCAGACACAAGCTGTCCTCAAAACTATTTTTGCTCGGTCTCTGTCCATCGCCGTACGGCCGTAGGGCTCCGATATTCGACCCGCGCTCGGACCGCGTGCACCGAGATCTTCACAAGCTTTCGGCCACGACCTCTCTTGGCTCAGGCCGCGAGGCCGGAACACACCGCGTCGATGTGCGCCATCGCCTCGGGCGTCAACTTCTCCAGCACCGCCAGCGCGCCCAGGTTGGACTGCAGCTGGTCGAGCCGCGACGCGCCTGTGATCACGCTGCTGACGCGCGGATTCTTCGCCGCCCAGGCGATCGCCAGCTGCGCGAGCGTGCCGCCCAGCTCGGCGGCGATCGGCTCCAGCCGCGCCACCGCGGCGTTCCTGGCCGGGTTCAGCAGGCCGTCTTGCAGGAAGGCCATGCCGGCCATCGCGCCGCGGCTGCCGGGTGGCACGCCGTCGCGGTACTTGCCGGTCAGCAGGCCCGAGGCCAGCGGGCTCCAGGTGGTCAGGCCCAAGCCCAGGTCGGTACAGAGCCGGGCGTACTCGTGCTCGACGCGCTTGCGGTGAAACAAGTTGTACTGCGTCTGCTCCATCACCGGCTTGTGCCAGCCGTGGCGGTCGGCCACCGCCCAGGCGGCGCGGATGTCATCGGCCGGCCACTCGCTGGTGCCCCAGTACAGCGCCTTGCCCTGGTCGATGATGTCGCTCATCGCCCGGGCGGTTTCTTCCACCGGCGTGTGTGGGTCGGGGCGGTGGCAATAGATCAAGTCGATGTGGTCCAGGCCGAAGCGCCGCAGCGAGCCGTCGATGGCCTGCATCAGGTACTTGCGGTTGAGCGTGTCCTTGCGGTTGACGGCGTCGCCCTGGCGGTCCAGGCCCCAGAAGAACTTGGTCGACACGACGTAGTTCAGTCGCGGCCAGCCCAGTTGCTTGAGTGCCTGGCCCATCACCTCCTCGCTGCGGCCGGCGGCATACCCTTCGGCATTGTCGAAGAAGTTGATGCCGGCGTCGAAGGCGGCGGCCATCATCTCGACGGCCGCGCCGGTGTCGACCTGGTTGTGGTACGTCACCCAGGAGCCGAGCGAGAGGGTGCTGAGGCGCAATCCGGAGGGGCCGAGGCGGCGGTATTGCATGGTGGGTTGGCCCGGTTGTGGTGGTGGCCGCAGCGTATCTCAGTGCCAGGGCTTGCGTTGGGACAGGACGAGACGGTTGAGGAAGTCCACAATCGATGGCAACCCAATTCAAGTCGGCGGCGCACCGCCAGCGGTGCGCGCCATGCCAGGTCCGATGAAATTCGCTGCCGTGCTCACCCTGCTGATGTTGCAGGCCCTGGCCTGTGGGCCGGTCGCGGCCGTGCCCGAGGAGCCCCGCCGCGGCAGGCTGCTCTACGATACCCACTGCCACGCCTGCCACAGTGAGCAGTTGCATTGGCGCGTTGCACGGCAGGCGGCCGACTGGCCGAAGCTGCTGGCGCAGGTGCGCCGCTGGCAGGCCGAGGCGAAGTTGCAGTGGAGCGACGACGACATCGAAGCGGTCGCCCGCCACCTGAACGACAGCATCTACCACCACCCCGCGCCCGAGCGCACGACCCGACGCGCGCCGGTAGCGAGCGCCTTACCGCCGCCGGCGTGAGCGGGGCCCGGGCCTGGCGGGGGGGGCCTGGCGGCCCAGCCCCGAACAGCTCGGCCAGACCCGCAGCGAATAGCCTGTTCTATGCTCCGCCATGCTCGGCCATGAGGCCTATCCGGTACCGCGAGCATGAGACGCCGATCCTGTAGTTTTCGGTATGAGCAGGGTCAATGGTGGAGGGTTGCTGTCGGTTCGACGAGTCGGGTGGCGATGGTTGCCGCACAGGCGAATGGTGGCGCGGTTGCTGCTCCTGGGCGCACTCTGTACCGCCTGATATCAAGACTACGACTATCGGGCGGCGAGCACAGCGCTGTTCAGATCGCTGTCTGTTCGGAAATTTCCTACACCAAGGGTGGCGCGGTGTTTAACCTGCTCAAACAATGGGTCGGACCGGCGAGCTTCCAGCGCGGGTTGGCCGCCTACAGGGCCGACCTGGCCCTGCGCCCGGCCACTGCCGGCGACCTGTGACACCACATCGGCCGCGCCGCCGGTCAGCCCGTCAGCAAAGTTGCCGCCAGCTGGACCGACCATAAAGGGTTGCCGCTGCTGCAGGTGGAAGCCCGTTGCGATAGCGGTCAGACGCTGATCGGCTTGCGCCAGAGCCGCTTCGCGCTCGGTGAGCCCTTGCCTGCCGCGTTGTGGCAACTGCCTGTCACGCTGGCGCGCGGCAGCGTACGGCGCACGTTGCTGATGACGGAACAGACGCTCGCGCTGCGGGTGCCGATGTCGATCCGGGGCAGTGTGAAACGCGCGGTCGCTCATCTACGGCGGGTTCGAGTCCCTTCTCGACACCTGACCGCCGGCCCACTGCGGAGCTGCGCCAGCCGAGCGTGGCCGCTGCCGCAAGACGCAGCGCCGCGCTGCCGCGGGCCCGGGGGCGCATTTTCAATCGCCCGGAATTTGCGGCGGGTTCAGCAAGACCTTGCGGGCCGAGCGCTTGCGCATATTGATGTTGAGCGCTTCGACGCCCAGCGAAAACGCCATCGCGAAGTACACATAACCCTTGGGCACGTGGTTATCAAAACCCTCGGCGATCAGCACCACGCCCACCACCACCAAGAAGGCCAGCGCCAGCATCTTGATGGTCGGGTGGTCGGACACAAAGCGGCCGATCGGCCCGGCAAACAACATCATCAGCGCGACCGAGGCGATCACCGCGGCGATCATGATGCGCACGTCATCGACCATGCCCACCGCGGTGATGATCGAGTCGAGTGAAAACACCAGGTCCACCAGCATGATCTGCAGGATGACCGAGGTAAACGTGGCCTTGACCGCGCTGGGCCCATGCCCCTCCTCGCCTTCGAGCGACTGGTGGATCTCGCCGGTGCTTTTCCAGATCAGGAACAAGCCGCCGGCGATCAGGATGGCGTCGCGGCCCGAGATCTCCTGCTCCAGCACCGTGAACAGCGGCGTCACCAGCCCGACGATCCAGGCCAGCACCAGCAGCAGGCCGATGCGCATGAACATCGCCATGAACAAGCCCAGCCGCCGGCCCAGCTCGCGCTGCGCCTTGGGCAGCTTGTCGACCAGGATCGAGATGAAGATGATGTTGTCGATGCCCAGCACCAGCTCCAGCAGCGTGAGCGTGCCAAAGGCGATCCAGGTCTGGGGGTTGGTCAGCAGGTCCATGGGTTCAAGTCGGTAGGTCAGGATTGGCAGGTCGGTGCAGGATAGCGCGACCGGGCGAGAGTGCGGGCCGCGTCGAACGTTCCATCGAAGATTGCGGCCGGCCGGCCGGCTGATTCTGCCGCCCGCCGCCCTGGGGGAAACGCAGCTTACCTTGCACTACCAAAATCGCCAGAATGACCGGCTGCGCCCCGGCCTGGCCGGCGGCCCTACTCTTTGCCGAAAACCTCCATGCCCTCCGTGAGCACCCCCGCCGCCCTGCCCTGGATCGCCTCCTACCCCCCCGCGCTGCATTGGGACAGCCCGATCCCGCTGCGGCCGGTGCAGTCCCTGCTGGACAACGCGGTAGCGCGCTGGCCGGAGCGGGCTGCGATCGACTTCATGGGCCGGCTGATCCCCTTCCGCGAATTGGGCGATCTGGTGGCCCGCGCCACCAAGGGCTTGCAGCAACTGGGGGTCAAGCCGGGTGTGCATGTGGGCCTGTTCCTGGCCAACACGCCGCACTACATCGTCAGCTTCTTCGGCGTACTCAAGGCCGGCGGTGTGGTCGTCAACTACTCGCCACTGGACGCCGAGCGGGTGCTGGAGCACAAGGTGGCCGACAGCCAGACCGACATCCTCATCACCCAGGACCTGGCCTTGCTGTACCCGCAGATGGACCGGCTGCTGCACAGCACCCGGCTCAAGACCCTGGTGATCGGCAACCTGGGCGAGATGAGCGCCCACCCCGCTGGCGTAACCGCCCACCTGAAAGCCGCGGGCCAACTCAGCGAGGTGGTGTTCGATGACCGCCATGTTGCGTTCTCGGCCCTGCTGGACAACAACGGCGCCTACCAGGCGTTTGACATCGGCGACCCGAAAGACGCGCTGGCGGTGCTGCAGTACACCGGCGGCACCACCGGCCACCCCAAGGGCGCGATGCTGACCCACGGCAACCTGACCGCCGCCAACCAGCAGTACTGGCTGACCTGCAGATACGGCGGTGCTGGCCTGTTGGAGGGCGAAGAGGTGGTGCTGGCGGTGTTGCCACCCTTCCACATCTACGCGCTGTCGGTCAACATGCTGCTGGGCGTGCGGCTGGGCGCCACCCAGGTGCTGCACACCCGCTTCGACGCGGAGGCGGTACTCAAGGACCTGGCGGGCAAGAAGGTCACGCTGTTTCCGGGCGTGCCGACGATGTACACCGCGCTCAACAACTTCCCCGGCGTTGAAAACTACGACCTGCGGGCGCTCAAGTTTTGCGGCTCGGGCGGTGCGCCACTGCCAGTGGAGGTGCACCAGCGCTTCATGCAGCTCACCGGCTGCAGCCTGGCCGAGGGCTGGGGCATGACCGAGACCTCGCCCTCGGGCACCTTCTCGCCGCCCATCGGGCCGCAGCATGTGGGCTCGTGCGGACTGCCGATGCCCGGCATCACGATCCGCTTCTGCGACCTCGGCAACCCCGATGCCTACGCCGCGCCCGGCGAGCGCGGCGAGATCTGCATCCAGGGCCCGAACGTGATGAAGGGCTACTGGAACAACCCCGGCGCCACCGCCGAGGCCTTCAATGCCGACGGCTTCATGCGCACCGGCGATGTCGGTTTCATGGACGAGGCCGGCTACATCTCGATCGTCGACCGCACCAAGGACATGCTGCTGTGCAGCGGCTTCAATGTCTACCCGCGCACCATCGAAGAGGCCATCTATGCCCACCCCGACGTGGCCGAGGTCTGCGTGATCGGCATCCCCGACGAATACCGCGGCCAATCGCCCAAGGCCTTCATCACGTTAAAAGTCGGCGCTGCGCCACTGACGCTGGCCGCGCTGAAAGACTTCTTGAAAGACCGCATCGGCAAGCACGAGATGATCGGCGCGATGGCGCTGCGGGCCGAGCTGCCGAAGACGCCTGTGGGCAAGCTGTCGAAAAAGACCCTGGTCGATGAAGAGGCGCAGCGCGCCAAACCCGCCGCTGCCTGATCCCCACACCCTGCCGCCACCCCCAGGAGCACCCCATGAAAGACATGAGCCACCTCAGCGTTGTTGACGGCGCGTTTTTGCACCTGGAAAGCCCCGAGATGCCGATGCATGTCGGCAGCCTGGCGCTGTTTGAGCCGCCGCCCGGCACCGGCGATGAGTGGTTCGACGCGGTCAAGACCCATGTCGCTGGCCGCATGCACCTGGCGCCGGTGTTCACCCGCAAGTTGGCACTGATGCCGTTCGACCTGGCCAACCCGGTCTGGATCCATGACGACGACATCGACCTGGACTACCACATGCGCCGCACCGTGCTGCCCAAACCCGGCACGATGGCGCAGATGGAGGCGCTGTGCGCGCGCCTGCACTCCAGCCTGCTCGACCGCAGCCGGCCGCTGTGGGAGTTCTACGTGATCGAGGGCATGGCCGACGGGCGGGTCGGGTTCTACTCCAAGGTGCACCACTCGGCAGTGGACGGCCAGGCCGCGGTGGCGATGGCCAACAGCATCTTCGACATGACAGTCGAACCGCGCCGGGTGCGCCCGCCGCGCGCCCAGCGCACCCACCGCTACCAGCTGGGTGTGGCCGAGCTGCTGGGCGCCGCGCTGGGCAACCAGCTGAGCCAGGTGCTGCAGTTCGCCAAGCTGCTGCCGCCACTGGCCGGCGCAGCGCTCAAGGCGGCCAAGACCGCGCTGGCCCAGCGCCGCGCCGGCAACCGGACCTCGGCACCGGGCACGCGGCTGAAGTTCGCCCCGGCAACGCCGTTCAACGCCTCGATCACCAACCAGCGCTCGTTTGCCGGCATCGCCCTGCCGCTGCTCGAAGTCAAGGCCATCGGCAAGCAGCACGGCGCCTCGATCAACGACATGGTGATGTGGCTGTGCAGCACCGCGCTGCGCGACTACCTGGCCGACGCGCGTGAGCTGCCTGACAAGACCCTGGTGGCTGGCGTGCCGATCTCGCTGCGCAGCGAAGGCGACACCAGCGCCAACAACCAGGTCTCGGGCACCGTGATCGACCTGGCCACCCAGGTCAAGGACCCGCTGCAGCGCCTGGCCCAGATCATGGCCGGCACCCGCAGCATGAAGGCCCAGATGGGCAGCTTTGGCAACCTGATCCCGAAGGACTTCCCGTCGCTGGGCTCGCCCTGGTTGCTCAGCGGTCTGGCCTCGCTGTACGGCCGATCAAAGCTGGCCGACCGCATCCGCTTTGCCAATGTCACCATCTCCAACGTGCCCGGGCCGCAGGTACCGCTCTACCTGGCCGGCGCCAAGATGGAAGGCCTGTACCCGCTGTCGATCGTGGTGCACGGCGTGGCGCTCAACATCACCGTGCAGAGCTACCGGGGCCAGCTGTGTTTTGGCCTGATCGCCTGCCGCCGGGCGGTGCCCGACATCGGTGAGCTGGCGATGCAGCTCAACCGGGCGATGGAGGCGCTGCGGCAGCTGCCGGTGCCGGCGGCTGCGGAGGTGGCGGCGGTAGCGGCGGTAGCGGAAGTGGCGCCGCCGGCCTCGGCGCCCGACGCCGCTGCCCAGCGCACCCGCAGGCCCGCTGGCCGCGCCAAGCCTCGGTTGGCGGCAGTCGAGGCGGTGGCCGGCGCGGTCGAGCCGCTGGCCCGCATGACCGCCCAAACAACCGCCCAAACAACCGCCCAAACAACCGCCCAAACGACCAATCAATCGACCACCCAAGCGACCGCCCGCACCCGCCGCAGGCGCCACGTGGCCGCCAGCGCCTGAGCGCAGCGACCAAGCGGTCTGCCGCCCCTGGCACCAGCCCGCAACGTATCCCCAACTCAAGGACTTGATCCATGCCCTTCGATTTCCTCGGCAAACGTGTGCTGGTGGCCGGCGGCAGCCGCGGCATCGGTCGGGCCATCGCGCTCGGTTTTGCCGCCGCCGGCGCCGATGTGTCGATCTGCGCCCGCAGCCCGACAGCCCTGCAGGCCACCCGCGACGACCTCGCCCAGTTGGGGCACCAGGTTCACGCTGCCATCTGCAATCTGGCCGACGGGCCGGCCGTGGCACGCTATGTCGATGCCGCAGCGGCGGTGCTGGGCGGCATCGATGTGCTCGTCAACAACGCCTCGGGCTTCGGCATGGGCGACGACGAGGCCGGCTGGGCAGCAGGCTTGTCGGTGGATGTGATGGCGATGGTGCGCGCGTCCCATGCTGCCGTACCGCACCTGCTGGCCGCACCAGGGGCTTCGATCATCCACATCTCGTCGATCTCGGGCTTGCGGCCGTCCACCCGGTCTGCGGCCTATGCCGCGGTCAAGGCCGCGATGATGAGCTACACCGGCAGCCAGGCGGCGATGCTGGCGCGGCGTGGCGTGCGGGTGAACTGCATCGCCCCCGGATCGGTCGAGTTTGCGGGTGGCGTCTGGGACCAGCGCAAGCTGGCCGGTGATGCGCTGTACGAGCGCACCTTGGCCGGCATCCCGTTTGGCCGCATGGGCACGCCCGACGAGATCGCCGAGGTCGCACTTTTTCTGGCCTCGGGCCATGCGCGCTGGGTCACCGGCCAGGTCATCGCCGTGGACGGCGGACAGCTGCTGGGGGTGTGAGGCCATGACCTCCCGAGCCACCCAAGGCAGCCGCAACAGCACGGCCACGCCCACCGAGAAGCGGCCCGCCACCGGCAGCCGCGGCATGGTGGTCAGCAACCACCCGCTGGCGTCGGCCGCCGGGGCCGAGATGCTGGCGGCCGGCGGCAACGCGGTGGACGCGGCGGTGGCCACGCTGTTCACGCTGTCGGTGGTCGAGCCGATGATGGTCGGCCTGCTGGGCGGTGGATTCGCCAACCTGCGGCTGACTGATGGCCGGCAGACCATCCTGGAGGGCCAGGGCCGTTGCCCGCTGGCGGTGGGCGCCACCACCTTCACGCCCGACCCCGACGCCGCCCCGGGTGCGCTGGACGCGCTGGGCCGGCGCAACAGCGTGGGCCGCGCCGCCGTGGCCACGCCGGGCAACCTGATGGCCTGGTGCGAGATGCTGGCGCGCCACGGCCGGCTGTCGCTGGCCGATGTGGTCGAGCCCGCGATCCGCCACGCCACACGCGGCTTTGCCGCCACCCGCTACCTGGCCGATTGCGTGGCCGATTGCGCCGCCGACCTGGCGCTGGACCCCGAGATCGCCCGCGTCTTCCTGCCCGGCGGCAGGCTGCTGGCGCTTGGCGACAGGGTGATGAACCCGGCGTGCGCCGACAGCCTGCGGCTGGTGGTGCAACACGGGGCGGGCGCGCTGTATGGCGGCGCGCTGGGCACGCGGCTGACCGACGACATGCAGCAGCACGGCGGCTACCTGGCCCCAGCCGATCTGCAGGCCTACCGCACGCATGACATGGACGTGCTGCGCAGCTTTTACCGCGGCTTCGAGATCACCGGCCCGCCGCCGCCCTGCGCCGGCCCGCTGCACATTGGGCAGATGCTCAACATCCTGGAGGGGTTCGATCTGGCCGCCGCCGGCTTTGGCACGACGGACAGCGCCCACCTGCTGGCCGAGGTGTTGAAGATCGCCTTTGCCGACCGCGCGGCCTGCACCGGCGACCCGGATTTCGTGAACGTGCCGGTGGCCCGGCTGTTGTCGGCCGACTACGCGGCGCAACGCCGCGCCGATATCGACCCGCAGCGCGCCCGGCACTGGCAGGCCGGCATCACGGCGGGCCAGGCTGCAGGTAGCACCGCCTCCGAAAGCAGATCCTCCGAAAGCGCGAATACCACCCACATCACCGTGGCCGACCGGGACGGCCTGGTGGTCTGCGCCACGCAGACGATCAATTCGCTGTTCGGTGCGCGCTACATGGTGCCGGGCACCGGCCTGATCCCCAACAACTACCTCTACGTCTTCAACCCGCGGCCCGGGCTGGCCAACTCGCTGGCGCCGGGCAAGCGGGTCACCTCGTCGATGGCGCCGCTGATCGTGCTCAAGGACGGCCAGCTGCGTTTTGCGCTGGGCCTGCCGGGCGGGCTGCGCATCTTCACGTCGGCGATGCAGGCACTGGTCAACCTGATCGACCACGGCATGGGGCTGCAGCAGGCGATCGAAGCGCCGCGGCTGTGGACTCAAGGGTTCGGGCTGGAGCTGGAACCGCAGTTTCCTGAGGCACTGGCCGACGCGCTGCAGCAACGTGGCCACGCGATAGAACGCGTGCCCAATGTCGGCGGCGGCCTGTGCGCGATCCGGTTCGACGACAGCGGCGACATGGAGGGCGCCGCCTGCTGGCGTGCCGACGGCACGGCCATCGGCCTGGGTGGCGGCCTGGCGCGCGGCGGCGTGCGCTTCTTGCCCGAAGCGCGGCGCCACTGAGCAGCCGCGCCACTGTGACCCTCAGCCCGCCAAGCCCAGGCTCGGGTTGACAAGCAGCTTGGTGCCGGTGGCACGCTGGTTGTAGACCGCGATGACCTCGGGCTGCAGCATCTGCGCCAGCGAGATCACCTGGGTGTAGTGGCTGGCAAAGGTGGTCTTGAGTTCGGCGGCCACGCGCTGGCGCAGCGCGCCGGCCGCCGCCGAGCCGATCTTGCCCAGGAACGGAAACAGCAGCCAGCCGCCCATGCTCCAGGCCATGCCGAAGTTGCGGTTGAACTCGGTCGCGCTGGTGTCCAGGCCGCCGTACAGGTAGACCTGCTTGTGGGTGGTCGAGCCGTAGCGGCTGTACTCCACGGCCGTGCGGTTCAGCGCGGCCTCCATGCAGCCCAGGATCTGGCCGCCCAGCTTGCCGCCGCCGGTGGCATCGAATGCAATCGTCGCACCGGTGTCCACCAGGGCCTGGGTCAGGTCTTCGAGAAAGCTGGCCGCCGACGCGTCGCAAACATACTGCGCGCCGATGCTGCGCAGCAGCGCCGCCTGCTCGGGCTTTCTCACGATGTTGACCAGCTTGATGCCGTCGGCCAGGCAGATCCTGTTCAGCATCTGGCCCAGGTTGGACGCGGCTGCGGTGTGCACCAGCGCGGTGTGGCCCTCGCGCTTCATGGTCTCGACCATGCCGAGTGCGGTCAACGGGTTGACAAAGCAGGACGCGCCCTCGGCCGGCGTGGTGCCCTCGGGCAGCACCAGGCACTGGGCGGCGGGCATGCAGCGGTACTGGGCGTACATCGCGCCGCCGATCACCGCCACCGTCTTGCCCAGCAAGGCCTGGGCGGCGGGCGACGCACCGGCCGCGATCACCACCCCGGCGCCCTCGTTGCCGGCGGGCAGTGACTGACCCAGGCGGCCGGCCATGGCCTTCATGGCGCGCTCGGGAATGGCAGCGTTCATCACCAGGCTGGCGGGCTGGGCCGGGTCACCGGCCAGCTTGGCCGTCGTCATGTCGGCGGCGCCGAACAGCAGGCCGATGTCGGACGGGTTGATCGGCGTGGCCTCGACCCGGATCAGCACCTCCGCGTCGCCGGGTGCGGGCACATCGACCGTGGCGAGCGACATGTCAAGCCCGCCGCTGGGTTTGATGAGGGTGCGCAGTTGCAGGCCGGCGCGGGGGGTTGAGGGTGAGGTCATGCGGTGTCTCCTGGGGATGGGGATGCGGGGACCGGCGCGTCGAGGTGCGCGCCGTGGGGTCGCATCGATCTGCCGTG
>JBBQAH010000446.1:0-2437 GCA_038316145.1 Burkholderiales bacterium
GGCGATACCGCGCTCGACATCTACACGCACGCCGCCTCCGACGTGTACCAGGACCTCTTCGGCTCGGGAGCGTACGTCGGCAAGGGCATCTACGAGGTCGACGCCTTCATGCGCAGCGTCGAGGGCCTGGTCCCAACCAACGCCCTCGCCAGCCACGATCTCTTCGAAGGCATCCACGGAAGGGCGGCCCTCGCTACCGACGTCGTCGTCTTCGAGCAGTATCCGCAGAACTATCTCTCGGCCGCGCGCCGAACCCACCGCTGGATTCGCGGCGACTGGCAGCTCTTGCCGTGGCTGCTGCCGCGCGTCCCGTCTTCGAGCGGGGAACGTCTGCCGAATCGCCTGAGCCTCGTCGATCGCTGGAAGATCTACGACAACCTGCGGCGCAGCCTGCTCGCGCCGTCGCTCCTCGCGCTCTTCTTCGTGGGGTGGAACTTCCTCTCGAGCTCCTTCTGGGTGCTCGTTCTCGTCCCGCTGCTCGTACCGCTCGCGATCTCTGCGCCCGCCTTCCTCGATGGCAACGGTCGGCGAACGCTCGCCCGGTGGGGGCTCGGTGTCGTGTTTCTCCCGCACGAGGCGGGGATCGCGAGCGACGCGATCGTGCGCGCCGTGGTCCGCATGGCGGTCACGAGGCGGCACCTCCTCCAATGGGTGACCGCCGCCGACACCGCGCGAACCTATGCCGACGGCTCGCGGCGGCTGTTCTGGCGTGAGATGGGTCCGGCGGTCGCGGTCACCGGCTGCGCCGGGGCGGCCCTGGGGATCTGGCATCCCGCTGCGCTCCCGTTCGCGGCCCCGGTCCTCGCCCTGTGGCTCCTCTCGCCGGAGATCGCGCGGTGGATCAGCGCGCCGATCGTCGTGAAGAAGGAGCTGTCGCCCTCGGATCGCCGCACGCTGCGCCATCTGGCGCGCCGCACCTGGCTCTTCTTCGAGACGTTCGTGGGCCCCGGAGACCAGTGGCTCGCGCCCGACAACTTCCAGCAGGACCCAGGCGCCATCGTCGCGCACCGCACCTCGCCGACCAACATCGGTCTCATGTTCGTCGCCTACGTCTCGGCCTTCGACCTCGGCTACATCGGCCGCGCGGAGCTCCACGCGCTCGTCCACCGGTCGCTCGAGACCCTCGGACGACTCGAGCGCTACCGAGGGCACTGGCTCAACTGGTACAATACTCGCACCCTCGAGCCGCTCCTGCCGCGCTACGTGTCCACGGTCGATAGCGGCAACCTGGCGGCCGCGTTGATCACCCTCGCGAAGGGATGCCGCGACGCCGCGCATACGCGGCCGGTGCGGCCGGTCCGGTTCCAGGGCCTCGGCGATACGCTCGACCTGCTCGAGGAGAGCCTCGCTCGGCTCGCGACGCCCCATGCCGCGGCGTCGAGGGCGATCGCTGCCATTCGCCGGACCCTCGCCAGAGGAGAGGCGGAGAGCGTCGGCGCCGCAGAGACGCTCTCCGCGTCCGAAGTGCCTGCGCTCGAGACGGCGCTGCTGGAGATCCTCGACCAGACCACGACCAAGCCCGATGTCGCCACGTTCCGCGAGGTCCAGACGTGGCTCGCGCGCTTCCGGCATCAGGTGCGAAGCGTGCACGGTGACATCGACGCGGTCACGAACGACGGCGCGCTTCGCGACGAGCTCCTGGTACTGGCCGACCGCGTCGATGAAGCACGCAGGGGCTTCGACTTCACGTTCCTCTTCGATCGCGCCCGGAAGCTCTTTCACATCGGCTACAACGCGACGTCCGACCGGCTGGACGCGAACTACTATGATCTCCTCGCCTCCGAGGCGCGCCTGGCGAGCTTCCTGGCGGTCGCCCATAGCGAGGTGCCACCGGAGCACTGGTTCACGCTCGGGCGTCCCGTCGTTCGTATCCAGGGAGAGGCCGCGCTCCTGTCGTGGGGCGGCACGATGTTCGAGTATTTGATGCCCACGCTCTTCATGCGCAGCCGGGAGCGCACGCTGCTCCAGCAGAGCGCGGAGCTGTCGGTGGCGGCGCAGATCGAGCACGGCAAGAAGGCCGGCGTGCCGTGGGGCGTCTCCGAGTCGGGCTACGCGCAGCTCGATGCGCAGCACAACTACCAGTACCGCTCGTTCGGCGTCCCGGGGCTCGGGATGCGGCGGGGCCTGGAGGAGGATCAGGTCGTCGCTCCCTATGCATGCATCCTCGCGCTGCCCATGCGTCCGCGCGAGGTGCTCGAGAACATCGAGGCGCTGAAGCGCATCGGCGCGCTGGGCTTGTATGGCCTCTTCGAGGCCGTCGACTACGACCAGGAGCGGTCGAACGAGGCTTCGCGCACGGTGGGTGAGAAGGCGCGAGACCATGTCGTCGTGCGCTCGTACATGGCGCACCACCAGGGGATGATCCTCGCGGCCCTCGACAATGCCCTCAACCACGACGTCCACGTGGACCGTTTTCACGCTGACGTGCTGGTGAAGC
>JBBQAH010000407.1:0-1548 GCA_038316145.1 Burkholderiales bacterium
AGAAGATGCGTGCCAGATAGACCGGCCTTCTGTGTGAGCGGTCTCATACTTTCCACGGTCTCACATGCCCCACGTCCCATGCAGTAACCAACAGAGCCACCTAGGGCAAAAAATAGCTATAAGCACGCCTCGAATTTTGGAGGAGTATAACTTTGCATTGTTTTTTTTTTTTGTTCTGGTATCTAATCAAAATATAATTCATGTATTTTGCCGACCATGAAAATTGTTCCAAGGGTCATTGATATTCAGAACTGCATGTTTGCCCAAACTGGCAACTGATCAATTTAAAAAAAAACCAAAACGTTGAGTCGTCGTCAGATCGTCGTGACCCGATGGCCTTCTGTCTTATGAGAAACCGGTTCACGGAAAATTCATGCCGCAACGTTTGCACATTCTCATTGTCGACATGTATCGGCAACTATTGTTTTCATACCGGTACCAGGAGCGGATCGAGATCGGCGGGATAAAAGACGGTCGGGTCGCGGTCCATCTCGAGTGACGCTCCAGGTTGCCATCCTACCCTCGTCGAACAGGTCCAGTACGCCCGCAACTCCTGACAAGTACAAACGTGAGACATTGTAAAGACTAGTTGAAAGAAGTAAAGGATGCGACATTTCGTTGCCTATGTTAATTGTGGCAATAATTCCTGGCGCTAATCAAAGGTCATTCAGCTAACCTTTCACATAAAAAAACGCGGAACCCACAAGACATGTCAAAAACTCAATGGCAGCCATGTTTCCGTACGGGTGTTAAAAAGCTGAACTGAAACTTTAAGGATGGAAGACTGTCGATTTTTACTTCTGAAATGAGAGGGATTGCTTAGGACACGAGAAATTTAATGAATGTAATGATCGGTTGTTTCCTCCACTGAAGTGGTTGGGACTATTATAGTACCTCTGCTTAGCAACCAATTCGTAGTGGATCCAAGCCTTGTTGCCAGGCTGGGGCGGACCTTCCGGCAGCTCCCTAGGAGCTGGGCCATGCCATCCCATGAGGTTTTAACGTTTGTTTCATTTTCACTCTGTTGCTCAAGTTAAGAAAGTATCAGAAAGAACATTCGGGCCAGGCGTTTTGCTTGAGCGCAGGCCCAAACATTTAGCTTGGATGTGGACAATTTCCTTGCTAAAAAGCCTAACGTCTCCTAGTACCATATTTCAATGAGCAAGGAATTCCTAGGTATGCAAAGTATCCATATTCGCAGGCTTTCATGATAAAACACTGACACACCACACGTGGGACAATGTAGGCCAGCGAGTACAGTCTTCCCCACGTGGGAAGAATAGTCTAATCCCGCTGACTAAATTTTAAACTGCAACAATTGTACAGTGTACTTCTAAATTGACTTACTCGGGGTCCATCAGTAAGAGCGATGCCAAATAATTCCAAACTTTTTTCAGTAAACGTACCCAACGAGTGATGGATAAAAAAAATTATTTGACCGGTATCATACAAGGAACCAGCCCTCGAGAAACAAGGGAAGTTTTATTGTGCACCATACAAGCCTATGGTTGATTGACTGGATTGACTAGACTTACTGTTTACATGCCT
>JBBQAH010000405.1:0-3106 GCA_038316145.1 Burkholderiales bacterium
AACGGATTTATGGCATGATGAACTCGGTGGTGAGAAGGTGTTACAATTATTTTTTCCATCCATCCCATTTTATTAATATGCTGCGTATGATACCAGAACTGGGCAAACAATTGAATAGGTGCGACAATAGCGATTACCTCGCCAGGCACGCCCAGCAATGCGGCCGGTAAAAGAAACACTGCGAATATTTTTACGATGGAAGAAATACTTTGTCTCAATGCACACGCAAGATTAAATTCTTCGCTACTGTGATGAATAATGTGATTGTTCCAGAAAAGATTATAATGATGTGAAATGCGATGTACCCAATAGCCCGCAAAATCTAAAGCGACAAATGCAATAATATAAATCCAAACACCAGGAGCAATATGAACGATCGCTATCTTACCAACGAGCCATTCATAACTGATAATTACCAAACTAAGGCCCAGTACATCTTTGGTTACATTGGTAACACCGGAGCTTAAGCTGGATATCATATCCATGTGCCTTACGGTATCTTTTCCCCTGCGCCATCAATACCATTTTTCAAAAAGAACGAGAAACAGAAAAACCGGCATGGCGACTAAGAATATTTTACCGTAGGTTTCCATAATTTGACCGTTACTAAAGTAATAAAAATTAGGATAAATATATTTTAATTTAAAGCCTTAATATGCAAACTGGCTAAAAGTTGGCTATCGCAACACATTGTCGATCTAACGAAATTCAACAAGGCCCTGCATGATTATTTTCAAACCATTTTATAACTATTTTTACAAATATTATTTTTTACTTTCTAATATTTTAACCACAGAAATTATTAAAAATCCGTAAATAAAATGAGTGCCGATACGTCTCCGGTTTTTTCAAAAAAAGAAAATATAATTATTGTAGGAGGCGGGATTACAGGCCTTTGCACAGCTTATTATCTTCACAAAAATGGGTATCATTCAACGGTGATTGATAAGGGTGAGATCACAGATGGATGTTCTTTCGGCAACATGGGCTTTCTTTCTCCCAGTCATTTTATTCCGCTGGCATCTCCCGGCATTATTTCCGAGGGGCTTAAACATATGTTTAGCAGCAAAAGCCCGTTTTATATTAAGCCCCGGCTAGATCTGCGCTTTCTTCAGTGGGGGCTTCAATTTTATAAAAACAGCTCTCAACAAACCGTCGATAAAAATACACCTCACCTGAACGATCTTTTACAACTAAGCCGGAGATTGATGAATGAAATAAAAGATGATATCGGGGATGTATTTGACATGGAGGAGATCGGCTGTATGATGATGTGCCGGAGCCAGAAAACTTATGAACACGAATTACTGTTAGCGGAGAAAGCGGAGAAACTTGGGCTCAACGTAGAAAGATTAACCGGGGCAGAGGTGCAACACCTCGAGCCTGATGTGGAGGTAAAAGTTGCCGGCGCAGTTTTATTTAAAGACGATGCCCATATAGACCCGGGAAAGTTTATGGTTGTCATGAAAAAATATTTAGAAAAAAAAGGAATAACATTTCAACTAAACACTAAAGTTACCGGCTTCAATAAACAGAATGGAAATATTACAGGTGTTATTACTGACCAGGGTACATTCACTTCAGATAATATTGTTTTAAGCTCCGGTAGCTGGCTGCCCCAAATTGCTAAAATACTGAAAGTTAAATTGCTGATGCAGCCGGGCAAAGGATACAGTTATACTTACGATCATGTTGAAAAAAATATCCGTTACCCAGCAATACTTGTAGATGGAAGGTGTGCGATAACCCCCTGGAAACATAAATTGCGTATTGGTGGCACCATGGAGTTCAGCGGTATTAATAATAGGGTTTTAATAAACAGGATGCAGGGAATATATGATTCGGTTAAAAGCTTTTATCCCGGTTTGAAAATTGATTTTCCCCCTATCGAAAAAATATGGACCGGCCTTCGTCCCGTAACGCCGGATGGGCTGCCTTATATCGGAAAACCAAATGGTTATGATAATGTAATCATCGCAGGAGGCCACGCTATGCTTGGTATTTCAGAGGGAGCAGGCACCGGTAAAATCGTTAGCGATCTTATTGATAAAAAAAATGCCCCAATCAACATAACCGCCTTCAGCCCCGATAGATTCTAAATACAGTAAACCAGTATTTTGTGATTTATTGATTCAATTGCCTATTTCAATTTTTTACTGTTTATTCCCAATTTCAAATTGCAAATTGTCCTTGTGTCATTTTGTCCAATATTTGTTATTGGCAAAAAGTTTGACAATGCTACCTTTGCAGCCAATTTTAAAATATGGAAAATAAAGAAAAAGAAATTATAGAAACGAGTGATAACACCCCAATAGAAGCAAATGATTTTTCTGTGAATGAAAATGAAAACGTGGAAACTGATGGTGTGGAAACTTTTGATCCCTCTTTACCATCTGAGGAGACTGCAAAATTAAGGGCCGAGCTTGAAGAGCAAAAGGACAAATACATGCGCCTTTTTGCAGAGTTTGATAACTATAAAAGGCGCAGTGCAAAAGAACGGATTGAATTGATACAAACTGCCTCTAAAGAAGTAATCACTTCATTGCTTCAGGTGCTCGATGATACCGACCGTGCTGAAAACCAAATGCAGGAAACTGATGATCCGGACCATATAAAAGAAGGGGTTCAGCTTGTGTTCAACAAACTGAGGAAAGCTTTGAAATCCAGAGGATTAGAACCAATGGAAAGTGTGGGGACAAATTTTGATGTGGAAAAGCATGAAGCGATCACCGAACTTCCCGTTGATGATAAAAAACAAAAAGGAAAAGTAGTAGCGGAGATTGAAAAAGGCTATTACCTCAATGATAAATTGATACGGTTTGCCAAAGTTGTTGTTGGCAAATAATAACATCTGTGTAACCCTGTTCAGCCATAATAGGCTGGTTAATTATGGTATCATAATTTTAAAATATAACAGTATGTATATTGTTGTGATTTTATCTTAAGCACCTTTCAAAAACCTGGTAATTGCGGACAGGTTATGAAGCTAATAATTTCGCAATTCATAATAAAACAGTATGGTTAGTTCAATGGCTTCAAAAAGAGATTATTACGAAATTTTGGGTGTATCAAAATCAGTGGGCGCCGATGAAATAAAAAAAGCGTA
>JBBQAH010000481.1:0-2422 GCA_038316145.1 Burkholderiales bacterium
GCTGACGTCATTTGTGAACGGCCCCCTATCTTCCAAAGAATAATATACAGTTTAGTGGATAGTAAACCTGATGTTAGTATTAAAAAGGTATTTAAACCTAGCGTTCAAACCGATTTGGATGGATGCACGGGGATCGATAAGTTATAACTCACATGAGTCTGCATCCAGCGGATGACTGGCTTTTGATTAGTATTCTTCGGGACGCTTTTATGGCCGGAAACCACGAGGGCAAATATCGCAGCGGTCAAGGCAAAGGCCAGCTCCAACATGTTCGACCCGAGCACTTCGTGGACGTCCATTTTATAGGCAAACATGATCATGATGACTAACATTTTGGCCACCAGGACCAGGGCGTAGAGGGTCCAGCCGATGTAGGTGAGGGGGAGTGCGCCAAGCTTGTACTTTTTCCGCAGTTTTCCCACCCGAAGATTGGCGACCCGTTCGTTTTCTTCGTGAGTACTCCAGTGTGCCATGTCATCGACTGCCGTAGAATGCCGGCGTTTTAATTCTGAAAAAAAAATCCAAAAGAAATAACCGATAAAGGTCATGTAAACCGATGCATGTTGCACAGTAAAATATTTTACAATTATAAACACTCGGCCAGGTTATTAATTTAACGTGTGCGGCAGAACGAAAAAAGATGACAGAAATTTTAAATACAAAACACGGTCCACTTAAGTATTATTGTCCATTACTTTGTTAGGCTAAATTATAGACAATTTCTGTTTAATAGTAATTACACAATGTCATTGTAACAAGGCCAAATTAAAAGTGTAACACAAAAATTAAAAAAGACACATAGCGGATGAAGTAGCAATACATATTACTATTTGTAGTATTACAAATATGCATTTCTATAGATAATACACTGAATACACGTAGCAATTGGACCCCATTTACATTATTGAACAGAAAACGGCATGGGAAGAACAGATATGCAATAGGGAAGTGGCTTCCCTAACTGGTGCGCACGGTATGCCGTAGTAAACATAATAATTAAATAACCTCCAATTGAAGTATCATATATCCCGGGGGATACCGGTATGTACAAGGATTGGCACCCAATTCAGGACAGCGTGTTTTGACTCCTAATTTCGGACATTTTTTTTGCCTGCTTCTTCATTTCTGATCTGATTCAGTCCACACTGGCCTTGATCGAACGGGAATAATTACAAACTTCGGGCAGAAAGATGGAACACTAAGTCGGTGTAAAGTGCCCAATTCACTTGATCAATTTGCCGGTGTCATTCGGCAGATTACCTTTTTGCATCTCAAGTACCGTTTGTAATATCAGCTAAACAAATGAAAGATCAGCTGCATACTGGCAGTTCTGTGCACAGGCAGTTGAAACGGTGCTTCAGCCGCATTAAAGGGAACGTGCTCAAAGAATATACCGAAAGCTCTCAATTAGTTGGGCAATTTCCACAGACCCTGTGTTCCAGCTTTCTGCCCGAAGTTTAGAGGGCCGGCGATTTATGTGAACGAGGCCAGGCAGGAGGCAGGAAGCAGGAGGTAGCACTGAACCGGTTGATCGTTATCGCCTATCTCCTGCTCGGTTTTCGTGCCACCTACTTCCCGGCAGCTTTCAAGGCCTTAAAATCTGCCCGGCATGACTTAAGTTTCTTGAAGCTTTTTTGATGTTTTACTTTATTCCAAACGTTATCCATGGAAGTCAGACATTGAATATGTAATGTCCTGTTTGGAAACGAAAGAATTCTGAAGAAGACACACCCGAAACTATTTCTTTGCTGGAATGGCATCACGTCACTTTTTGCCTCATTTGCCCCTTTTGTTGTCGTATTTCCCGCGTGGTATTTCGTTGTTTTGCGAATTGATTACCTGTTCATTTGACATGGGAAAAATTTAGCATCGTTCCTGTACTGAATTGTGTGCTTTTAATCTGCATTGAGTTCCTAGAAAACGGATAAAAAACATTGCTTGTTCTGATTCTTTGTTCTGCTGCTTTATTCCATTTTATTCCATTTTACTGATTTTTCAGCCACAAAAGTGTTGCCCGTTGCTGAAAACAATTGAAAGGATTGCTAGCGTGTATAAAAAACTCTTATTAAAACACAAGGAGTGATACTTGACTCCAGTGATTTCGCCTGCTATTTTTTGACATCAAGTACGAGTTGGCAAGCAGCTGTCGGATGTTTCGACTTAAGACCCACTTCCTGCCTCCTACCTGCTACTTGCTGCCTGGGTTTCAAGAATCGCCTGCCCTCTAATGATTCAGCGGAAAGTGCCTCCAGGGGTTCGCTCCAAATGGTGAGCCACTCGCCAGCTGGTGAGTTATATGTCGTCTTCTGGTTTGCCATGTCGTTGGGATAATCGATGATGCGTAACACAAACCTAAGTCCATTACAGTTAAACCTTCAAGGTTGCAATGACGTCATCAGTGGTTCTCTATTCGTTCGTCTGC
>JBBQAH010000482.1:0-3323 GCA_038316145.1 Burkholderiales bacterium
AGGTGGACGAGTCGGCGCACTTGCATAGCCTGACCACGGTTGGCGATTGAGTGGTTGCCCATTTCCTTATGTTCCCGAGAGTCCATAGACCAGAACGTTACGCCATCCGTCCATGAAGGGACAAAACAACACACAAAAAAACAGAGCGGCAATTTAAGATCAACTGTGTCTTGCATGTTATAATTTTTGACAGGGCTGTCTTCGTCTATTTCATGATCAGACCTCTCCGACACACCAATAAAAAAATCGAATATATTTTCGTATGCAGTAAAACATCAGAAAAAGCAATGACGTCATCAGTGGATTTCTACTCGTTCGTCTGAGCCATACAATATAGAGTATGAAACAAATCAATAGAAATCCACTGGCTACGTTGTTGCTTTTTCGTAGGTTTTACTGTGTTTAGCACATTTATGGCGAATACTCCAATGAGAAATAATAACGCACCGTGACTTTGGCAATGCAGTAAACAGCTTTCCACCATAGAAGAAGTGAGACGGCCGCTTGAGGAGATTCTCCGTGAGTCGGTAGTTGCGGCGCAATCGGGTAGCGAGCACAGACGAACCATTGCCATCGGCGTCCTCTGCGTACACCGGAAGTGACAGAAGACGCCCGATCAGTGACTCCTTTAATAATAAACACAAAAATGTATAAATGTGTCATCACTGTTTAGAATAAGACCTTACCAGAAGGGGAAAAAAACAGGAGAGCTAAACAAATCTAGTTTAACCTCAAAACCAAAATTCGCTGCGAGATCCGAGCGAATCAATGGGCCAAGCTGCATGGGATCACCGGTGAGGACGACGGTGACGGCACTTGCTTTGGTGAAGGACGATGTGGCAGCCATGATGGGGATTAGCGAGGCCGGCTCTGTTGCGTTGGCCGCTTCATCGATAAAGACGTGCGTGAAACGGTAGGCTGGAAAAATGAAAACGTATTATATTTCGAATTCGTAACGACGTCGATAAATAAATGAGTCATGCCCAGGCCCGGCAGTTGAGGAGGTTTCCCTGCCGTACAATATCGGACTTCTTTCAGTTTCAAGTTTAATAAACTTGTGAATTTTTCATCAATTTATCATAAGTGCATACATACACACACAAAAAAATAACGGTAAATTATAGAAAATTTTAAAACCATTTGATGGACCACCGCACGACAAGAACTGTTTTCTAATGTTTGTAATACTAGCGTTTTAATATTCGTTCAGGTTTATCAACAAACGTGAAAAGTGTCAGCTAGAAAGAGCACGATATTCGGATCAATTGAAATCCTCACCGAAGTGGTGTGGAATAAAAACACAACTAGACGGGATTTAACTAACTACCGGACCGGTAACCGCCTAACAAAATATCATAGCTCTAAATTGATTAGAGGGTACCAATAAGGCACTCCTTATACAGTATATATCTCGAATATATCAGTAGTATCCCTTACCAGCAACGTAATTTGCCGACGAGCAAGTGATGAGGATGATTCGGTGTTTGGCGTGAATTTCTGTGTCGGCGCCGTACTGACGGCAAGGACGCAACCGCTCATCGGTGTCTTCGATAGATTGCGTCCTGGCCAGAATGCGCATCATGGCTACTGCCGGGACGATGCCAAACTGCAAGAGGGACAGGCCAATGTTATTGAGAGCCGCGTTGGTGTGGAAGGATATGAGGATGCGGGTGTTGTGATCACGTAGAAATACTTGGTGAATGGCCTCCAGTAGGGTGGATGACTTGCCGGTGCCTGTGGGAAGAAGCAACAACTGTGATCCAAGATAAGCATACGCTGAAAAGCTTATAAAACGCAATGAAAGTAACTAGTACAAGGGTTAAATTGTAAGTTCGGGATCCGGCCACCCGCGAACAGCGATGAAAGTCCGGCAACAAGAAACTTTGTTTTGCAAACAACTCTATCCTTACCATCATTAAAACGGGCAATGATTGCTCTGCTGATAGGCAAAACTGAGCCAAGTTTGAAATCTGAATTTTGAAAAAAAAAACGGGCAAAAAAGTCAAAAATATGTTATAAAATTTTTCAATTCAGATGTGAAACTTCAGTCGGTTTCGACAATTAGGAGTTTAGAGGTATTCATGTTCGATTTATTGACTCCAGCACCGAAAGGTTTGCAAAACAAAATTGCTTGTAGCCGAACTTTTATCGCGTTTTGTAGGTGGCCGGACTTAAGTTTGTATCACCGTATCAGTCGAGGTTCAATGAAGCAGTCCAACACACAGGCTCGATTTACCCAGAAATTCTGCTTTAATATTTACATTTTCATCACATTTACCGCCATGACTGTCATTGCTGCAGTTCATAGTTAAAACATATTAACAAACATTTAAAAAAACATGAAAAAACAAACGAAAAAAACATTTAAACAACTCAATCAGGAATATTGTGCAGAATGAATGCGGTAAAAATGGGTCCAAACAGTAAGAGTTTCTCTCTAGGTTGACACTTCAGCCATAAATGGGAAACGTGAGAAACACACTGTTTGGACTCATTTTTACCTTGTTTTTTGGCAGGACCCATACAGGACCACACCTCGTCTAAAAAAAGCACTCGTCAGCTAGAGCCAGGGTCTTATTACCTGGTGGTCCGGTGAGGAGAAATGGTATGGACCGATAGCGACCAAGTAAAATGGCCCGAACCGCTGTCTGCTGTTCGGCGTTCAGGTCCTTGTTGAGAAACGCGATACGACTGCCAGAGAGCATGGCGGCGCTCGAACCTGCGAGCAGAGAAATGCTCGAATCAAAACTCAAATCAAAAATCAAAACCAAGTAATCCTCAAAGTTGTGCAATTACCGGCAAAAAATATTCGCTCGTCAGTCGTAACGTGTTTGGTATTTACTATTTAGTAACGTACAATGATTTCCTTCCAGATGCCGCTCAGTCGGAAAGAGGATCGCCTCTTGGGACTCCTTCACGAGATCAACGGCGCGATGCGCCTGCACGTAGACGTAGCGGTCCGGCAGGAAGGAAATGTGCAGCGCGGCATCCTCATCAATGCGCAACGACAGACCCTTGTCGACGCGAAACTGCACAACGATAGAGTCATGTTCAACCTGCCGACAAAAAACATCGAGGATTTAATGTAATCAGAAACCATCAAAATAAGACCGAGTTTATTAATAACTTGGTTGCTTGTTTGTACCTGGCGCACAATTCCGTACCACAACAATCCGACCGACTGCGGGGATCGCTGTTGTAATACGATGCGGTCTCCTTCCAAGCAATAGTTCCGATGCTGACCACCGGAATCGATTGCATCAAGGTGTAGCGATAAACGGTAGTGAAACGGCTGCCCGGCGTAGGTGACCGGTCCGGTCTGA
>JBBQAH010000263.1:0-1556 GCA_038316145.1 Burkholderiales bacterium
ACAGTAAGGCCGGACGTACCATTGATTGTTTGATTCTGGACGTTTTTTCAAATACAGACCTTATCAACCAATCAACTAAGCGCCCTTCGTGGCTGTTCGCCATTGCCACACTGTTCCGTATTATAATTTTTGCTTGGTACCTTATCTACTGATTCTACTCTGGTACGGCGAAACTTAAAGAAACACGAGAGATAAAGCAGCGGATAGATGGCGCCAGCGGTGTACCCGGCAAAAATTCAGTCTACTCGCATACCACTGGCTCCATTTTACAACTAGTACTTGTACTACAGCACTGTGTCATGCATTAAGTTAACAGCCAGTCCTCCGGAATCTGAGTGGCATTAACTGTTGACACTGAAACCCGTACCTCATCAGCAAGCTCCCGGGCCGCAGCACACTTCCGCTCGATCCATTGTCGCAACACGGCCAGCGTGTACTGATCCAGCTGACACGGCGGCGACACCGGCCGAGTCTCAGCGAACCCCGCAAACCCATCACTCAGCTCAATCTGCATCCGCATTTCCTCGGCCAGTTGGGCCATAACGGAAACCGGCTCGGGCGAGGCGGAAGAGTGCCCATTACCTTGCTTGATCAGATGGTCAGAGGCAGTAGTCATGTAGTACGAGGAATACGCCGCCGTCGCCGCCGTCGTCGTGAAAATCCCCTGTCCATCGGCTCTTGTGGTGTCCTTCACGCCGTACTGCTCCTGCTGGACGGAGCGGATGGCACTTGAGAGCACGCCGGCCGACAGCGGTGGCGGCGCCGACTCTGTGGGCGATTTGCCGCTGTTGTCATCGCTCAATTTTGGGGTACTTGTGGACGTCGTAGAGAGCGACATTGTGTCAAGGGAGAACTTTGACTCTGCAAATACACGAAAATTACGATGGATTAGTAATGGCAGGGATGGCCAAGATGGACCGACATTGAGCGCATGGTTACACAAGCTAATCATCAATCAATAACCCAACCAATCAATCAATCAACCAGTCAATCAATCAATCAACCACTCAATCAATCAATCAATCAATCAATCAATCAATCGATTGATAAACAAATAATTCAATTATCAATTATTCAATCATTCAATCAATCAATCAATCAATCGACGTGATGAATAGATGATCAATCAGTGGATCGATCCAACAAACAGCAACCCCCAAAATTTCGGATACGAATATTTGCAGAGACACCAGAACCGGTTCAGTTACCGGCAATGATAGCATCCATTTCCGCCAGAGCCGCTATGAGGTCTTTGGACGAGTTCCCGAAATCCATGAGCATCTCCGTGGACGTCGGCATTTTTATGATTTAATTCCGGCGGTATTGTACCGATGATCTCTGAAATAAAAATCATAAATATATTACATTAAAAGATGTAACTTGAAAACTTTCAAAAATAAACTCAGCTAGTTATCATATTCTCCACCTCTTGCGGGATTAAACTGAAATTCATGAAATGAAAAAAAAAGTAAGCGGTGGCGAAGCTAAAAACCACTATGGGAAAAGTTGATTTATTAAATCATACGAGGAAGATTATGTCCAAGCGTGTCTTCAAG
>JBBQAH010000398.1:0-3728 GCA_038316145.1 Burkholderiales bacterium
CATGGCCTTGAACACTGCCGTACTTGACTAACTGGTGCAATGCACATCTCACTGAAATCAGCTGATTTTTGCTCTACCCTTAAATTCCAAACTTACTAAAGAAATCAGCTGATTCCAGTGAGATGTGCATTGCACCAGTTAGTCAAGTACGGCAGTGTGCAAGGCCATGTGCCGGCGTGTCAAAGCTCACCTGTGAAAAAAACATCGCACCTATCTGCCATCCCCGGCTTGCCAAGGACACACCTCTGTTTCAATCCAAACGGTGTTTCAATCCATCCTGATTACTTTTTACTGTGAGGGAGGATTAACATATTACGTACTCGGTAATCGGAAACGCCAGATTTTCGGGCACGCACCCCCATCGTAATCAACACTCAATCAATCAACTGAACTCTATAACATTAGTGTAAGCAAACGGCCAAAGACCCCCCTCCCCCCCTTTGATAACGTAATATGTTTATCTTTCCTGATACCGTACTTGTACCGTAAGGGAAGATAAACATATTACGTAATCCAAGAGGGGGGAGGGGTTGTTTGGCTGTTTGCTTACGCTAATGTTATAGGGTCCAGTTGATTGATTGATTGTTGATCACGATGGGGGGGGGGACTCAAAAATCTCGTTTTTCTGATTACGTAATATGTTTATCTTCCCTAAAGACTAAAGATTAGTCCATGAGCTTTAGTCCCGGAGGCTGGACACAAAAACATAATTGAACTTGACTTATCCACATAGTGTTTTATTTTTATTCTCGGAATTTCATCGAACACGAAGGCGTCTTCAAAACTAAAAGAAAATAAAGTTCAATTTCAGATATTCAAAAGATCTCCCTCCACGTCAGGGCCAAAACAAAGACCACCAACGTTGCAGCTCCTTCCCGTACCACCGTAGCGCCATTCCGCGGGGTCGGTATCGAAACATTACCGCTCCCGGCATCCGGCGCGAGCAACATCATCGGCGCCATCTCACCCGACCTCGTCACCGGCATCACCACCTGCTCCGGCCGCGGCGACGGCGGCGGCGGCGGAGCACATGCCGCCATGAAATTGACCCGCATCAAATCCACACCCCGCAGGCTCGCATCCGTCGAATCATCCCCGGAACAAGCCACGGCGGCCACATCACACCCACCCACCACCACGGGTCCATCCGCAAACCGATCAACCCACGCCGCCAAATCACCATTCACCGTGGCGGTGGCGACGGCGGCGGCCCTGGCCAAACTCCCCGGCAGCCACGCTGCATTCCCCTTACAAGAGCAACCAAAATTCGGCCCGGAAATATTGACATTCAAACAACGAAGAAGTCCCCGCGAGAGTGGAAAAGTGGCATTTTCCTCTTTCGATGATGAAAGCAAAGCGTCGAAAAGGTCTTGTCCAACTGCCCGTAGTGAAGCCACATTCCTCAGCGTTAAGCTCTGCAGCTGCACCAGGCCACGGAATGCCCCGGCCGGGAGCTCCGTCACAGCCACCTCGTCCAGCGTGAGCACTGTGAGGCTCCTCAAGTCAATCAACGCGTCCTCCGACCAGTGCGTGACATTGGCCAGGCCGGTCAGTTCGAGCTTGCCGAGCCGGTCCCGGACGGCGGAGAAGAGGCCCCGGGTGAGGTTGTACGTGCCCGAGTGCAGGCTCACGTGGAGGGGCACGTTGAAGAAGGGGGCCACCTGCGCGGGCCGGGGCATGGCCAGGAATGTGTGGTAGAGTTGCAGGGCCTGTTGCAGCTCGCGTTCCGACGCGCCCCGGCACTGGATCCGATGGTGGCGACCGAGGCAGGACGTGAGGAGGCAGGGCAGCCCGGGGAGCATGTCGATGACGCCGCAGGATGACCGCAGGCTGCTGGCTGGTGCGGCGGGGAAACTCGATGGTGGCTGAGAAATGAAGCCACCGCCGTTGGGCATTGTGGTGGAATTTGCGTTGTTGTTGGCGTTGGAGTTATTATTATTATTCGAAATGCTCAAGTTGCTGCTGGTTGGTGGATTATTTGGTGCAGGAAGCGGTCTGTCACCGGTCTGTGTTGAGAGTATGGCCTGCATGGAGACGGATTGGAGAATAATGAAGACGAAGAGGCAGCGGGGTAGAAAAGCGTGAAGCCCCATGATCAATTGGGGAAGGGGCAGGGGGAATCGCGTTTTTCGACGTTTTGTCCGGGGTCATCCAATACTTCAAATTCAGATGCTTCAAATGCAAATGCTTCAAATTCAAATGCTGCAAATTCGAATGCTTCAAATGCTTCAAATGCAAATACTTCAAATTCAAATAGCTTCGAATTATACAGCACAGATGAATAAGGGATGCGCCGTATTTGTATATCTTAGAACGATCGACGAGGGGGTCAGCAATCAGCATGAATAATTTTAAGTCCTCAGAATAATGCGGGCAGATATGGTTAGTCAAGAAGAGAAAGCCTTGCTGTGAGAGAAAAAAATGTCGTAAAGAGAGATAGTAAAAAAGACGGGAGCGAGGTTCAATGATATCTAGGGCAGATGTTGTCAACACAGGTGAGTGGATCGTTGGCTCATTGCACTTCCGGCTGCGACATGGTTACGTTGTGTCATTACATATGTGTGGGGAGGCGAGAAGAGAAGTAAATAGGACGCGCTGCACCCGGGGGTGTAGGAAAAAAAGGATGCACGGGCGGGAGGATAAATAAGAGATCGATTGTTTCTCACATCTGGCTGGGCCCGCGAGACGTCCAGAAACCGGGTCGGGAATTGAGGTTCAATGTGCGATTGCACGCAGCAGGTGAGAGATAATTTACGTAATAACAACAGCTAGTTGACGGCGATAAATGGATGGCTAAATATCGATGGTTGATAAGGAAAAAAAATGAATGTGAAAACGGCTGAATTCCAGCAGGCAATTTGGCCGCGTTGTTACTTTCCGCTATAATGATATGTAGGTTTAAGCTGTCTGTTTACTAGCGCCAGGTCGCTTAATTTGTGCGATTACGAAAGAGGAGGCCTTTTCGATCACGGGAGTGTAAATGAATGGGGAAAAAAAACTTGTTTTTGTGTGCGATATATATATATACTGGTGCATGACAGACAATTATGAAGTTTCTGACGGCGGCGGCGGTGTTTTTTTTTAATGCTGCTTTAACTTTCTCTAATGTACGGTAATGCATTGTAGTTGACACTGGCCGGTACTACAGTATGTACTGTATAGTTTTTTGAGTTGTATTTAGTACGTTCGGTATGTATGAAACAGTGCATGAATATGTATGCCACTTTAGCTTCGAGAACAGAGAGAAAAAGCCGGAAGCGCTAAAGATTCCAATGCGATGTGCTGTTAAAATGTTATGACGAGCCGGGGCCGGTGGCTTTTTACACTGCCTGAACCTACTACTGTACGTAGGAACCGACGTATTTGAGTTCTACGTTTAAGACTTCTAACTTATTTAAGGGACCATAAACATATTACGTAAGGCGGAGAGGGGGAGGGAGGGTGTCAACGGAATCTTACTTACATTGTTAAGCGTCCAGTTGATTGATTGGTTTTGTCTTACATGGGGGAGGGGGCTCAGAAAAACTTGATTTTTGTCTTACGTAATATGTTTCTGGTCCCTTATGCACCGCAGTATGTTCATTGTACGTATGTAGTACGCGGTAAACTGCCTTAGGGACCATAAACATATTACGTAAGACGAAAATCCAATTTTTCCGACCCCCCCTCCCCCATGTAAGCCTTTAGTAAGATTCTCATAACCCCCAACTGGTCTTACGTAAGATTTC
>JBBQAH010000105.1:0-11187 GCA_038316145.1 Burkholderiales bacterium
GTCAACTTTGCCTGGCCCAACGCCGAGATCGCGGTGATGGGCGCCAAGGGCGCGGTGGAGATCATCTTCCGCGAGGACAAGGGCGACCCGGTCAAGCTTGCTGCACGTGAGGCCGAGTACAAGGCGCAGTTTGCCAATCCCTTCGTGGCCGGCAGCCGCGGCTTTATCGACGACGTGATCCAGCCGCACGAGACCCGCAAGCGCATTTGCCGCAGCCTGGTGATGCTGCGCGACAAGAAGCTCGAGAACCCGTGGCGCAAGCACGGCAATATCCCGCTGTGACGACCCGCGCGCCAAGCGCAGCCGCAAGACAGGCCAGCTCCTTACAATGAAGTAAGGAAAACTCTGAAGCACGCCCCATGTCCACCGCCACACTCACCAGCAAGGGTCAGATCACCATTCCTGCCGACGTTCGCCGTGTGCTGAACGTCCAGGCGGGTGATCGTGTCGAATTTGTGCAGGTCGAGCCCGGGCGCTTCGAGCTGATCGCGGCCACGCGCTCGGTGCGTGAACTCAAAGGCCTGTTTGGCACGCCTGCCCGTACCGTGTCGATCGCCGAAATGAACCGGGCGATCGCTGAGCGCGGCGCCCAGGCCGGCCAACTTACAAGTCAACTCACCGGCGAGCGCGACGGCGGTACGACATGATTGGCCTCGACACCAATGTGTTGGTCCGCTATGTGATGCAGGACGACCCGCGCCAATCGCCCCGTGCCACGCGGCTGATCGAGGCGCTGCAGCCCGACGAGCCCGGCTTTGTGCCCGTGGTGGCGCTGGTCGAATTGGTCTGGGTGCTGTCCGGCAGCTACGCTCTCGACCGCAAGCAGGTCGCGACCGTTCTGGACACCCTGCTGCGCAGCAAGGAGCTGGTGCTTGACCGCGCCGAGCTCGTCAGCCAGGCGCTGAGTCGTTACAGCGCCAGCGGTGCCGACTTTGCGGATGCGCTGATCGAGCGCATCGCCGCCGCAGCAGGCTGCACAGCCACGATGAGCTTCGATGCCGGCGCCGTGAAGACGTCGGCGATGACGGCGGTGCCCTGACGCCATGGATACCCACCACGCGGCGGCGGATGCCCCCTTCAACCCTTCGGCCGAGATCAGGCGCCGCAGGCGGTGCTGGCCCGGAGGGACAGGGCAGCTCGGCCGGCTCGATGCCGACCGGATCGAAATTATTCGGACGCTGCAGTTGATCGACGAGCCAGCGCAATTGGACGCAATGTTTGATGGAGCAATGTGATGATGTTTACCAAGATACTGATTGCCAACCGTGGTGTAAACGGCCACGAAGCGGACGTTTCGGCGAAGCCAAATTGCTTGGTGCGCGACGCGCACGCAGGCGATTTCCCTGCGGAGAGCCAGCATGTTTAAAAAGATTCTCATTGCCAACCGCGGGGAAATCGCTTGCCGGGTGATCCTGGCTGCCAAGAAGATGGGCATCAACACCGTGGCGGTGTATTCCGAGGCCGACCGCGATGCGCGCCATGTGGATCTCGCCGACGAGGCGGTGTTCATCGGCGCCGCGCCCAGCCGCGAGAGTTATCTGGTGGCTGACAAGATCATCGCCGCCTGCAAATCCACCGGCGCGCAGGCGGTGCACCCCGGCTACGGATTTTTGTCCGAGAACGCCGACTTTGCGCGCCGGGTCGAAGAAGAGGGCATCATTTTCATCGGCCCCAAGCACTACAGCATCGCCGCGATGGGCGACAAGATCGCGTCCAAGAAGTTGGCGCTGGAGGCCAAGGTCAACACCATCCCGGGCTGGAACGCCGCCATCGAGGCGCCCGAGCGTGCGGTCGAGATTGCCCGGGACATCGGCTACCCGGTGATGATCAAGGCCAGTGCCGGTGGCGGTGGCAAGGGCCTGCGGGTGGCCTTCAACGACAAAGAGGCGTTTGAAGGGTTCACCGCCTGCCGCAACGAGGCCCGCAACAGCTTTGGCGACGACCGCGTCTTCATCGAGAAGTTTGTCGAGAGCCCGCGCCACATCGAGATCCAGGTGCTGGGCGACAGCCAGGGCAACGTGGTCTACCTGCACGAGCGAGAATGCTCGATCCAGCGCCGCCACCAGAAGGTGATCGAAGAGGCGCCGTCACCGTTCATCAGTGAGGCGACGCGCCAGGCGATGGGCGCGCAGGCAGTGCAACTGGCCAAGGCGGTGAATTACCAAAGCGCCGGCACGGTCGAGTTCGTGGTCGGCGCGGACCAGCGCTTTTACTTCCTGGAAATGAACACCCGGCTGCAGGTCGAGCACCCGGTGACCGAGAGCATCACCGGCATCGACCTGGTCGAGCAGATGATCCGTGTGGCCGCCGGTGAGCCGCTGGCCTTCAAGCAAGCCGACATCCCGCGGCGCGGCTGGGCGATGGAATGCCGCATCAACGCCGAAGACCCGTTCCGCGGCTTTTTGCCGTCCACCGGCCGGCTGGTGCGCTTCCAGCCACCCGTCACGACAATGGAGGCCTCGATGCCGGTGCGGTATGTCAACGACCAGGCTGGCCGCCTGGTCGAGGGCGGCGGTGTGCGGGTGGACACCGGCGTGGTCGAGGGCGGCGAGATCCCGATGTTCTACGACTCGATGATCGCCAAGCTGATCGTGCACGGCGTCGACCGGCTGGATGCGATTGCCAAGATGCGCGAGGCACTCAACGCCTTTGTGATCCGCGGCGTGTCGAGCAACATCCCGTTCCAGAGCGCGCTGCTGGCCCACCCCAAGTTTGTCTCGGGCGACTTCAACACCGGTTTCATCGCCGAGAACTACCCGCAAGGCTTTCGCGCCGAAGACGTGCCGCACGACGACCCGGACTTCTTGGTGGCACTCGCCGCCGGTGCCTACCGCCTCTACCGCCATCGCGCTGCCGGCATCACCGGCCAGTTGCCCGGCCACGGCGTGACGATCGGCGAGCAGTTTGTCGTCGTCATCAAGGGACCGGCCGGCGTGCACCGCCATGTGCCGGTGCGGGTGCAGACCGGCGCGGTGATGACGGTCACGGTCGAGGGCCACCAGCCTTACCTGCTGACCGCCGACTGGAGCTTTGGCGGCATCCGCGCCGTGGGCACCGTCAACGGCCAGCCTTTCACCGCTCAGATCGAGCGCCAGGGCCTGTGGTACCGGCTCTCGCACAACGGCCTGGCAATAGATGCCCAGGTGATGATCGCGCGCGCCGCCGAGCTGCTGAGGATGATGCCGTTCAAGGCGCCGGCCGACATGAGCAAGTTTTTGCTGTCGCCGATGCCCGGCCTGCTGGTGGACGTGGTGGTCAAGCCCGGCCAGGTGGTGCAGGCCGGTGAGCGGCTGGCGGTGATCGAAGCGATGAAGATGGAAAACATCCTCATCGCCGCACAAGACGGCACCGTGGCCGAGGTGCTGGCGAGCAAGGGTGAAAGCCTGACGGTGGACCAGCCGATCATCGCTTTCGCCTGACCCGGAGCCGCCATGACGAGCAAACCCTTCCGCATCCTCGGCATCCAGCAAATCGCCATCGGCGGGCCCGACAAGCAAAAGCTGAAAAACCTGTGGGTGGACATGCTGGGCCTGACGGTCAAAAGCACGTTTGTGTCCGAGCGTGAAAACGTCGACGAGGACATCTGTGCGCTGGGCAGCGGCCCGACTGCGGTCGAGGTCGATCTGATGCAACCCATCGACCCCGACAAAAAGCCGGCGGTGCACAACACGCCGCTCAACCATGTTGGGCTGTGGGTGGATGACCTGCCCAAGGCGGTCGAGTGGATGGCAGCCAACGGCGTGCGTTTTGCGCCGGGTGGCATACGCAAGGGCGCTGCCGGCTTTGACATCACCTTCATCCACCCCAAGGGCAACGAGCAGTTTCCGCTGGGTGGCGAGGGCGTGCTGATCGAGCTGGTGCAGGCGCCGGCCGAGGTGATCGCGGCGCTGGGGTGACACCGTCCCCACCTTGACCAAGGTTAACCCGCGGCGAAGGCCGCAGCGTATGCTGCGCCATTGCCCTGGGAGATGAATTGATCAAGATCCTGTTGCCCATTGATGGATCAGCCGCCGCGCTGGCTGCCGTCAAGCACGTGATGCGGCTGATTGCCGAAGGCCTATCCGCCGAGGCGGTGCTGCTCAACGTGCAGGAGCCCCCCTCGCTGTACGAGGTGGTGACCGTGCTCGACGCCGAGGTCTTGCGCCACATGCGAAGCGACGCCGGAGCCGACCTGCTGGCGCCCGCCGAGGCGCAGCTCACTGCGGCCGGCATCACCTGGCAGAGCGAGGTGGCCGGTGGCCAGCCCGGCCCGCTGCTGGTGGACTTGCTGGAGAACTACGGCTGCGATGCGGTGGTGATGGGCGCCCAGGGTATTGGCGATCCGGAGGCCACTGGCTTGGGCAGCGTGGCCGAGTGGCTGGTCCGGCACAGCCCCGTGCCGGTGACGCTGCTGCGCGCCGAGGCCGTGCCGGAGGACGGGCCCGACAGCCTGCGCTGACGGGCTGAAGCTGTCACGGAGAGCTGCAGCGCTGCGGTGTTCGACGCAGGGCACGGCCTTGCAGCGCTATCCCGTCAGCGCGGTTCGGGGCGTGCAGTCCACCAGATGACCCGCCAATACCCGCGCCAAATGCAGCGTCTCTCAAACTGCACTGTCGGCGATCTGGTGCGGTTGGTCTGCCGGATGGCGTCGGCGCGGCAACGGCTTGTCCGGCCTTGTCAAGTGGGTCTGGGCCCAGGGCGTCGAATTGCACCTGACGCGACCGCCCGGCGAGGTCGAGTTGTTGGTGTTCTCGACGCACGACTGCCCCGCGCTGGTGGCGCAAGCCCTGCAAGCGGGCGCCGCACGCTTTGTCGGCCAGCGCAGCGGGCCGGCGGCCTTGGGGGCACTTTGCGGCGCGCCCATCAAGTCGGGCGCCAGCGGGCCAACGCCGGCGCCGGATTGTCGCCGCCCGCTTTGGGCCGGGCCGAAGCGCTCGGCTGATCGGGCACGCTGGGCCGTTTTGATGTCGCGTTTCTTTGGCTCGGCGGGGGTGACGAGACTGGCCATCAGGCGGTGTGCTGAAGCCGCTATTTCTTGAACCGCCGCGTCGAAGGCCGCCTCATTGGCCTGGGACGGCACCGCAAAACCACTGAGCTTGCGCACAAACTGGAGTGAAGCGTATCGAATTTCCAACTCGGTGGCTGGCGGCTCGAAGTTGAACAGCGTCTTGATATTTCTGCACATGGCGTGAGCGGGTGTTGGCCGATGACGGCTTGGCTGAAGGGTATCCTTGAAATTAAAAGGCCGACGAACCGTCTGAAAATTGAACTGAAAGCGTGAACTTGGGCAGCTCGCAATATGAACTGCCGTTTCGATGTGGTCACTTCGCAGCCACGTCATACCGTATCGACTCGCCGGCGTCTGGTGGCGTCCAGGCCACAATCACTTCTTCTACCTCGCTGCTTGGTCCGCTGGCGCTGTGGTGCCTGTGAGGCCGTCGCCGGTGTGTTCAAGTTGTTCTGTCGATAGGCGCGGGTTTCACCGCACAGCGATCAGGTCGGTCGATGTCCGCGCTGTCTTAGAATCCCGAGTTCACTCGGACAACCCATGAACAACTTCCCCATCCTCTCCAGATTTGCCGTCTTGGCGCTCACACAATTGATCGGCTGTGCGTCGATTGTCAATGGCCAGAACCAGAGTGTCTCGGTCGAGGCACGCAGCACCACGGGCATGATTGTCGGCGCCAGTTGCCAACTTACGAACAACAAGGGAACATGGTTCCTCGTCACGCCGGGCTCGACGATGGTCCAACGCAGTTTCGAGGATTTGGCGGTGAAGTGCGAGAAGGATTCCTTTGACACGGGTGTGCTGGCGGTCAAGTCCTCCACCAAAGCGATGGTTGCCGGCAATATCTTGTTTGGTGGGGTTATCGGAATCGGTGTCGATGCCGCTACTGGCGCGGCTTACGACTACCCGCCGCTGATCACGGTGGCGATGAGCTCACAGCAAGGAAAACCCGTGGTCATTGATGCTCTGGCGTCGCCGGCGGTTGCACTGGCTGGCGCTGTCCCGGTTGCAGGCGCATCCGCGCCGGCAGTCAAGTAGTTGCGATGAACCCGATGGTCGAGATATTGGCCATCGGTTTGTCGGGTTTTCAAGTGCGTGCTGCGCGTCTCCCACGCCAGCCGGCAATTTTTTCGTTAATCTGAAGAATTTTGCAGGTCGTTTTCAGGGCCAATATATCGATCAACAGTATTGATCCACGGCGTGAGCAAACCCGGTAGGCATCAGGTGACACAGCCGACCACGCTGCAGCGATGTGGGCTGGCCGCCACGGCAGCAGCGCAGGCAAGGCTTCAACCCATCAAGTGATCGGCCAACACCCGCGCCAAATGCAGCGCCTCGCGCCCCGCACCGTCGGCGATCTGATGCCGGCAGCTGGTGCCGTCGGCCACCAGCAAAGCATCCGGCGCAGCACGCACCGCCGGCAGCAAACTCAGCTCGGCCATCTGCAGGGATACCGCCTGGTGTGTTGCCTCATAGCCAAACGCACCCGCCATGCCGCAGCATGAGCTCTCGATCAGCGCCGGCTCAGTGCCGGGGATCAGCCGCAGCGCGGCCAGCAAGGCCGGCACGGTGCCAAAGGCTTTTTGGTGGCAATGGCCGTGCACCAGGATTTTCTGGCGGGCCGGTCGAAACGCCGGGGCAAAGTTACCCGCAGCCGCCTCACGCGCGACAAACTCCTCGAACAGCAGCGCCTGCCCGGCGACCGTGACTGCGGCGTCGCCCAGGCCCATCACCAGCAGCTCGTCGCGCAGCGTCAGCAGGCAGGACGGCTCCAGCCCGACGATGGGGATGCCACGCTGCGCGAAGGGCAGCAGCGCGGCCAGCAATTGGCGCGCTTTGGCCTTGGCCTGCTCGGCCAGGCCGGCGGCCAAATAGGTGCGGCCGCAGCACAGCGGCTGCTTGTTGCGCTCGCCCCGGGCGGCGTGCACGGTGTAGCCGGCGGCCTGCAGCACCCGCACGGCGGCCAGCGCGTTTTCAGTTTCGAGCTGACCGTTGAAGGTGTCGACAAACAGCACCACCGGCTTGGCGGCCGTCAGCAGGGTTTCGCGGCCGGCCAGTTGCAGGCGGTTGCCGCGGCCGGGGTGGTCGGCCGCACGCCAGAAGGTGTCTCGCCGAAAGCTCGGCAGGCTGCGCTGCACTGAGAGGCCCAGCCAGCGCTCGCTCAGCCAGCGCAGAGCAGGCACGCGGTTACGCAGGTTGAACAGGCCCGGCCACTGGCTGGCGATGCCCGCGTAGTCGGGCAGGTGGGCAATCAACCGGTGCCTGAGGCGCTGACCCAGCGGGACGGACCCGTTGCCCGCCCGCTGCAGCCGGCGTTGCGCGGTCACCTCCAGCTTCATCTTGGCCATGTCCACGCCGGTGGGGCAGTCGCGCTTGCAGCCTTTGCAGCCTACACACAGGTCCAGTGCTGCCTCCACCGCGTCGCCGGTCAGGGCGTCCGGGCCCAACTGGCCGGACAGCGCCAGCCGCAGCGTGTTGGCGCGGCCGCGGGTAGCGTGCTGTTCGTCGCGGCTGACGCGGTAGCTGGGGCACATCGTGCCGGCGTCGAACTTGCGGCAGTGGCCGTTGTTGTTGCACATCTCCACCGCCTTGGCCAGGCCGCCGGTGTTGTCACCGCCGCTGCCGGGCGCGGTGGTGGCCTCGGTGCGCGCATCGTTTTGCACGTTCCAGGCCGACCAGTCGAACACCGGCCTGAGCGGGATGGTGCGGTAGCCGGGTGCGTAGCGGAACAGCGAGGCATCGTCCATCCTGGGCGGGTCGATGATCTTGCCCGGGTTCATCAGGTTGAGCGGGTCGAGCTTGTGCTTGATAGAGCGGAAGGCGTCGTTGATGTGGGGCCCGAACTGCCATTCGATCCACTCGCCCCGGCACAGGCCGTCGCCGTGCTCGCCGCTGTAGGCGCCCTTGAACTTCTTCACCAGCGCGGCAGCCTCGTCGGCGATGGCGCGCATCTTGGCCGCACCACCCTCGGGGCCGGCGCGGCGCATGTCCAGGATGGGCCGCACATGCAACGTGCCGACGGACGCATGGGCATACCAGGTGCCTCGGCTGCCGTGGCGCTGGAAGACCTCGGTCAGCGCGTCGGTGTACTCCGCCAGGTGCACCAGCGGCACCGCGCAGTCTTCGATAAAGCTGACCGGCTTGCCGTCGCCTTTGAGGCTCATCATGATGTTCAGCCCGGCCTTGCGCACCTCCCACAGCGCTTTTTGCGGGGCATCTTGGGTCATCTCGACCACGCTGCCGGGCTGGCCCAGGTCACCCATCAGCTCGACCAGGGCACGCAATTGCGCCAGCAGCGCGGGCTTGTCGTCGCCGCTGAACTCGACCAGCAGGATCGCCTCGGGCGCGCCCAGCAGCGCGGCCTCGATGGTGGGGCGGAAGGCCGGGTTGGCGCGCGACAGCTCGATCATCGTGCGGTCCACCAGCTCCACCGCGCTGGGGCCCAGCTTGACGATGTGCTGGGCGGCATCCATCGCCGCGTGGAAGGACGTGAAGTTGATCACCCCCAGCACCTTGGCGCGCGGCAGCGGCTGCAACTTGAGTTTGAGGCTGCGGGTAAAGGCCAGCGTGCCCTCGGCGCCCACCAGCAAATGCGCCAGGTTGACGCTGCCGTCAGCGGTGTAAGGCCGCTCGCTGCGCGGGTGAAAGATGTCGAGGTTGTAACCACCGACACGCCGCATCACCGTGGGCCAGCGGGCGTCGATCTCGCTGCGCTGGGCATCGGCCAAGCCGTGCACAAACTCGGCAATCTCACGCTCGGCCGCGCCCAGCCCGGCCACCGGGCCAAACTGCAGCAAGCGGCCATCGGCCAGCCAGGCATCGATGCCGGCCACGTTGTGCACCATGTTGCCGTAGGCGATGCTGCGGCTGCCACACGAGTTGTTGCCGGCCATGCCGCCCAGCGTGGCCTGCGCGCTGGTGGACACGTCCTCCGGGTACCACAGGCCGTGCGGCTTCAAGTAGGCGTCGAGGTGGTCCAGCACGATGCCGGGCTCGACCTCGACCGTCATCGCGGTTTTGTCGAAAGCCAATATCGAGCGCAGGTACTTGCTGGTGTCGATCACCAGCGCCGCGCCCGTAGTCTGGCCGCATTGCGAGGTGCCGCCGCCACGCGCCAGCAGTGGCACGCCTTGGCTGCGGGCGACGGCCAGCGCGGTGGCCACGTCGCTTGCGCTGCGGGGCACAAACACCCCCACCGGCTGGATTTGGTAGATCGACGCGTCGGTGGCGTAGCGGCCGCGTGAGGCGGCGTCGAACAGCACTTCGCCTTCGGTTTCCTGGGCCAGCCGGCGGGCCAGGTCGGCGGCGTCTGGGCCGGCGCCGCCGGCTTGGCGGGCGACGGTGTTGGCGGCGGATCGGGCGTTGTCGCGGGAGACCGACAGGGGCTGGGGGGCGTTCATGCTTCAACCTTTCTGGCCGCAACTTTGTGGGCCATGGCATCGGTGACGTCGAGTCGCCCATCAAGCCGCCCCTCGCGCATCAACTCCAGCACCGCATCCCGCTTGTGCAGCAAATGGGTGGCCATCAGCTGGCGCAGGCCGTCGGCGTCCCTGGCGGCCAGCAGCTCGATCATCTGGCCGTGCTCGGCCATCGCGCGCTGCCATTTGGCCTCGTCGAAGTTGGACCGGAAGCGCAGCGCCTGCAGCCGGGCGTTGATGTTGGCCCAGGTCTGCGTCAACACCCGGTTGCCGGCGGCTGCGTTGATCTGGCTGTGGATCAGCGCGTTGAACCGGTAGTAGGTGGGCAGGTCGCGCCGGGTAAAGGCCGCCAGCATCTCGTAGTGCAGCGCCTGCACCTCGGCCAATGCGGCAGGTGTGATGCGCTGCGCTGCCAGCTCGCCGGCCTGGCCTTCAAGGGCGGCGATCAGCTCGAAGGTGTCCGTCACGTCTTGCGCCGACATCACAGCCACCACCGCGCCTCGGTTCGGCAGCAGCTCGACCAGGCCCTCGGCGGCCAGCATCTTGATGGCCTCGCGCAGCGGTGTTCTTGAGACCTGCAGCGATTCACTCAGCTCACGCTCGTTGAGCTTGTCGCCGGGCGCCAGCTGGCCCTCGACGATGCGCTGGCGCAGCCGAAGGGCCACCGCCTGGTGCAGCACCGGACGGGGCAGGGAATGGATGTCGGCCATGGTGATGCCTGGGGCTTGGCGCCAGTTTGTGTACAAAAAAGTCCTGAATTGACAGGGGCAACTACAGGGTATTCTGCATGGACAAACCAATTTTGTATGCAAAACTTCCGACCAGATACCGGAGCTTTGACGACCATGAAACTTGACCAGCACCCCACCGGACGGCACTTTTTGCAAATCCCCGGCCCCAGTCCGGTGCCCGACCGCATCCTGCGCGCCATCAGCCTGCCGACCATTGACCACCGCGGGCCCGAGTTCGGCGTGCTGGGGCTCAAGATCCTGGCCGGCCTGCAGCAGGTGTTCCAGACCGTGCACCCGGTGATCGTCTACCCGGCGTCAGGCACCGGCGCCTGGGAGGCGGCGCTGGTCAACACCTTGTCGCCGGGGGACGCGGTGCTGATGTTCGAGACCGGGCACTTTGCCGCACTTTGGCAGCGGCTGGCGCTGCGGCTGGGCCTGGCGCCCGAGTTCATCGGCGGTGCCGGCAACGATGCGCAAGGCCTGCCGCTGAGCTGGCGGCGAGGTGTGCAGGCCGACCAGATCGAGGCGCGGCTGCGGGCCGATACCGGCCACACCCTCAAGGCGGTGTGTGTGGTGCACAACGAGACCTCCACCGGCGTCACTTCCGACATCGCCGCCGTGCGCCGGGCGATAGACGCCGCCGGCCACCCGGCGCTGCTGCTGGTTGATTCGATCTCGGGCCTGGCCAGTGCCGACTACCGGCACGACGCCTGGGGCGTGGACGTGACCGTCAGCGGCTCGCAAAAAGGCCTGATGCTGCCGCCGGGCATCAGCTTCAACGCGCTGTCTCCCAAGGCCATCGAAGCCAGCAAAACCGCCCGGCTGCCCAAGGCCTTCTGGGCCTGGGACGAGATCCTGGCGATGAATGCCAGCGGCTACTGGCCTTACACCCCCAGCACCAACCTGCTCTACGGCCTGAGCGAGGCGTTGGACATGCTGCTAGAGAGTGGCTTGCCGGCAGTGTTTGCCCGCCACCAGCGCTGGGCCGCCGGGGTGCGGGCTGCCGTCAGCGCCTGGGGGCTGCAGATCCAGTGCAGCGACCCAGCGGTCT
>JBBQAH010000014.1:0-28756 GCA_038316145.1 Burkholderiales bacterium
AAGATCGGCAACGACATCCGCCTGATGGGCAGCGGGCCGCGCGCCGGCCTGGGCGAGTTGCGCCTGCCGGCCAATGAGCCCGGCAGCTCGATCATGCCGGGCAAGGTCAACCCGACCCAGGTCGAGGCGCTGACGATGGTCTGCGCCCAGGTGATGGGCCACGACGTGGCGATCGGCTTTGCCGCCAGCCAGGGCCAGTTCGAGCTCAATGTCTACAAGCCGCTGATCGCGCTGGACATGCTCGACAGCCTGCGCCTGCTGGGGGACGCGATGCGCAGCTTTGCGCGCCACTGCGTGGCCGGCCTGGCGGTGGATGCGGTGCGGGTGGCCCAAGGGCTGCAGGGCTCGCTGATGCTGGTCACCGCGCTGGTGCCGCACATCGGCTACGCGCGTGCGGTGGCGGTGGCCAGGCACGCGGCAGAGCACGGCAGCACGCTGCGCGAGGCGGCACTGGCGCTGGGCGCCGTCAGCGGCGAGCAGTTCGACGCCTGGGTCGATCCATTGCAGATGCTGGGCCCGCGTTTGTCTTGAGCGCCTTGCGTGCCCTGAGCGCCCGGACCCCCTTCACCGGCCTGACCGGCCTGACCGGCCTGACCACTTTGCCCATGGTGTTGTAGGCGGACCGGCCATTCGAGGCCTTTGTGTACGACAGCGCACGGTCGGCAACGCCGCCGCTGCCTAAGCTGGTGACTCGCAGATTGCAATGGCAGCCCTGGCTTGCCGAAGCGATCCCAGGGGTGTCCCAGACCCCCGACCATTCCTAGGAGACCCCATGAAACAAGTATTTTGGATTCCGGCCCTGCTGGCCGCGCTGACGCTGGGCGCCTGTGATAAACCGACCACCGTTAACGTGCCCGCCACGCCGGTGGCCGTGCCCGGACCGACCGGCGCGACCGGCGCGACGGGCGGCACCGGCGCCACGGGCAATACCGGCAGCACCGGCAGCACCGGCTCTACCGGCAGCACCGGCAGTACCGGCGCCCCTGGCTACGACGGTGCCAAGGGCAATACCGGTGCCACCGGGGCCACCGGCGCCACCGGTGACGGCAACACCACGGTGATCGTGGTGCCGCCGGCCGCCTCGGCGCCGCGTTGACCCACCCCAGACCCGCAACCCTTTCCCCCTCTAGGAGACCATCATGGGCTTAGGCACCATTCTGTTGATTGTTTTGATCCTGATGCTGATCGGCGTATTCCCTGCCTGGCCGCACAGCAGCGGTTGGGGCTACGGGCCCAGCGGCGGCATCGGCCTGATCGTGCTCGTCGTCATCGTGCTGTTGGTGATGGGGCGAATTTGACGCTCGGCAGGCCACCGATGGCTACACGCCGCACACCAGCGGCGCGCCGCCGACGGCTGGCGCTGCTGGTTGGCGGCGTGCTGGCGGCTGTGACCGCGGGCGGCGTACTGCAGGCTTGCGGTGCCTTGCCGGTTTTGTCAACTTCGGTGGGCTTCGGTCCACAGCCGGTGCTGCCCGCGCCACAGTCGACGCTGTTGCCCACCGTCAACATCGCGCCGGCACGCGGCTGGTCGCCAGATGCCATGCCACAAGGCGCGGCGGGCACGCGTGTGCAACGCTTTGCCGATGGCCTGGACCACCCCCGCTGGCTGTACGTGCTGCCCAATGGCGACGTGCTGGTGGCCGAGACCAACGCCCCGGTGCGTCCGGACGATGCAACCGGCATCAAGGGTTGGGTGATGCGCCTGGTGATGTCACGCGCCGGCGCCGGCACCCCCAGCGCCAACCGCATCACTCTGCTGCGCGACACCGACGGTGACGGCATCGCCGACCAGCGCTCGGTCTTGCTGTCGGGCCTGAACTCACCTTTTGGCATGGCGCTGGTGGGCGACGCGCTGTATGTCGCCAACACCGACGCGGTGCTGCGCTTTCCCTACCGTGCGGGCGAGATGCAGATCAGCCAGCCCGGCACCCGGGTGCTGGACCTGCCAGCCGGCCCGATCAACCACCACTGGACCAAGAACCTGATCGCCAGTGCCGATGGCCGCACGCTGTTCGTGACCGTGGGCTCCAACAGCAACGTGGCTGAACGCGGCCTGGCAGCCGAAGATGGTCGGGCGGCGATCTGGGCACTGGACATCGCCAGCGGCGCGCACCGCGTTTTTGCCAGCGGCCTGCGCAACCCCAACGGCCTGGCCTGGGCGCCCGCCGGCCCGGCCGGGCTGCCGGTGCTGTGGACGGTGGTCAACGAGCGCGATGAGCTGGGCGACGATCTGGTGCCCGACTACCTCAGTGCGGTGCACGACGGCGCGTTCTACGGCTGGCCCTACAGCTACTTTGGCGCGAATCTGGACAGCAGGGCGCCAGCGCCCCGACCCGGCCGCGTGGCCACCGCGGTGGTACCCGACTACGCCTTGGGCGCGCACACCGCGTCGCTGGGCCTGGTGGCGTCCACCGGCGCACAGCTGCCCGGTTTTGGCAACGGCATGTTCATCGGTCAGCATGGCTCGTGGAACCGCCGGCCGCACAGCGGCTACAAGGTGGTGTTTGTCGCCTTCGATGGAAGCCACCCCACCAGCGCGCCGCCGGTGGACGTGCTGACCGGCTTTCTCGACGGCGACGGCCATGCCCGTGGCCGCCCGGTGGGCGTGGCGCTGGACCGACAAGGGGGTTTGCTGGTGGCCGACGATGTGGGCAACGTGGTCTGGCGTGTCAGCGCCGGGCGCTGACGGACGGCCGATCCGGCCAGCCCGGCGGCATGGGCCGCGCTGGCGCCTGGGCCTGACCGGCGCGCTGGTCAGCCTGGCCGGCTGCACCGCCTGCAGCAGCCTGCCCACCATCGTGCCCGACCTGGCCCTGAAGCGCGGCACGGTCGTGCCGATGCAGGGCGCCCGCGGCCCGTTATCGGCCGCCCAAAGCCAGGCCGTGCTGGCCCGGCTGGCGCAAGACAGCCCCGAGACCAGCATCTTCGACCGCCATCTGGCGCTGGAGCAGGCCATCGTCGGCAGCCCGTTGACCACCGGCAATCGCGTGCTGCTGCTGCAAGACGGCCCGGCCACCTACCGGGCCATGCTGGCGGCGATCGCCGGCGCACGCGACCACATCAACATGGAGACCTACATCCTGGAGGACGACGCGGTCGGCCGGCACTTTGCCCAGGCGTTGATCGACAAGCAGCGCCAGGGCGTGCAGGTCAACCTGATGGTCGACAGCGTGGGCACGATAGGCACGCCCGCGGCGTTTTTCCAGCGCCTGACCGACAACGGCGTGCAGGTGCTGGAGTTCAACCCGGTGAACCCGCTGGCCGCACGCGCCGATTGGGCACTGAACCAGCGTGATCACCGCAAACTGCTGGTGGTTGACGGGCGCATCGCCTTTCTGGGCGGCATCAACATCAGCAGCGTGTACTCGGGCGGCTCGTTTGCCGGCAGCGCAGGCGGTGCGTCGGGCCGTGCCAGCCGCAAGACGGCGGTGGCCAACGCGCCGGCCGCGACTGCCAGCCTGCCAGCGGCGGGCTCGGTCGCTGCCGGGGCTGTCGAGGCCGTCGACGTCGATGTGAGCAAGCTGGCCTGGCGCGACACCGACCTGCAACTGCAGGGCCCGGCCGTGGCCGAGTTGCAGAAACTGTTTCTGGCCGCTTGGGCCCAGCAGCAAGGTCCGACGTTGGCGGCACGGGCCTACTTTCCAGCGCCCGAGGCCGTTGGCCGGCAGGTGGTGCGGGTGGTGGGCAGCTCACCCGAGGAGCCTTTCAGCCAGATTTACGCCACGCTGCTGTCGGCCATCGGCAGCGCCGAAACCAGCGTGCACATCACCAACGCCTACTTTGCGCCCGACCCGCAGTTGCTGGCCGCGTTGCAGGCCGCCGCCGGGCGCGGCGTGCACGTCACGTTGATCCTTCCCGGCAAGACCGATTCGGCGCTGGTCTTCCATGTCGGCCGGGGCTACTACACCGAGTTGTTGCAGTCGGGTGTGCGCATCTTCGAGCGGCGGGGTGTGATCCTGCATGCCAAGACCGCGCTGATCGACGGTGTCTGGGCCACGGTGGGGTCGACCAACCTGGACTGGCGCAGCTTTTTGCACAACTACGAGCTCAACGCCGTGGTGCTGGGATCGGAGTTTGGCGTGCAGGTGCAGGCCATGTTCGACCGTGACCTTGCGGGGTCGGACGAGGTGCTTCTGCCGGCCTGGCAGCAGCGCCCGCTGACCCTGCGGGTGAAGGAGCTGCTGGCGCGGGTCTGGGCCTACTGGTTGTAAGGGTTCCAGGCGCTGGCGGACGACGGCGATTTGACTTGGCTGATGAGCGTCGGCAACAGGCCGGCCATCAGCGTGGACGTGATCGCCGGGGTCAGCACGGTCCGGGGCAGCCAGCGCCACGACCGGGTCAGCACCAACAAGGCGCCGACGGCCGCCGCGCCCAGCACCAGCCGGTACGGGTGTTTGCGCGCCAGCGGTTCCATCACGGTCTGGGCGGCATCGTCGGCCAACAGCAAGACCAGGCGCATCGGGTGCTTGGCCCACCAGCGTTGCACGGTCTCGAGCACGATGCTGGCCGCCGGCGTCGACGTCAGCCGGTCCAGCCAGCGTACCAGCGGGGGACGGGCTGACCCGTCACCGGTGTTGGCGGCGTGCGGCGGCGGCTTCATGGCTTGCTGCAACTGCACCCGCGACACGCTCAGCCGGTCAGCCGCCAACATCACCGCGGTGCTGTTGATAAACGGCGGTGCAGTGTTGGTGCTCATCGGGCACCCGCTTCGCGCAGCATGCGCAGGTCGGCTTTGACCTGCTCGCGCAAGACGGTAAAACTGGCCCGGCCATTGCCGCGCGCCGCCAACCCGCAACCCAACGCGATCAGCGCTGGCAGCAGGGGTGTGGCGATCAGCATCGCCCGCGCCAAGTCGGCAGTGGGCAACAACACCACCCACATCATCAATGCCACACCGGCCAGCACCGCGGCCACGCCGGCGCTGCACAGCGCGATCGCGCTCAGCAGCAGCTTGCGCTGCCAGCCGGTCGAGGCTTCGCCCAGCTCCGCCGCCGCCAGCGCCGCATAGGCTTCGGCATGGGCGGTCAGCAACTGCGGCCGGGTGGCGATCAGCGCCAGCAGGGGGTGCATCATGGCTGCCCGGAGCGCTGCTTTAGCGCTGGTTGTTCGAGCGGGCCATCAGGCTGACCAGCGCCATCAGCGCCGCGCCAGTGGCCGCTGCCATCAGCACCGAGCGCACAGGCTCGTCACGGATGTAGCCGACGGTGCGGTCCGACGCATGGTGTGCACTGTCGCGCACCAATTGGCTGCCGTCGCGCAAGGCATCGGCACCGCGTTGGGCCAGCGCGCTGGCCTGGTTGCTGATGCGGGCAATGGCCGGCTTGGCTTCGTCGCGCAAGTCCTGCACGCTGCCCGACAGGCTGTCCAGCGCGCTGTTGACTGCGCCTTGCGTGGACTTGATCGCGTCCTGCGCACTGGTGGAGGCCCGGTCGGCGAGGTTTTTGGCGGCGTCGTTGGTGGAGGTGGTGAACATGGCTATTCCTTGGGGTGGGTCTTGCGGTTGAGAAAGCGGGTGTTGCGTCTAGGGACCAGCAGGATCTCGACAGGCTCAACGCCTGCGGGTCAGGCCGAGTAAAAAGCTGACCACGGCCAGCACGGCAAAGACGAGAAACAAGATCTTGCCGATGCCTACCGCACTGGCGGCGATGCCGCCAAAGCCGAACAGCGCGGCGATCAGGGCAATGACAAAAAATACGACGGCGTAGTGCAGCATGTGGGGCTCCCAAAAAGGCATCGGGCGCTGGCCGGTCCGGTGGACCTTGCCGGTTGGGGCGAAGCGTGTGGCGCCGCGATGACCGCAGTGTCGGCGCAGGCCGCAGCCGCCGCGATAGGCCAAGCCATCGGCTCGGCGTGGGAGGTACCAGCGCCCGCCTGTAGGACAGCGCCGACAGTGCGGGGCAGCGCCCGGGATCACGACCCGCACGACCGCGGTCTGGCGTCTGGCGGCTGCGCCATGACGGCCGCGGCCTGGCCTCCTCTCGGCGCGTGCTCAGGCCGGCGCCGGCGCCGGCGCTGTGCTGGGCAAGGTCACCTGCAGCCGGGTGCCCTGGCCGGGCGCGCTGGCCAGCAGCAGCGTGCCGCCCTCGGCCTCGACCCGGAACCGCATGCCCACCAGGCCGAACGCCGAGCCCCGCCTGGGCGCGTCGTCAAAGCCCACGCCGTCGTCACGCACCGACAGCTGCACCGTGCCGCCCACCTGGTCCATGTCCAGCCAGACCTGGTGGGCTTGTGCATACTTGCTGATGTTGGTGATCGCCTCTTGCACCACGCGGTAGACCACCATCTCGGTGGCGGGGCTCAGCCGCACCGCCGACAGCGTGCACGACACCGCGATGCCCGACTGTTCGGTGAACTCGCGCGCCAGGATCTCCAGCGTGGCCACCAAGCCCAGGTTGCTCAGCGTGGACGGGCGCAGGTCCTCGATGATGCGGCGGCCCAGCGCAATGCTGCCATTGAGTGTTTCCACCAGGTGCGCCAGGCGCTCCAGCGCCTCGGGCGCGGTGCCGGCCAGGCGCGAGCGGATGCGCGCTGCGTCCAGCTTGGCCGAGGTCAGCAGCGCACCCAGCTCGTCGTGCAGGTTGCGTGCCAGCCGGGCGCGCTCGTCCTCACGGGCGGTCAACAGGTGCTTGGTCAGCTCGGACAGCTCGGCGGTGCGCAGCCGCACTTCGGTCGCCAGGCCGTCCCGCTCGGCCTGGATCAAACGCTTCAACTCGTGCTGGTGGACCTCGTGCTGGTTGGCGTGGCGCAAGTACAGGTACAGCGACAACAGGCTCAGCGCGGCCAGCGCTGCCATGCCGGTGCGGCTGAGCATCAAGGTGCGGTGCAGCGCCTCGCGGCTCGACACGATCGATGACGACGCCAGTGCCAGCAGCTTGACGCTCAGCACCCGCACCTCCTCCATCTGCTCCTTGCCGATGTTGCTGCGCACCAGGTCGATCACCGCCGCGCTACGGCCCTCGTTTTGCAGGCGCAGCGACAGTGCCAGCTCGGACAGCTTGGCGCCGGTGGCGGCATGCAGCTTGCCCAGCGCCTCACCGGCGTCGGCCGCGTCCTGGTAGTAAGCGTCCAGGTACTTGAAGGCGGCTTCACTGTCCACCAGTGCCTTGTCGTAGGGGATCAGGTAGTCCTTGTTCTGCGTCAGCAAAAAGCCGCGCTGGCCGGACTCGGCCTCGAGCAGGCTGCGCTCCAGGCTGAGAATTTGCTCACGCACCTCGCGCCCGTGGGCCAGGTCTTGCAGCCGGCTGATCGATTGCCAGTACGAGCCCTCGCTGATGAACAGCAGCGCCACGGCGGCGATGCAGGCCATCGGAAACACCAGCGGACTGCGCCGGACGACCTTGATCACATCCATTGCGGGCTCCTGCTGCAATCCATGGGATCATCCGGTGAGGAGAGACCACCGCCATGATCCGGATTGCAATTGTTGATGACCACGCCATGGTGCGTGCCGGTTTGCGCCAGTTCTTTGCCGACCAGATCGATTTTGTGGTGGTGGCCGAGGCCGCCACCGGGCGCGAGGCGCTGGACATCGTGCGCAAGGGCGAAGTCGATGTGATCTTGATGGACATCGCCATGCCCGACCAGAGCGGAGTGGATGCGCTGGCCGCGATCCGGGCGCGTGCGCCCGACCTGCCGGTGCTGATCCTCAGCGGGTTTCCGGAGGAGCACTACGCCACCACGCTGTTGCGCCAGGGGGCGTCGGGCTACCTCAACAAGGACTGCGACCCCGAGGACATCGTCAAGGCGATCCGCACCGTCTACCGCGGCCGCAAGTACATCACCGCCGGCGTGGCCGAACAACTGGCCGACGGCCTGGCGCGGGGCGACGACAAGCCGCCGCACGAGCATTTGTCCGAGCGCGAGCTGCAGGTGTTTTTGCGGCTGGCCAAGGGCGAGACCATCGGCCACCTGGCCGACAGCATGTCGCTGTCGGTCAAGACCGTCAGCACCTACCGCACCCGGGTGATGGAGAAGATGGCGCTGTCGTCCAACAGCGACCTGACCTACTACGCGCTGAAAAACGGTCTGATCCAGTAAGGCCCGCGTGGTGGCGCGTGCCGGCCTAGCCCGGCGTGGCATGTGCGCCCGCGTCGGCCGCCCCGCGCGAGAGCTGGCTGCAGTAGTCGATCAGCGCGTCGATGTCGTGTGATTTGTCGAACACCCGGTCGGCACCCAGGGCCAGGCACTTTCGCTGCATGTCCGAGGTGGCGTAGTTGCTCAGCACCACGCGCTTGACCGACGGCGGCAACACGCTGGCGGCGCGCAGCACACCCAGGCCGGAGCCGGACCGCAGGAAGATGTCGATGATCATCAGATCGATCGGCTGCTGCGACTGCAACAGCCACTGCACCGCCCCGACTTCGTCCTCGGCCGTGCCCACCACCTTGACCGACGCCAGCTCTTCCAGCGTGGCGATCAGGCTGTCCCGAATCACCGGGCTGTCTTCAACGATGTAGGTCTTTAGCGGGTGCATGGGTGAAGCGTGGGTTCTTGACCGTGCGGATGGTGCCGCACGGGTCTGAAGTCATCCGGCCATTGCCGTCGATGCCGCCATGTCACCCCCTGACGCGCATTGGCAAAAATGATACCGCACCAGTGTGCGTGTTGCGCTCTTGGCGCGCCGTGGGTACTGAGCCGCAATCTGTGTGGGACATGTCCTACACGGCCGGCGGCGCATCCTCGGCTGCAGGGCGCCGGCCTGTAGGACACGGCCCACGTCAAGTGGCGGCGCCCGCCGCTGGCCGCGCAGCGTGCGGTTTTGCACACTGGCGGCACGCAATGCAGCCCGTCGACCCGGTTGGGACCGGCCGGGGCCTGCAGCGCAAAACGGGACACCCGATGACCTCTTCTCTCAAGACTGCCGTGGCGCTGGCCGCCGTGCTGCTGGCCGGCCAGGCAGCCGCGCAGGTCACCTTTTACGAAAACGACAGCTACCAGGGCCGGGCTTTCACTGCGTCGGGGTCGGTCAATGACCTGACGCGCTACGGCTTCAACGACCGGGCGTCGTCGGTGGTGGTCGACCGTGACACTTGGCAGGTCTGCGAAGACGCTGGCTTTGGCGGGCGTTGTGTGGTGCTGCGCCCGGGCAGCTACCCGTCGTTGCGCGAGATGGGCCTGAACGACCGGGTTTCCTCGGTGCGCCCGCTGGCGTCCTACGTGCCGGCACCGGTAGTGGTCGCGCCGGTGGTGATCGCGCCCGAACCGGCCAACGCCCGGGTCACCTTGTACGAGCTGGAGAACTTCCAGGGCCGGTCATTCACCAGCAATGGTGCAGTGGACAACTTCTTCAGCTTCGGCTTCAACGACCGGGCGTCGTCCGCCCTGGTCGAGCGCGACGACTGGCAGGTCTGCGAGGACATCAGCTACGGTGGCCGCTGCGTGGTGTTGCGCCAAGGGCGCTACCCGTCGCTGGCGGCGATGGGGCTGAACGACAGTATCTCGTCGCTGCGTGTGGTGGACCGCTACGCCGGACGCGGCGCCGACGGCCGCTACGGCACGGCGCAGGGGGCCGAAGGTGACTTCCGCCGCCAGGGCAACGAGCGGTTGTACGAGGCCAGGGTGACCGACGCCCGTGCGGTGCTGGGCACGCCCGAGCAGCGTTGCTGGGTCGAGCGGGGCCAGGTGCCCGCCGGCCGCGGTGATGCCAACCTGCCGGGCGGCATCGTGGGCGCGTTGTTGGGCGGCGTCATTGGCCACCAGATCGGCGGCGGCTTTGGCAAGGATGTCGCCACCCTCGGTGGCGTTGTCGCCGGTGCCGCGGTGGGTGCCAATGTCGGCCGCGACGGCCAGGGCGTGCCGTCCCAGGACGTGCAGCGCTGTGAGTCGGTGTCGGGCCAGGCCCGCACCGCCTACTGGGACGTGACCTACCGCTTCCGGGGCCAGGACCACCGCATGCAGATGACGCGGCCGCCGGGCGCCACGGTCACCGTCAACCGCCAGGGCGAGCCGCGGGTTTGAGCCGCGCCACTGCCCGACCACTTTTGCCTTCACACCACGCAGCTTGCCATGACACCCACCCTCTGGCTGGTTGGCGCCGCCGCGATGTTGCCGGCGATGGCGCTGGCGGCGTGGCTGCGTTACGCCGATGACCCGACCGATGCAGCGATGGCTGCGTTGGTGGGCCATGGCGGACCTTGTTTTACCGGGCCGGACCGCTGGGATGCCAGCAGTCCGTCAGCAGGCCCGTTGCCCTTGTTTTCACCCGAAGTTTTTCCACCGTTTCCCCCGTACCACAACCCAGGACTGACACCATGACACATAACTTCAGCTTCAAATCCGCACTCGCCATCGCCGCCCTGTTGGCCATGCCCCTGGCCCAGGCCGCCAACCTGAGCAACGACGAGTACAAGGCCGGCAAGACCCGTATCGGCGCCGACTACAAGGCCGCCAAGGCCGTCTGCGCCCCGATGGCCGACAACGCCAAGGACATCTGCCAGGAAGAGGCCAAGGCGCACGAGAAGGTGGCGCTGGCAGAAAACGAATACAGCTACACCGGCAAGGCCACCGACGAGCGCAAGGTGCGCACCGTCATGGCCGACACCCGCTATGCGGTGGCCAAGGAGCGTTGCGACGACCAGGCGGGCAACGCCAAGGACGTGTGCAAGAAAGAGGCCAAGGCGGTGCACATCAAGGCCCTGGCCGATGTGAAGATGGACAAGAAGATCACCAAGGCCGAGCAGGATTCGATGGATGCCAAGCGCGACGCCGACTACAAGGTGGCGACCGAGAAGTGCGACGCTTCGTCGGGTGACGTCAAGGCCAGCTGCATTGCCGCGGCCAAGGCCAAGTACGGCAAGACCTGATCGGCAGGTGCCGCCGTCGGGCCCAGGCCCGACCGCCCGCCCGTCGACCGATGAACCGCCCCGCGCCCTGGATCAGGACGCGGGGCGGTTTTGTTGGATCAGGCCGGCCAGCAGGTCGAGCTGCTCGCGCTGCAGCGCCAGCAACTCGGCCCACTGCTTCTCGCGCAGTTCGTCCACCTTGTCGTGCAGCAGCATGATCTCCAGCTCGGCCTTGAGGTTGACCTCGTAGTCGTGCGCGGCGCTGACGCGGTCGCGCTCGGCCTGGCGGTTTTGCGACATCAGGATGATCGGCGCCTGGATCGCGGCCAGCATCGACAAGAACAGGTTGAGCAGGATGTAGGGGTAGGGGTCGAAGGTGCTGCCGCGTGTAGCGAGCAGCAGCGCGTTGGCGGCAACCCAGACTGCCATGGTCAGCCCGAACAGGCCCACGAAGGTCCAGGAGCCACCAAACTTGGCCACCGCATCGGCGGCGCGCTGGCCGCGGGTGGGCGGCATGCCCGGGTCGGCGGCCAGGTTGCGGGCGATGTGCTGGCGCTGGGCGATGTGCCTGGCTACCTTCTGGGCCTGGGCGTCCAGGGCCGCGGCGCCGGGCGTGGCGCCGGGCGTGCCGCTTTTGGCTGCGGTCACGGGCGGGTGTGCCGGGCGGCAAAATCATCCGGCTGCAGCACGATGGGCTGACCGTGCGGGGTGCGATCGGCGGCATGGTCCCAGGCCTGGGCGCAGCGGGCCAGCTCCGCCGCGTCCGTGGCGCCCTTGGCGGCCACCAGGTCCTCCAGTGCCGCCAGCCAGTGCCGGTAGTAGGTATCGCCCCGGTCGGGGTCGCCGGCGGCCTGCGCTGCAGCGATGCGGGCGGCCAGCGCGGCAGCCCATTCGGGCCAGCTGAACAGGCCGCGCTGGTGCAGCTGCAGCGTCATCGCAAAGGCCTGGGCCTGCCAGGGCTCGGCAAACACCGGCGCGTCGGTGTTGCCGGTCGGCACGCCGGGGCCGGTCGGCAGGTCGGGGCAGGGCGGACGGTTGCTCATGGCGCCTTCCCGCTGCGTGTCTTGCCCGGCGCGCCGGCACTGACCGGGTCGGGCTGCAGATAACTCTCCCAGGCATCGACCGAGACCCGCAACGTGGGGTCGGTGCACTCGGGCCACAGGTCGGTGCCGCGCAGCACCACGGTGTAGAGCCACTGCGCCTGCTCGCCCAGCCCCTGCGCGTTGGCGTCGGCAAACACATGCGTGCCGTGCCGGCGCTCCACCGTGCCGGTCTGGTTGCGGGCATAGGCCGGCAGCCGGGTGTGGTGGTCGGGCTGCAGCGCCGAGGTGCGCACCCGGTCGCCCAAGGCAAAACGCGGCGCGCGGGTGGTGGGCCGGTTGGTGGGCGATCCCTTGGCCAGCGCGGCGGCCACCTCGGCGGCGGCCAGCAGCCGCGGCAAGGGCAGCGCAGGGTGCAGGGCATGGCCGGCGGCCAGCTCGTCGGTGCCGACCAGGCCGCGCGCCAGCAGCAGGCGTTGCAGGCCGGCCAGCCAGACGCGGTAGTAGCTCATGCCGGTGTAGTCGGGCAGGGTCTCGCGGGCGGCGCGGCTTTGGTCGATGTTCCAGGCGCCGGCAGCACCCATTGCCAGGGTCAGGGCCAGGACGCGCGGCTCCCAGGCTGCGTGCCAGAGCTCGCCTTCGGCCTCGGGCGGGTGCTGCGCAAAAACGCCGCCGTGGCCGAGCTGACCGCCCAGGTCGGCATGGCTGGTGTAGCTCATGGCGCGCTGCCCGGTGCGGCGGCTGGCGCAGTGACAGGCGCACTGGCGGGCGCGGCGCCAGGCGCCGCTGCGGGATCCAGCGCCAGCCCGGTGCCGATCATCGAGTCGCGGGTCACCAGGTCGGCCAGCCGGGCTTCGTCCCAACCGTCGGTGGCGGGTGGGCGTTGCGGGATCACCAGGTAGCGCACCTCGGCGGTGGAGTCGCAGACCCGGATCGCGGTGGCCTCGGGCAGCAGCACGCCAAAATCGGCCAGCACGCCGCGCGGATCGCGCACCGCCCGCGAGCGGTAGGGCGCGCTCTTGTACCAGGTGGGCGGCAGGCCCAGCACCGGCCAGGGGTAGCAGCTGCACAGCGTGCAGACCACCAGGTGGTGCTGGTCCGGTGTGTTGGCCAGCGCCACCATGTGCTCGCCTTGTCGGCCGGTGTAGCCCATCGACGCGATGGCGGCGGTGGCGTCGCGCAGCAACCAATCGCAAAACGACGCGTCGGCCCAGGCCCGCGCCACCACCCGGGCGCCATTGCGCGGGCCGATGCGGGTCTGGTAGGTGTCGATCAGCACGTCGAGGGCGGCCGGGTCGATGTAGCCTTTTTCGGTCAGCACGGTTTCCAGCGCCCGCACCCGCAGGTCCATCTCGCCCAGCTCGCTGTGGGCGTCGTGGCCGTGCGCGTCACCGTGGTGGTGGGCGTGATCGTGGTCGGGGTCGTGGCTCATGGCATCGTCCTGGTGGGCGTTTTTCGGGTTGTCGGGCCGGGCAGGCAGCCCGGCACGGGGGGGTGCGGCCGGCTCACAGCGCCGCCTCGACCATCATCTGCAGCCGCTGCTGGCCCTGGAACTCGTCGATGTTGAGCCGGTAGGCCAGCCGCACCCGGGCGGCCACCGGCTCGGCATGGCCGAACCAGATCGCATCGCGCAGCTGTCCAGCATGGCGCACCCGCAGTTTGAGGTGTTTTTCGCCCACCAGGCGCTGCTGCAGCACGTCCACCTCGTCGCAGAACACCGGCGCCTCGAAGCCCTGGCCCCAGACCTGGGCGTCCAGCGCCGCCACGGTGGCGAGGTTGAAGTATTCCAGCGCCAGCGGGCCGTCGGTGGCCAGGCAACGGTTCAGGGCTTCGGGCTGCAGCCACAGCGTGGCCACCTCACGCAGGGCCGCGGCAAAGGTCGGCAGGTCGGCCTCGGCGATGGTGCAGCCGGCCGCCATCGCATGGCCGCCAAAACGGCGCAGCACACCCGGGTGGCGCTTGCTGACCAGGTCCAGCGCATCGCGCAGGTGAAAGCCCGGGATCGAGCGGCCCGAGCCCTTGAGCAAGCCGTCCTGGCCACGCGCCAGCACAAAGGTCGGGCGGTGCAGGCTGTCCTTGAGCCGGCCGGCGACGATGCCGACCACGCCCTCGTGGAACGCGGGGTCGAACAGCACCACGGCGGACGGGGTATTGCTGGCGTTGCCTGCCTCAAATGCTGTCTCGCCTGCCGAGCCGGTATGTTGGGCCAGCAGCGGGGCCAGCAACAACTCGGCCTGCTGCCGCATGTCGGCCTCGACCACCCGGCGCTCGCGGTTGATGGTGTCGAGCTGCTGGGCCAGATCGAGCGCAAGCGCCGGGTCGTCGGTGGTCAGGCATTCGATGCCCAGCGTCATGTCCGACAGCCGGCCGGCGGCGTTGATGCGCGGGCCCAGCGCAAAGCCGAAGTCGAAGCCGGCGGCGCGCGCCGTGCTGCGGCCGGCGACCGAAAACAACGCCGCCACGCCGGCCTGCATGCGGCCGGCGCGTATGCGCTTCAAACCCTGCGCCACCAGCCGGCGGTTGTTGGCGTCCAGCCGCACCACGTCGGCCACCGTGCCCAGCGCCACCAGGTCGAGCAGGGCGTCCAGCCGCGGCTGGCTGGCAGCGTCGTACAGGCCGCGCTGGCGCTGTTCGGCACGCAGCGCCAGCAGCACGTAGAACATCACACCGACACCGGCCAGCGCCTTGCTCTCGAAGCCGCAACCCGGCTGCGACGGGTTGACGATGACGTTGGCCGCCGGCAGCTCGACCGCGCCATCAGCGCCGAGTGCGGGCAGGTGGTGGTCGGTGACCAGCACCTGCAGGCCCAACGCCCGGGCATGGGCCACGCCGGCGATGCTGGCGATGCCGTTGTCCACCGTCAGCAGCACGGCGGGGCCGTGGGCCATCGCCAGATCGACGATGGCGGGGGTCAGGCCGTAGCCGTGCACCGCGCGGTCGGGCACGACGTAGTGCACGCTGCCGGGCGCGGCGCCCAGCAACACCAGGCCGCGCTAGGCCACGGCGCAGGCGGTGGCACCGTCTCAGTCGTAGTCGGCGACGACGCAAAAGTGCTGGCCGGCGGCGATCGCGTCGGCCAGCAGCACGGCGGCGTCAGTCGCGCCGCGCAGCGTGGCGGGCGCCAGCAGCCTTGCCAGGCCGTCGTCCAGGTCGTCGGGCGAGCGCACGCCGCGGGCGGCGAACAGCCGCGCCAGCAGCGGGTGCACACCGGCTTGCTCCAGTGCAAAGGCGATGCGCGGCGGCACGTCGCGGGTGCGCAGCGTGGGTGCGCTCACAAGGCCTCCAGCACGGCATGGGTGGCGGGTTTGCGCCAGCCGGTTGTGAGCTGCTGCCACCAGCTGCGGGGCTGCGGCGCCCAGGTCTGCGCCAGGCGCTCGCCGCACAGCGTCAGTTGCACCGCGCCGCCGCCGCGTTGCAGGTCGGCGATGGGGCCGGCGTCCAGCGCGCGCCAGGCCTCGCACCAGGCGGCCCAGTCCTCGGTCAGCGCGGGGCCGCGCAGGCGGTCGTCGAGGGTCGGGTGGGCGCCCAGCGGCGCAGCGGTGGCCGCGGCGGCGGGTTGTGTCGGCGGCAGCCTGCCACAGCCGCTGAGCCAGAACGAGTTGACGGTGGGCAGGCCGGCGGCCTCGCGGCGGTCGTTCACCGCGTGGGTGTAGAGCACCATCTGCACCTCGTTTTGCAGCCGGCGCACCAGGCGGGCGGCACGCTGGTCGGGCAGCCAACGTGCCACATTGCGGCCGATCACCCGGTCTATCGACGCGCTGGGCAGGGTGTCGAAGCTGGGGTGCGTGGCCAGCCATTGCAGCGGCGCGGCCCAGTGCAGCGCAAAGCCTTCGCTCTCGAACAGTGCGCGCACGATGGCCAGCAATTCACGCGACGCGGCCTCGTCGAGCTGCAGCGCCCGGGGGTCGGTCAGGCTGATGCCCTCATTGCCCACGTCCAGGTGCACCGGCACCAGCTGGCCCCAGGCGGCGCCATGGGCCTCGGGCAATTGCAGCGAGTCGGCGGCTTTTGCGGCAAAGGGCAGGGCGCCGGTCGCACCGTCGGCGGTTGCCGGCCAGCCCCAGGCCTGCGCCAGTGCCAGCTCGTGCGGGGTGTTCAGGCTGAACTCGTCGCTGCCCAGCACGGCGCCGGGCGCCAGGCGGGCCAGCAGCTTGTCGAGCTGGGGCAACACCAGGGTTTGCAGTGCCTGCCGGCCGGCGTCGGAGACGGTGCCGGCAAAAGGGACGATGAGGTGCATGTGCCGGCATTATCCCGGCCGCGCACGGTTGGCCGGGGCACCCGCTGCCCCGGCGCCCGGCGGCAGGCCCACTGTTAGCATGCCGACCGCATGAACTGGCCCTATGAATGGCAGATTGGCTGGCGCTACACCCGGGCGGGTCGCGCGGGCCGCCGCAACGGTTTCATCTCCTTCATCTCCTTCGTGTCGATGCTGGGCATCGCGCTGGGCGTGGCGGCGCTGATCATCGTGCTGTCGGTGATGAACGGCTTCCAGAAAGAGGTCACCGACCGCATGCTCAGCGTGGTGGCGCATATCGAGCTGAGCGACGTGCAGGGCAACGCGCTGCCCGACTGGCGCGCCACCGCGGACCAGGCCCGCAAAAACCCGGCGGTGGCGGCGGCCGCACCGTTCATCGCGATGCAGTCGCTGATTGCGCGCGGCGACGAGATGCGCGGCGCGGTGGTGCGCGGCATCCTGCCGGCTGATGAGGCCACCATCACCCCGCTGGCCGCGCAGCTGCGGGACGGCGTGCTGGCCAAGCTGCAGCCCGGCGCCTGGAACATTGTGCTGGGCGTGGAGCTGGCGCGTACGCTGCGGGTGCACGCCGGCGATACCGTCACGCTGGTGGCGCCGGGCGGGCAGGTGACGCCGGCCGGCACCGTGCCGCGGCTCAAGAGCTTCAACGTGGTCGGCACCTTCGAGGCCGGGCATTTCGAATACGACAGCGGTCTGGCGCTGATCCACCTGGACGACGCCGCCAAGCTGTACCGGCTGGACGGCCCTACCGGCGTGCAGCTCAAGCTGGCCGATCTGCACCAGGCCCGCGCCGTCGGGCAGCAGCTGGCAGATCAGCTGCCGCCCGGCCTGATGGTGCGCGACTGGACCCGCACCAACCGCAACTGGTTCGACGCGGTGCAGCTGGAAAAACGCCTGATGTTCATCATCCTGACGCTGATCGTGGCGGTGGCGGCGTTCAACCTGGTGTCCACGCTGGTGATGACGGTGACCGACAAACGCGCCGACATCGCCATCCTGCGCACGCTGGGCGCCAGCCCGCGGTCGGTGATGGGCATCTTCGTGGTGCAGGGCGCTGCCAGTGGTGTCATCGGCACGCTCAGCGGCGTGGGCTTCGGCTTGCTGGTGGCGGTCAATATCGGCACGCTGGTGCCCGCGTTGGAGCGCCTGCTGGGCATGGCATTTTTGCCCGGCAGCATCTATTTGATCAGCCGCATGCCGAGTGACCCGCGCCTGTCGGATGTGATGCCGATCGCGCTGATCTCGCTGGCGCTGGCCTTTGTCGCCACGCTCTACCCGAGCTGGCGCGCCAGCCGCGTCAAACCGGCCGAGGCGCTGCGTTATGAATAGCCCGCCGACCCCTGCGTTTGCCGGTGGGCCTGTTGTGGCCTGCCAGGGACTGGCCAAGCGCTTCACCGACGGCGGACTGGACGTGACCGTGCTGCAGGGCGTGGACCTGGCGGTGCGGGCCGGCGAGACGCTGGCCATCGTCGGTGCGTCGGGCTCGGGCAAGAGCACGTTGCTGCATTTGCTGGGCGCACTCGACGAGCCGTCGGCCGGCCAGGTGCAGCTGATGGGCCGCGACCTGTCCGCGATGAACGCCACCGAACAAGGCGAATGGCGCAACCAGCACCTGGGTTTTGTCTACCAGTTTCACCACCTGCTGCCCGAGTTCACCGCGCTGGAGAACGTGGCGATGCCGCTGCGCATCCGCCGCCAGAGCGTGGCGCAAGCCCAGGCGGCGGCACGCGAGACGCTGGCAGCGGTAGGACTGGCCGGCCGACTCGACCACAAGCCGGCGCAGCTCTCGGGTGGTGAACGCCAGCGGGTGGCGATCGCGCGTGCGCTGGTCACGCGCCCGGCCTGCGTGCTGGCCGACGAGCCCACCGGCAACCTGGACCGGGGCAGCGCCGACGCGGTGTTCGAGCTGATGCTGGCGCTGGCGCGTGAGCGGGGCACCGCGTTTGTGCTGGTAACGCACGACGCCGCGCTGGCCGCGCGCTGCCAGCGGGTGTTGCGGCTGGAGCAGGGGCGGCTGGCGGACTGAAGACGCGTCAGACCACCCGCCCCCGACGCCGCGCCCCTCTGGCGCGGCTGCCGCCTCAGAGGCTGAGAGTTTTTCGGGCGCGACCGAGCAGCGCGCTCGAAAGGCGTCCGGTCTAGGCGCAAAGCGCATCCATAGCCCGGGCTATGGCGAGCATTTGCAACGACGAGCGGGCGTCTTTGAGCGTGATGAGCGGGCATGAACGAAAGACTCTCGGTCTCAGGCCTTGGCTGGGTAGCTGGCCCCGAGGCCGGCGCGTGCGTCGGCCTGGATGCCGTACTGCGGGATCGGGTAGCGCAGCCCGTTCTTCGCCAGCGCCTGCATGCCGGCAATGGCCTTGGGCAGGTCGGCTGGCGGCAGCGCCATCAGCAACTCGTCGTCGAGCACACCGCCGTAACGCCGCTCGGCGTAACACGGGATCGACAGGCTGGCCTTGCCGGTGGCCAGTGCGCGGCCCCAGCTGTCGGCGCAGGACGACTCGCCCACCACGCTCCAGTCGAAGCGCTCGTAGCCGGCCCATTGCAGGCCGTTGATGAGCAGGATCATCTGCCCCGGCGTGGCATAGATCAGGCAGATGTCGGGCGGGTCGAGCCGGCCGCTGGCCAGCGGCGACACCGCCATCGCCTGGTACCTGCCGTGCGGCACTACAGTCATCGCGCGCTGGTGCGCGGCCGAGTCTTCGACGGTGGCGAACCACACGCCGGCCATCGCCTGGCCGGACAGCCACTGCGCGTCCTGCGGGTGCAGGCCGATGACCGCGCCGCACTGTGCGCCCACCAGGTCTTCGCGTGTGATGCCGATGGTGAAGCCCAGGCGGGCGGCCTGCGCCACGATCTGGTCGGTGGTGTGGATGGCGCCAGGCCGCCGCAGCTTGGGGATGGCCTGCATGTCCTGGACGCGCTCGAACAGTTTCATGCCGATCGGTGTGGTTTTCAGGCGCAGCAGGCGGTTGAGCTCGTCGACGAGCGCCGGCCAGTCGGTGGCTTGCGGTGCGGCAGGGGTCATGGTAGAGCTCCGTTGGCGGGCGATGGGTTTGTAGACTATGCCGCAGCCAGCGTCGGCACACGCAGGGCCTTCGGTCGCGGCGTTCTTGTCACACGAAGATGATCGGCGGCAAGGGGCAAGGGGCAACGGGCAAGGGGCAACGGGGCAACGGGCAAGGGCAAGGGCGACACGCCGCAGCTCGAGCTGCTGGCCGCCGGCACCATCGCGCGGGCGCGCCGCGGGATCGGCGACGCGCGCGACAGCACCGTCAAGTTCAAGGCGCGATGCCCAGGGACGCGGACTTCAAGCGGCCGCTGTGCGCCGACATCGACGGCTTCAGCCAAGGCGCTTGCACCGCGCCTTGGCGTTCGGCAGATACAAGGCCCCTGCCGGGCCCTTGTGTCAGGCCTCTCCTTTCATGCAGCCGTACGCTGCGGCGCCGACGACCATCGGCTGCGTCGGGGCTGCGTCGGGGCTGCGCAGGGCCGCGGGTAGGTACAGACGCGCTGCGCTCTGGTCTGCTCGCAGGGCTGCTGGCGGCGACGGTGCTGCTGACCGTGGCGCTGTGCATCCGCTGGTGGTCGTTGTGGCTGCTGGTGTGGCTGGCCGGCAGCGCCAGTTGGCGTGCCTGCCTGGCGGATGAGTTGCCGCCGTCTGGCGTTGGGCCGAGCAGGGCTGGCAGGCGGAGCCCTTGGCTTGCACCGTATTGGTGCTCGCCGCCAGCCTGCTGGCCTGGCGCTGGCGCCGCCTGGGCCACCTGCCGCAGGCGCTGCCCGCCGGCCGGTTGGGCTGAAGCCGCCCGGGCCGCACTGGGGCAAGCGCCGGCCGCGTGCGGGTCCGTCCACGGGGGGACGCTTCCACCACGTTAGGGATCGCCTCCGGCAGCCCAGCTGCCTAGAGTGGTGTCCCCCACTGCAGGAGACCCCCATGCCCACCATCGACACACTTGCCACCGGCCTGGCCGGGGCCATCGGCAGCCACTACCACGGTGCCAGCAACCGGCTGTACTTCGTGGAGTACGGCGGCAAGCTGTCCTGCTACGACTTCATGCGGCAGCCAGCGGCCCTGTTGGTGAACAACGCTGCCCGTACGCTGAAGGGCACCTGGCTGATGGACCTGGACACCGGCGCCATGGTGGCCGGGGTGGCGCCGGCCGACATCTGGTGGGAGCAGATCGATGCGGTGCGCCGGCGCATGGCGCCGCGCAACGGCGCGCGCATCGCCTTCCTGGGCGTGATGAGCGCCACCCAGTTCAATGCGCTCAGCGCCATCCAGCTGCAGGCGCTGAGCTACGGCAGCGCGCCCATCGTCGGCGACAACAACGCCGCCAACCAGCTGGTGCCGGGCGCGGTGTTCGCTGTCAGCACCAATGGCGGCAACGTCAGCAAGCTGCGGGTGACGGCCTATGGCTACGACATCAAGTTGCGCATCACCACCTGGCGGCTGAGCCCGGCCTACCGGGTGCTGGGCACCGGCTACCTGGAGCCCGAAGACGTGAAGGTCAGCGCCAACGGGCAATGGGCCTGGATCACCGAGCGCGGCGGGCAGCTGCTGAGGGTGCCGCTGGTCGCCACGGCGGCGCCCAACCGCGCGATGGCGGTGGTGGTGGCCGGCGGCCTGGCCATGCCGCACCAGATCTCGCTGCACGAGGACCGCGGCACCGCCTACGTGGTCGAGTTCGGCACGCCCGGCCACCTGGTACGCATCGACCTGGCCAGCGGCAGCAAGACCAACATCGGTTTCGGGCTGGAGCGGGCCATCGGTCTGCTGATCACCAGTGACCACAAACACGCCTATGTCAGCGAGCAGGCCGCCAGCGGCGGCCGGGTGCGGCGCATCAGCCTGGACAGTGGCACCGCCGAGGCGGTGGCTGGCGGCTTCACTGCGCCGTTCATGATGGCGTTCAACGACGCGTCGGAATCGGCCATTCTGATGGCCGAGCGTGACCCGGCCAACCGCGTTGCGCTGATCGACCTGGGCGCACGGCCGGTGGTCTCCCGCGTGGTGGCCAGCCCGGTGCCGGCGCGGCCGTCCAGTGTGGCGATGGTGGCCGGCAGCCGTGTGCTCATCTGCAGTGACACCGTGCTCAGCAGCACCGAGCTGGCGTCGGGCCTGCTGACCGGCACCGGCCCCATCCTGCTGGGCGTGGGCCATGTGCCGGTGGACCGCATCGTGAGCGGTTATGCCGACACCAGCGGCGACCCCGGCTACTTCTTCCAGGTGAAGCACACGCCCTTCGGCGGCGCGTTGCCGCTGATGTTCAACCACGAGCGCGCCCGCACGCTGGGCGCCGCGCTGTACAAGGTGCTGATCGACGGCGTAGAGACCCAGGTGCCCTGGGGCGACTACCGCTGGTCGGCCGCGCTGAACCGCTTCGACTACGTGCCGGTCACACCGAACGCCGGCGGCTTCTACCCGGTGCGGGCGGCCGGTGAGCTCTGGTACAACGCCTGGCTGGGGCTGGTGCGCGACACCGGTGATCTGCCCGACGGCAACCACAGCATCGAGATCCGGCTGTTCACTGCCGCGCTGGCGGCGGTGGCCACGCCGGGGCTGATCAGCAATGTGGTGTTGCGCATCGACAACGCGGTGCCCACCGCCACCATCCACACCATCAGCCAGGCTGGCACGCCGGTGGGCAACTGCGGCATCGTCACCAGCGGGCCCGACAGCTTCAAGTTCGAGATCACCGCCTTCGACCCGCAGCAGCACCTGCTGAGCTGGAGCCTGGTGGCGCTGTGGGGCGACAACCAGAGCAAGCTGGTGGCCGAGGACAGCTATGCCAACCATGTGTCGCCCGGCAAGCTGTGGGGCGGGCTGGCGGTGAGCAATGTGCCGGCCGGCGGCTGGGCGTCCTTCGTGCCGGGTGACCCGACCAGCAAGCGCTGCGCCCACACCTTCGTGCTGACGGTCTGGGACCGGGTGATCAACGGCTGGGGCTATATCCACCAGAGCAGCGCGCACCGGTCGATGACCATCATGCTGCCTTGATGCACTTGGCCTGGCCCGGTGCCGGCAGCACAGGCACTGAGTTGCCGGCACGCTTTAGGCCGGGCGTTTCGAGTACGCCACCGGCCTGGCGCTGATCCACCTGGACGACGCCGCCAAGCTGTACCGGCTGGACGGCGCTACCGGCGTGCAGCTCAAGCTGGCCGATCTGCACCAGGCCCGCGCCGTCGGGCAGCAGGCTGGCAGACCAGCTGCCGCCCGGCTTGATGGTGCGCGACCGGACCCGCACCAACCGCAACGGGTTCGACGTGGTGCAGCTGAAAAACGCCTGATGTTCAGCATCCTGACGCTGATCGTCGCGGTGGCGGCGTTCAACCTGGTTTCCACGCTGGTGATGACGGTGACCGACAAACGCGCCGACATCGCCATCCTGCGCATGCTGGGCGACAGTCCGCGCTCGGTGATGGGCATCTTCGTGGTGCAGGGCGCTGCCAGTGGTGTTATCGGCCCACGCGCAGCGGCATGGGTTTCGGCCTGCTGGTCGCAGTCAACAGCGGCACGCTGGTGCCGGCGCTGGAGCGCCTGCTGGGCATGGCGTTTTTGCCTGGCAGCGTCTGTTCGATCAGCCGCATGCCGAGTGATCCGCGCGTGTCGGAAGTGATGCCGATTGCCTTGATCTCGCTGAAGCTGGCCTTCGTCGCCACGCTCTCCGCGAGCTGGCGCGCCAGCCACGTCAATCCTGGCGAGGCGCTGCGTTATGAACAGCCCGACGCTTGAGTTTGCAGTTGAGTTTGCGGCGCAGCCCGTGGTCGGCTGCCAGGGCCTGGGCAATCGCTTTACCGACGGCGGACTGCACGTGAACCTTGCTGCAGGGCGTGGTGCAAGCCCAGGCCGCAGCGCGGAAGACCTTGGCGGCTATCGGTTTGGCCGGTCGGTTGGATCACAAGCCGGCGCGGCTCTCGGGCGGTGAACGCCAGCGGGTGGCGATCGTGCGTGCGCTGGTCACGCGCCCGGACAGCGTGCTGGCCGACGGGCCCACCGGCAACCGGGACCGGGCCAGCGCCTGCGGGGTGTTCGAGCCGGTGCTGGCGCTGGCGCGTGAGCGCGGCTCGGCTTTTGTGCTGGTGACGCACAGCCCCGCGCTGGCCACGCGCTGCCAGCGGGCGCTGTGTCTCGACCGGGGCCGGCTGGCGGGCTGAACCCCGACCAGCCGCCGGCGCGCCAGGCCATCCGGCGCGTGGTTCAGGTGCGCGGTTCACCCGCTTTGTTGACGGTGACGGTAGCGCCGGGTTCGTTGGCCATTTGCACCCGGTGCTCCTGGCCGCGGAAGCTGTAGGTCACGTCCCAGTAATCGGGCTTGGCCGATGCCGGCGTGGTGGTGCAGCGTTTCACGCCCTGGGTCTGCGGTGGCTGGTTGCCGTAGTTCTTGCCCACTTGCGAACCCACCACCGCGCCGCCCAATGCGCCCAGCACCGTGGCCACGTCCCGGCCGCTGCCGCCGCCGACCTGGTGGCCGATGATGCCGCCCAGCAGCGCGCCGCCGATGCCGCCGGGCACGGCGTTGTTGGTCTGGGCCTGCGGCACCTGCTGCTGCTCGATCCAGCAACGCTGCTCGGGCTTGCCCACCACCGCGCGCACCGAGCTCACATTCGCCTGGTACAGCTTTTCGTTGTTGCGGCGGTGCGCGTCGTACACCGGCAGCGGCGCCGGCGCATAGCGATCATCGTTGAGGCGGTCACTTGCGCCGACGGTGCGCACCGACGAGATGCGGTCGTTCAGGCCCAAGCGGGCCAGTGACGGGTAGTTTCCCGGGCGCAGCACCATGCAGCGCCCGCCGTAAGCTGGTGCTTCGCACACCTCCCAGCCCTCGCCCTGCACCACCACCGACGAGGCGCGGTCGTTGAATCCGCTGCGCTGGAGGCTGTCAACCTCGCCGCGGGTGGTGAAGGTACGGCCGCCGTAGTTGTCGTTCTCATAGAAGGTGATCGTCGGCACCACCTGACCGGCACGCGCCTGGGCGCGGGCGGCTTCATGCAAACGCTCGTTGTCGGTTTGCGGCGCGTAGCGCGTGTTCGCCACCTCGTCGTTGCGGCTGATCATGCGCACCGACGAGATGCGGTCGTTCAGGCCCATCTGGTTCAGTGACGGGTAGCGGCCCGGCCGCAGCACCCTGCACTGGCCGCCGAAGCCGGCCGCCTCGCAGATTTCCCAGTTGTCGCGCTGCACCACCACCGACGAGGCCCGGTCGTTGAAACCGTTGTTGGTGAAGTTCTCCACCGCGTTGCGGGTGGTGAACTCGCGCCCGCCGTAGTTGTCGTGTTCGTAGAAGGTGATCTCGGCGCTGGCATGACCAGCCAAGGCCAAGGTAGCGGCGGCCAAAGCGGTTTTAAGCGTATTGTTCATATCGGGCTCCAGGAAGGTCTGACGAGATGCGCACAGTCTGCGCATGCCGAGTGCCGTTGCCCAGCGGAGCAGGCCGGTTCCTGGCGTGGGCGGCGTCCTACAGCGGTGACAGGTGTAAGCATCGGTGAGCGGTTCATTTCCGGTTCAGCGTGGCTGGGTACACCTCCATGGCTGGCCGCTGCAACGCGGCCCCAACCCGGAGACCCACCCCATGAAACGCATGATTTCACCGCCCCGCGTCATCGCCGTGGCGATCGGCCTGGCCGGGCTGTTGTCGGCGCTGCCGGCGTTGTCCCAGACTGCCACCAGCCCAAGTGGACCGATTGGCCGATTGCTGGCGTCCAACTGCTTTCAGTGCCACGGCACCAACGGCCGGGGCCCGGGCTTCGACACCCTGGCCGGCAAGTCGGCCAGCGAGCTCTACAAGGACATGAAGGAGTTTCAGGCTGGCAAGGAGGGCGACAACATCATGGCCCGCCATGTCATGGGCTACAGCGACGCCCAGCTGCAGGCGCTGGCGCAGTGGCTGTCTACCCAACGCTGAAGGAGCACACCATGGATCGACGTCAATTTGTACGCTCTGCGGCCACGGCCGGCCTGCTGCTGCCCGCGGGCCTGGTGCTGGCTGACAGCAACAAGGCCCCGAAGCGGGTACCGCCCAGTCCGGCCCCGGTGGCCGCCAAGGCCCGGGTGATCGTCATCGGCGGCGGCATGGCCGGCGCCACGGTGGCCAAATACTTGCGGCTGTGGGGCGATGCGGTGGAGGTGACGCTGATCGAGCGCAACCCCAAGTACCTGAGCAACATCATGAGCAGCCTGGTGCTGACCGGCCAGCGCAGCCTGTCGGGCCTGACGTTCGGCTACGACACGCTGCAGGCGCGCTACGGCGTCAAGCTGGTGGTCGGCGAGGTGGTCGAGGTTGACCCGGTGCGGGTGCAGGTGCGCCTGGCCAACGGCACCTGGCTGAGCGCCGACCGCATCGTGATGGCGCCCGGCATCGGGTTCGATGCCGTGCCTGGGCTGGACGACGTCAACCGGATGCCTCACGCCTGGCAGGCCGGCGCCCAGACCACGCTGCTGGCCCGCCAACTGGCGGCCATGCCCAGCAACGGCGTGGCCGTGCTGACGGTCCCGAAGGTGCCCTACCGCTGCCCGCCCGGGCCGTACGAGCGTGCCTGCCTGATTGCCGACTGGCTGAAGGTCAACAAGCCGCGCGCCAAGCTGATCGTGCTGGACGCCAACCCCGACTTCGTGACCGAGGTCGACAACTTCTCCAAGGCCTTTTACGGCCTGCATGGCAAGGTGATCGAGTACCGCCCGAACTCGATCATTTCGTCGGTGGACACCCACCAGATGGTGGTCTACGCCAGCACCGGCGCGGTGCAGGCCCATGTGGTCAACCTGATACCGCAGCAGCGTGCCGGGGCGCTGGCCGCCGGCCTGGCCACCGCCAACGGCGGGCGTTTTGTGCCGGTGGACGTGCTGAGCTATGCCTGCCTGGACCCGGCGGCGTCCCGGGTGCATGTGATCGGCGATGCGGCGGCCACCACCCAGCCCAAGGCCGGCCACATCGCCAACCAGGAGGCCAAGGTCTGTGCCGATGCGTTGGCCCGCATCTTCGGCGGTGGCCAGCCCGACCCGGCGCCGGTGACCAATTCGGCCTGCTATTCCACCATCACCCGCACCCAGGCGTCCTGGCTGACGGCGGTGTTCCAGTACGACCCGGTGAGCAAGACGATGAAGCCGGCGCCGGCCTCGTCGGCGGCGTCGGTGGGTTGGCAGGCTGACAACTTCGACCAGATGAACACCTGGTTCAAGGCCTTGATGGCGGACAGTTTCGCCTGACGGCTGCGCCGCCTGGGGGTGCTGAAGCTGCCCCTGAGGTGGCCGAGCCCAGCGACGGCTGCACCTGCCCGGGCGCCGTGCAGGCCCTGGAGCCGGACGGGTGAAGGGCTGAACGGGCAACTTGAGGCCCGTCGCGTGGCCGCGTCAGTGTGCAGCCCCGTTGAGCGAACTACCATGGTGGTCCGTTGCGTGGGCCCGTTCCTGGGCCCAGAGCGCAGCGCTTCACCAGGGTGGCCCACATGACCTTGCAAGACCTCTACCGCCAGAAGCTGCGCAGTGCCGACGAGGCCGTGCGCCTGGTGCAGGACAGTGACGCCATCATCGTGCCCACGGGCGTGGGCGAGCCGCCGGCATTGCTGACGGCCTTGTCGGCGCGGCGGCGCGAGTTGCACGGCGTGCGGGTGCTGCAAATCCTGGCGATGCGCAAGTACGGCTACATCGATCCCGAAACGGTGGAGCACATCCGGCATGTGGCGTTTTTCTACGGCGGCGCCACCCGCGCTGGCGGCCAGGCCGGCTGGATCGACTTTCTGCCCAACTACTTCTCCGAGATACCGGCGCAGATCCAGCGTGGCCAGATCCCGGCCGATGTGGTGTTCAGCATGGCCTCGACGATGGACGCACACGGCTTCTTTGCGCTCAGTCTGGCGGCCGACTACACCATGGCGGCGGTGGCCAAGGCCCGCGCGGTGGTGCTGGAGGTCAACCCCAACGTGCCGTTCTCCAACGGCCACTGCCATGTGCACCTCTCGCAGGTGACCGCGCTGGTCGAGCGCAGCGAGCCGGTGCTGGAGGTCGGCCTGCCCAGCATCGGCCCGGTGCAGCAGGCCATCGGCAAGTACGTGGCCGATCTGATAGCCGACGGCTCGACCCTGCAGATCGGCTACGGCGGTATCCCGGACGCGGTGGTGATGCAGTTGTCGGGCAAACACGACCTGGGCATCCATACCGAGATGATCGGCGACGGCATCCTGTCGCTGATCGAGTGCGGCGCCGTCACCAACCGGCGCAAAAACCACCTGCCCGGCAAGGTGATGGCCACCTTTGCGCTGGGCTCGGCGAAGCTGTACCGCTTCATGGACCGCAACCCGGCGCTGGAAATGCACCCGGTCAACATCACCAATGACCCGGCGCTGGCCGGGCGCAATGACAACCTGGTGGCCATCAACGCCACGCTGCAGATCGACCTGCTGGGCCAGTGCGGGTCGGAGAGCCTGGGCTCGATGCCGTACTCGGGCACTGGCGGGCAATCCGACTTTGTGCGGGCCGCGAATCGCTCGAACGGCGGCAAAGCCTTCATCGTGCTGCCGTCCACCGCCAAGGGCGATGCGATCTCGCGCATCGTGCCGGTGCTTTCACCCGGCACCCATGTCAGCACCAGCAAAAATGATATCGATTACGTCGTCACCGAGTACGGCGTGGCGCAGTTGCGCGGCAAGCCGGCCAGGCAACGGGCGCTGGAGCTGATCTCGATTGCGCACCCGGATTTTCGCGCCGAGTTGCGCGAGCAGGCGCGGCGCATCCAGTTGCTGTAAGGCCGGGCGGCAGCCCGGTCAGCGCGGCACGATCACCGCGCCGGTCAGCTTCTCCTGTGCCTCCACCAGCGACGGCACATAGCGGGCGCCGTAACCCAGCGAACTGGCCAGCGCCAGGGACTGGTGCACCGCCTCGCCCATGACGCTGGGCACGGCCAGGTTTTCAGCCAGGTGGGTGTAGTAGCGGATGTCCTTGCGGGCGTTGTCCAGCTCGAACTTCAGCCCGTCCAGCTCACCGTCCAGCGTTTTGGCCATGGCCTGGAACAGGCCGGAGTTGACCGCGCCCTTGCTGACCAGCGCCACCAGCTGCCGCAAATCCACCCCCGCGCGCTGGCCCACCGCAAAGGCCTCGGCGGTGGCAGTGCAGATGGCCTGGGCGATGAAGTTGTTCAGCAGCTTGATGACATGGCCGGCGCCCGGCCCGCCGACGTGGAACACGTTCTCGGCAAAACCGTGCAGCAGCGGCTCGAGCCGGGCAAACACCGCCGCATCGGCGCCCACCATCACGTTGAGCTTGCCGGCCTCGGCCTCGACCGGCGTGCGGGCCAGCGGTGCGTCCACCAGCAGCACACCGGCAGCCGTGCAGTCGGCCCGCAGCCGGGTGGTGGACTCGGGCTCGCTGGTGGAGCAGTCGACGATCACCAGCGCCGGCCGCAACGGGTCGTTGCTGCGCGCGGCGGCAGCGCCCGCCAGCAGGCCGTTCGGCCCGCCGATGACCGCCTCGACCTGGGGTGAGCCGGTGACGCAGACAAACACCACCTCGCAGGTGGCGGCCAGCGCGGCGGGCGATTCGGCCCGCGCGGCGCCTGCGGCCAGCAGGTCGGCCACCCGGTCGGTGTTGCGGTGCACCGTCAGGTGCAGGCGGTGGCCGTGGGCCAGCAGGTTTTTGGCCATGCCGTGGCCCATGAGGCCGGAGGCGCCGATGAATCCGAGAGTGCTCA
>JBBQAH010000318.1:0-2591 GCA_038316145.1 Burkholderiales bacterium
CTCGTGTGACAGGATGGCGCGTGCGGAATATCTGTTGTTACATACGTACGTACGAAGCCCATTCGATGGTTGTTGCTTAGGTACGGCCATAACATTCGACTTTCGAAACAAATCTCGAAACCCTGCACCAAAGAGGATAGAGGTAGAGAGAAATTTCAAACACGTACGTACAGCCTGTTGAGTCGCCACTTTTTCGTGATTTCTCTTTCGGCTCTGTGTCTATCATTTTTGGAGCAATTAGATTCGGCGGTTTTTGTGCGCTTTAAAATATTAGAAAACGTCTGTTTGCTAGACTCAATATATTGATCTATACGGAAAAAATAGCTTGATTCTATGGCGTGAAGATGAAATATAAAAGTGTAGCGAATGATCAGATGAATTGAGTTCAAAATCAGCAATGGGCATATCCCGAAGTTTAATTTCACCGCATTTCGGGTTAAAATGCTGCAGTTTGAGGGGAAAGAACTGCAAAATACGGTTCAATGCTGCAGACGGCGGTTAAATGCTGCACAGGTTAAACGCCCGCAAAAATACAGCATTTTGCAGTACAGCGTGGAAAATCTGATGCTGTATCGTTACTGCATTTTGCTGCACCTCGATAAAATGCGGAAGGAATGTTGCGAAATGCGGCGACCCAGTGCGAAGCACGAACTGCTGCACAAATGCTGCAAACTGCGACTGACCGTTGAAATTCGCACACATGGGCTGGAACACTGCTGACTGCAGCGTACATTTTTCAGTGGTATTTCGCACTTGATAATTTTCTTTCCTCAATTCTTCGGATTAACGGCTTTTTCGCCGTTTGCCCTGGATAATCTTCCTGGATGATCTTTTTTGGTGAGTCACTGCTGTACAGTCTAACACAGGCTGTGTTCTTTCCATGTATTTGAATCGATGAAAATTGACTGCATTCATTAAAATTATGCAACCTGCGCGTTATTTTTCTCTCTAGTTGAACACCGTTCGCATATTAAATAATATTTTCCTGGCTTTTCTGCTTCAGATTGGATTCTTCTTCATCCATGAAAATGAATTCGGGATGCAGCAAGTCATGACGCACCATGAAAAGTACGTATGCAAAGGATTCATATTCTGCTTGATACCAGATCGGTACATTATTCATTATTATGCACTTTAGTTCTAGCAAGTTTTTGTTTTTTCTTATTTTGAATTTGATTCTGCGTATGTCACTCGGTTTCCACAATTTCCATTATCGTTTTTGTTTTGAAGGTAAACGCCGGAACAGCCATAATCAAGCTGACCGCAGTCTTACAGTGGAGGATATTTTATCGAGCTTTCTTCGACCGTGTTGTTTTGTTACTATTGTTTAGTTTCCTTTTTTGAGTTTTTGTACAGTCTTCCCGTGCTTTCGCTTTCATACTTTTGCACGTGGCACTATGTGACGTCAAAAATAAAACTGAACGGCGGTGAAATACCGGGGGGATCAAAAAAGAATGAAATGCGGCAGAATGATGCAAAAATCGAACAGTACAACATTTTGCAGCATTAGCGTTTTCACAGCATTTCCGCATAAGTCCTACATCATTTAATGCTGCAAGTTGCTGTGTTTGACTGTTAGAAATGCTGCAAAGACCGGCTGCAGCATTTTGCAGCGTTTCATGCCCAGCAAACGCCCGTTACATTTTTCTGCGTTTCCGCTGTAAATTAAACTCCGGGATTTCTGGCCAATCAGGAAGAAAAGCAGTCTCCCTGGGCCAAACCAATGCGAGGCTAACCGACAAAAAGTGGCGGGAAGCTCGTCAGGCTCTGAAAGAGGCAGGGATGCTTGCCCGCTGTTGCTCCAACAGAGTTAGGGAACCTGCCAATCTGGAAATTTGTTAGCAGTTTCTAAAAATATACGTTACCGAAATTTTGTGTTATAGTTCCATTATAATCAAGGTAATAATAAGGTCCAATCTGATAATATAAGGTCAGCAAGGTTAGGACAGTTAAAAAGGACTTGCGGGAGTCCTAAGTTTCGAATCATTAGCTAAAAACCTTCAAAATCTATCTGGTGCTGTGGCTCGGCCCTAAAAGTGTCCACTTGATACTTTTCCGACATGGTGTTTCTTCTTGAGATCTTTATTCCATGACCCTGCACGTGAGACACAGGGACAGGCCTGACGGAATAGTGAGACCCAGAAGACTAAAGATACCTAGGTAGACAATGAAACAAACTCTGAGAAGTATGGGGAAATAAATATGGATCTTGAAACAGCGAGCAACAGTATAATCACAGAGAATCCTTTGGGGCTGTCAATATCATGATACGGGACAAACATCTATCCCGAAAACGTAAAAGCTAAATTTATCTGCTAAACCCAATTGTTTACACTCTTAAATAAAGTACAGAATATTTTATTATACGTACGAGATATGAAGTATGTATTGAAATTATCGCTATATTTGTGGATTCACAATATTGGCACCCACGAATGGTTCGGGTCCGAAATGACCAGGTCAAGTAGTTTCTTCGTAAATTCAGCACGTTGCTGATTACAACTTACCGGGCCGCTCACCGCCCTCCTCCCGTCCTCCAGAAAACGGATGCCGATTGTTTTCTTAGATATCTCGCCAAAAAGCCAGCACCC
>JBBQAH010000322.1:0-2627 GCA_038316145.1 Burkholderiales bacterium
GTTGACGTCCACGTCGTTGGCGGCAACGGCGAAAATAACACTTCCAACGGCAGCGCCTGGTAAAAAAAATATATAATTCAGTAATTATATTCATGCATAATTCAAACTTTTTTTTTAAATTTATACAATTATATTGAATATATTATTCAGTGATTATATAAATATATAAATATATAAATATATAAATAATATAAATAAACAATACAATTTAATTTAATAAAAAAAAATTAAATTAAATTAAATTAAATTAAAAAATTAAAATTATATAATATAATTTAATTTGATTTAATAAAAAAAAAATATCGTAATGAAAAAAGTATTCAAACAACAACAAAACTTACCTTCTGAAACGGAAATACTGTCGTAGCGCGGGAAGACCGGTTGGTTATCATTCACATCAACGATGGTGATTTTCAGGGTGCAGCTGGCACTGCGTAACGGCACTCCGGCATCTCGGGCCACAATCACCAGCTTGTAAGAGTCGACAATTTCGCGATCCAACACCATGTTGGTCTTGACGATGCCGCTGAAGGGCGGGTCAATCACGAAGGCCCCATCGCTGTTGCCGTCAACGATCTCGTAGGTCAGCTCGCCGTTACGACCCGAATCGGGATCATTAGCAATCACCTATTACCGAAAATGACAAACAGCGATAAAGTATTACTACTTTTGAATAAACCAATAAACTAATATGTAATAAAAAAAATGGAAAAAAAATATTTAAAATAATTACATATTTAAAATATCAATTACCTGGGTGACATAAGTTCCCTTGTTGTTGCCTTCCCAGACAGTGGACACGTATCTGTTCTGCGTGAAGTGGGGTGGATTGTCGTTTTCGTCAATCACCGAAATCACTACGGGCACGAATTCCTGGGACTTTGGCTCATCGGATTCCGCTGCGACGGTCAGGTTGAAGTTTTTGTGCTTTTCATAGTCCAGATCGGAGTTATGGCGGACCGTTATTGTGCCTGAAAAACACCACAAAAAGTCAGTAAATCGAAAATTCCACATAATTATCAAAACTTGACCGGTAACAAAAAAAACTAATCTTACCAGAACTCTTATCCATCTCAAAAACACCAGCGTCGTTTCCGGCCGCGATGGAATAGTACAGTCGCGTACTGCGACCGTCCGACCAAAGAGCTCTGACGTCCATGACTTTCGTGCCGACCCTGCTGTTCTCCAGCACGGAAGCTCCGTAAGTCGACTGCGAAAACTTGATACCGGCTGCTGCTGATGGCGCATCCCCCACCATAATGTCTAGCATGCCTGAAATAAGTCATCGTTAATATCAAAGAGCAATAAAAATCAATCAATCAATCGATCATTAATCAATCAATCATAATCGATCAATCGATCAATCAATCATTGAAAATCAATAAATCAATCAGTCAAGTATTAATCAATCAATCGATCAGCCATCAGTCAAATCCATGAAGCGGTCAATTGATAAATTCAGTTGAACTTTATAAATTAGTTTCGAAAAATACCCACCGAGTGAAGATTTCTGCACGTCTTTCCCCTGGTCCGTGGCAACCAGCTTGACCCGGTAGAACGAACCCGCCGGTCCATCCGGTTGGATATCCTCGTTAGCCGTCACCACACCGGACTCGGAATTGATGCTGAATTTGTCCTGCGGCGCCGCAAACCCATACTGCAGCTGGGAGTTCAGTCCCAGATCCCTGTCTGTGGCCGTCACCTTCGCAATCGTCTGCCCACTCCGAATGGCACTGGACATCTTACTCTCAAAGCGAAACCGGCTAAACTCCGGCTCATTATCATTGACATCGTCGATCGCGATATACAGGATGACCTTTGCCGTCTGCGAGCGAGCAGTGGTCCCATCCGACGCCACAATCTCCACGGAGTAATCCGTCAGGACTTCCCTGTCCAGGACGCCGGCGGTGGTGACCACGCCGGTGAGGTCGTTGATGTGCAGCAGCGCTCGGGTGTCATTGCGCAGCTGGTACGTGATACGGGCATTTTCGCCAGTGTCCTTGTCCGTGGCCTGCACCTGCACCACGGTATGGCCCACCGGGACGTCCTCGGACACGTGAACGCTGTAGGACGCCTTGCTGAAGACGGGCGCGTTGTCGTTGCGATCGGAAACCGCCACGCGGATACGACAAATGGTCTGTTTACCCGGCTGGCCGTGGTCTTCCGCGACGACCAGCAAGGTGTACTCATCTTGCTCCTCGCGGTCCAACGGCCTGGCTGACAGTTCGCCGTTCTGCGGGTTGATGAAGAATTTCTGGTCGGCGTTGCCACCGTCGATTCGGTAGGAGATTTTGGCGTTGCCCTCGAGGTCACGATCTGCAAACAGAATAAAACAGTGTATTATGTAACAATAATGAATTAAATAAAATGTATCTATTTAGAAAATGTATTCATACGTATACAGTACACAAATAATATTTATTTTAAAATTTACAAATAAAGTTATTTTTTTATAAACAGAGTAAAACAGTGTATTATGTAATAATAATGAATTAAATAAAATATATTCATTTATAAAATGTATTCATACGTATACACACATAATTTTTATTTTAAAATTTACAAATAAAGTTCATTTTTTATAAAAAGAATAAAACAGTGTATTATGTAATAATAATGAATTAAAT
>JBBQAH010000121.1:0-9555 GCA_038316145.1 Burkholderiales bacterium
AGGTGCTGGACAACGCTTGCGGCAGCGGCCATTTTCTGGTCGAAGCGCTGGGCTATTTGACCGACCTGGCGCTGGCCCGGCTCGACACCGACGCCGACCTGCAGCAACTGGTGGCGCAAGAAAGCGCCAAGATTGCCGAGCAGTTGCAGTTTTTGAACCTGGGTTATGAGCCCGATGATGCACAGATATTGAAGCGTGCGCTGCTCAAACGCTGCATTTTTGGCGTGGACCTGAACCCGTTTGCGGTTGAGCTGGCGCGCTTGAGTTTGTGGATGGACAGTTTTATTTTTGGTACGCCGCTGTCGTTCATCGAGCACCATGTGCAGCACGGCAACGCACTGATGGGCGCCAGCGTGCAAGAGTTTATTAACTACAACGCGTTGGAAGCGCAGCAAAACGATTTGTTTGTGGACGATCTGAGCGCTCGCTTTGATGAGTTGCGCGCAGTGATGCAAGAGTTGGACGCCATGCGCGACACCACCGCCGCAGAGGTGGCGCAATCAAAACTGCTGTGGCAAGACAGCATTGCGCCAAAACTAGATTTGCTGGCACGCGCCTTGAGTTTCATTTGCACCCGCCGGGTGCTGCTGGCCGAGGACGACCGCGCCGGTTGCGAGAAACTGGACAAAACCCCGGACCTGATCAAGCAATTGTTTGACGAAGGCAAAACCCGCACGGCGGCGCTGGGCCAGGTCGACGCCTATGCGCGGCAGTTTCACTTCTTGCACTACGAGGTGGCGTTTCCAGAGGCTTTTGCGGGCGACAAAAAAGGCTTTGACATCATTGTCGGCAACCCGCCCTGGGACAAGACCAAGTTTGCTGACACGGATTTTTTCCCGCAGTACCACAGCAATTACCGCAGCCTGAAAAACATCGAAAAAGCTGCGGTGCAAAAGCGTTTGCTGGAAAGCCCGCACGTCGCCGCCGCCTACCAAAGCAACTTGAAGGCCAGCAACACGGCCAACGAATATTATAAAGACAAGGGTATTTTCCCGCTCAACAAGGGCGCAGGCGACGGCAATTTGTTTCGGCTGTTTGTCGAGCGCAATCTGGCCTTGCTGGCTGCGGGCGGCAGTTTGAATTATGTGTTGCCGAGCGCGCTGATGTTTGAAGAGGGCTCGGCTGGGTTGCGTCACCATATTTTTTCGCAATGTCAGCTTAAATTTTTCTACAGCTTTGAGAACAACAGGGGAATTTTCCCGGATGTTCATCGAAGCTACAAATTTGCGATGCTGCAGGTGGTTAATACGCCGCCCGACGACGCGGCTGCACGGGACGTTGCGTCCGTTGCACCGGTTTCGCCCATTGACACTGCCTTTTATGTGCTGGACCCGGCTGACTTGCAGCGGCTTGAAACCCATGTGGCTTATCCGCTGGCCACCGTCAAGGCTTTGTCGCCCGAGCAATGGGCGCTGATGGAATTGCGCGACGGCGCGGACCTGCCGATTGTGCAGAAATGTTATGCCGCCTTCCCTGCGCTGTCAGCCGACTGGCTGGATTTTCGGCGCGAGTTGCACATGACCGATGACAAGGATTTGTTCATCGAGCAAGACGCACCGGGTTTGTTGCCACTGTTTGAGGGCAAGATGATCTGGCAGTACAGCCATGCCTTTGATGCGCCGCAGTATTGGCTGGACCCGACCGCCTTTGACGCCCGCCTGCACAGCAAGGAACTGCACCGCATGGCGCAGGATTTGGGTGTGCCCAAGGCCGAGGTTGCCAAAAAATCGGCTGCGGTGCGTTTTGATCGTGAGTTCATTCGGCTCGGGTTCAGAGATATTGCTAGCGACACAAACGAGCGCACATTGATTTTTTCACTATTGCCCAAAAATTTTGGCGGCGGCAATACAGTGCACCTCAATATCCCCAAAAAATATTGTCTGGGGGATGTCGGCAGCCTGACCATCAGGCCAACCTCGCAGTTGCGCCTTCTCTTTGCGCTGGCTTGGTTCAACAGCGTACCGGTGGACTGGTTGGCGCGTTTCATGATTCAAATTCACGCCAACAAGACGTATTTGTTTCGCCTGCCAGTGCCCCAACCCAGCGACGCCGAGATACTCGCCAGCGCCGATTTCAGCCAGCTCGCCCAAAACGCCCTGCTGCTCAGCCTGGCCGCCAGTTGGGACGACTTTGCCGAGCTGGCGCCGTTGTTCCAGATTCAGGCGAAGGACGTTCCCGTCATCGACAAGGTCCGCGACCAACTGTGCGCCGACAACGACCGGACCGTGGCGCGGCTGTACGGCATCACCGAGCCTGAATTGGCGCACCTGCTGCGCAGCTTCAAGGGCATGGCGGGCAAGCGGCCGGAGTACCTGGCACTGCTGCAGTAGTCAGCCCGGCACGGTAGCTGCCAGCTTGCGGGGCCGCCGGGTCGGTTTGGCGGACTGGGCGGCGGATTGGGCGGCGGATTGGGCGGCGGACTGGGCGGCGGATTGGGCGGCGGATTTAGAGGCCGGTTTCAAGGCCTGACGGGTGGCGGGTCGGGTGGTCCGTTTGGTGGCCGGTTTGCCCTGCTTCGCCCGCGCCGCCAGCGCCAACGCCCGCACCCGCTCAATATCCTCGTCGCTGAACACCCCGTTCACGCCCGAGATCGCCGCCAGCCGCATGCCGTGTTTCAGGCCCAGTTGGTAGATCTCGTGCACCTTCTCCCACTCGATGGCACGGCCGACGGTGTAGCTCTCGAAGCGGCCCTCCAGCGCCAGCACGATGGTCTCGGCCAGACAGGCGTAGACGATGCCGGGCGGCAGGCCGATGTTTTTCATCACCAGCGCGCCCGGTGGCCGGATCTCGCCCGACTCGATCACCAGCACGTCGGGCCGCTTGGCCACCTCGGCGGGTGGCAAGTCCAGCGGGCGGGCCACGTCGGTGATCACGCAGCCGGGCTTGACTTTCATGATGTCGAGCACCTTCTTGCCCGCGCCCGAGGTGGCGGTGACGATCATGTCCATCTGCGCGATGTGGCTGTCGGCATGGGCCGACAGCATCACTTTGGCGTCGGGTGTCTCGCGCAGGATCGACGCCTTGAGCGCCAGCAGCTTGGCGGTCTCGGGCGAGACCAGGGTCACCTCCTCGGCGGCGCGCACCAGCAGCCGGGCGCAGGCCGCCCCGATGGCGCCGGTAGCGCCCACCACCATCGCCTTGAACTTGACCCGGCCCTTGCCTTTGGGCGGTGGCAGCAGGCGCAAACGCAGCATCGCATCGTGCGCCGCCCACAGCGCACCCGACGCGCTGTAGCTGTTGCCGGTAGTGATCGGCAACGTGGCGCGGCGTGCCACCGTGACACCGGCATCGCCCACCACCTTGGTGAAGGCGCCCAGGCCCATGATCTGCGCGCCCAGCCGTTTGGCCAGGCGCGACGCCTCCAGCAGGCGCCGGTAGGTGAACTCGGGGCCGTGCCGCATGATCTCGCGCGGCGTGCCGCCGACCGAGATCAGCCAGCCCTCGGCCTCGACGCCGGTGGGTGACTGGATGCCCTCCACCTTGGAGTAGACAAACGGCGGCGCGTAGGCCAGCACCTTCTCCAGCGTGTCGAGGAACAGCGGCGGTGAGACCCGGGACAAGATCTCGACCGGCTTGATGACCTTGAAATACTCCTGCGACAGCGGGTGGATCACAAAGGCAAAGCGGTTCACCCGCTTGAAGCCGTTGGGGTAGAGCAGCTGCGGTGTCAGGCCCAGCGTGCCGATGACCTCCAGGTAGTCGTCGTCGTGCAGGTCCTCGCTGGTCTTGCCGCTGGCTTGGCCATAAGTGGCCCCGATCATTGCGTCCAGCAGGTCGGGCGACAGCACCTGCCCGTCGAGCACCGGTGCGGCGTCCACCACCAGGTGCACACCCTTGTCCTTGAAGGCGGCCAGGCGCTCGGCGTTGACGGTGCTGGTGATCACCGTCTTGCCGGCCAGCTCCTCGATGCCGAAGTTGTCCAGCTCGTGCGCCGGCGCCACCACCACCGTGGCCTTCTGCAGCGCCCGGCGCAGCACAAAGTGGGTCCACTGTTTGAGCAACACGCCCGGCATCACCCGCGGCGGCACCCAGTCACACACCTGGTGCATGCCGATGGCGTACAGGCCCAGCGCGTCCATCGACGTCAGCAATTTGGGCACGCCCAGTTGCAACAGCGGGTCGGCAAACAGCAGGTTCTCGGTGTACTCCGACATCGCCATCGCCAGCTTGGTGTTGCCCAGGCCGGAGAAAAACAGCACCTTGGCGTTGTCGAAGTAATGGCCCAGCGTGGCCTGGCTGTGGCGCAGTGACCATTCAAGAAAAATCTCGCCCAGCCGGGCGCCGGTGGTCAGTGGCACCCGGGTCACTGCCTGTTGCAGCCGGGCGGCGTCGGCCTTGACGGTGCGGCGTGCGCGTGGCAGGTGGCTGTCTTGCACCAGCCCCAGGCCGACGGCGGCCACTGCCTTGTTCTTGTCGGCCTGCTGCAGCAGCTGGAGTGCCCGGACGCTGTTGCCATCGGTGCCTTGGCGCCGCACCCGCAGCGGCTCGCCCAGGAAGGTGGTCGCGAAGTCGAAATCCTGGCTGCTTGAACCCAGGCTGATGCTGATCACGGTTTTCATGCGGAATCCGGCGCAGAGTGGAGCTTTGAATCATGGAGCGAGACCCCGATGGCCAACTTGATCAGCGACATGGCGCGCTCGATTGCCCTGCCCCGGCTCAAGCGTGCGGCCGGCCTGGTGACCCGGCGGCTGCCGATCCCGCAGCCGGTGCTGCTGGTCGGGCCGGGTGCGGCCGGCCGGCTGGGCCGCACGGTGGGCGATTTTGGCCACCGCAAAGTGATGCTGGTGACCGATGCCGACGTGGCCAGGCTGGGCCTGCACCAGACCGTGCTGGACGCGCTGGCGGCCGCCGGCACGCCGGTGCTGGTGTTCGACGCGGTCACGCCCGACGCGCCGATTGCCGGCGTCGAGCAGGGCATCGCGCTGTTCACCGCCCAGGGCTGCGACGCAGTGGTGGCGGTGGGCGGCGGGTCGGTGATCGATGCGGCCAAGGTGATCGCGCTGTGTGCTGCCAACGGCAAACACCCGCGCGATCTGGTCGGCTACTTCAAGGCCAGCCATGCGCCGGCGCCGATCTACGCCGTGCCCACCACCGCCGGCACCGGGTCGGAGGTGACGGTGGCCGCGGTGGTGTCCGACCCCGCCGAGGGCAGCAAGCTGGTGATTGCCGACACCCGCATCGTGCCCACGCTGGCCGCGCTGGACCCGGAATTGATGCTGGGCCTGCCGCCGGCCATCACCGCCGCCACCGGCATGGACGCGCTGACCCACGCGGTCGAGGCTTTTATCGGCGGCTGGGCCACCACCTATACCGATCACATGGCGCTGGCCGCCGTGGGCATGATCTTCAAGAACCTGCCGCTGGCCTGCCGCGACGGCGGCAACCTGGAGGCACGCGAGCAGATGGCGCTGGCGTCCACCTTTGCCGGCCTGGCCTTCACCCGCGCCAACGTCGGCAATGTTCATGCCATCGCCCACCAGTTGGGCGGCAAGTACCACACGCCGCACGGCCTGGCCAACGCCATCCTGTTGCCGGGTGTGCTGCGTTTTGCCGCCGACGCCACCGGCCCCAAGCTGGCCGCGCTGGCGGTGCGTGCCGGCCTGGGTGTGCTGCATGACGGGCAGGCCACGCTGGCCGACCGGTTTCTCGACGGCGTCGAGGCCCTCAACCGCACGCTGGGCATCCCGCGCCACCTGCCGGCGCTGCAAGCCGCCGACATCCCCGCGCTGGCCGCTGCCGCCTGCTGGGAGGCCGACACCCACTACCCCGTTGCGTGCCGCATGACGCAAGAGGCCTGCGAGGCGCTGCTGCAGGCGGTGCTGCCTGCAAAACCGCGACCCAAACTGCCCGCCAGATCGCCAGGCAGACGCGGCACCGCCGCAGCGGCCAAACGCCCGCGCCGTGCGACGATAGGCCATGACCAAGCCCCATGACCTGATCGTTTTTGGCGCCACCGGCTTCACCGGCCGGCTGGTGGCCGAGTACCTGCACACCAGCTACGGGGTGGGCGGGGCGGACAGCACCCTGCGCTGGGCAATGGCCGGGCGCAACCTGGACAAGCTGGCGCAGGTGCGCAGCCTGATCGGCGCGCCGGCCACGCTGCCGCTGCTGCAGGCCGATGCTGCCGACCCTGCTGCGCTGGCCGCGCTGGTCGGCCAGACCCGGGCCGTGATCACCACCGTCGGGCCATACCAGCGCCACGGCGAGGCACTGGTCACGGCCTGCGCAGCAGCCGGCTGCGACTATGTCGACCTGTGCGGCGAGCCGGCCTGGATGGCCAGGATGATCCCCAAACTGACCGCGCCGGCCCAGGCCAGCGGCGCGCGCATCGTGTTTTCCTGCGGCTTCGATTCCATCCCCTTCGATCTGGGCGTCGTCTTTCTGCAGGCCGAGGCGATGGCGCGCTTTGGCGCACCGCTGGCGCAGGTGCGCGGCCGGGTCAAGACGATGAAAGGCGGCATGTCGGGCGGCACCATGGCCAGCGCGCTGGCCACCTTCGAGCAGATGGGCCGCGACCCGGCCACCGCGGCCCTGATGGCCGACCCGTTTGCACTGACGCCGGGGTTTCGCGGCCCCGCCCAGCCCGATGGCGACGTGGCCGCCCTTGACGAGGCCACCCAAAGCTGGGCCGGGCCGTTTGTGATGGCCACGATCAACACCAAAAACGTGCACCGCACCAACGCGTTGCGTGGCCACCCCTGGGGCACCGGCTTTTTGTACGACGAAAAGCTGATGACCGGCCGTGGCGCCAAGGGGCAATGGGCGGCCCGGCTGCTGGCCGGTGGCGCCCGGGTGCAAAACGCCTTGCTGGGTTTTGCGCCCAGCCGCACGCTGCTGGGCCGGTTTGCGCTGCCACAGCCGGGCGACGGCCCCGGGCCGGCCGCCCGCGCCAGCGGCCACTACGACCTGCGTTTTGACGGCCAGACCGCCGACGGCCGCCGGCTGGCGGCGCGGGTCACCGGCGACCGCGACCCGGGTTACGGCTCGACCTGCAAGATGATTTCGGAGGCCGCGCTGTGCCTGCTGCAGGATGTGGACCGCAGCGCCACACCGGGTGGCGTGTGGACAGCCGGGGCGGCGATGGGCCTGGCGCTGGTGCGCCGGCTGCAGGCCCACGCCGGGTTGCGCTTCGAGATCATCGAGGCCGGGTCGGCGGCAGCAACTGCGTAGCCGGCTGGCCCGGTTCTGCCGCGGCTCAATCCAGCGTGGCGTCGGTGCTGGCCAAAGCAAGCCCGGGCCGGCAAGGTGAAAAGATGTTCAAAGCGGGTGCCCTTGCGGCTACGGTGGGTTTACTGTCCGTGCGGCGCCGGCGCGCCGAGGCAGTCTGCTGCAGACCCTGCGGGCGACATCCCCTGCCCTGCCGAGCGCAACACCAGCGCTCGCCAAAGTTAGTTTTAAACAAATAGGTTTGACAAAAGCTAACGTGAACCGGATACTGCCAGCCGGCTCAGCCCCTGCGGGCGGCCCGCCCCTGAACACCGTTGGACACCGTTGGAGACCCCCCGTGAGCAAAGCCTTTGCCAGCCAGGCCGATCTGGACGTCAAGCAAGTCAGCTTCACCAAGCTGTCTGACAACGCCTACGCCTACACCGCCGAGGGCGACCCGAACACCGGCATCATCATTGGCGACGACGCGGTGCTGGTGCTCGACACGCAAGCCACCCCCGTGATGGCGCAAGACGTGATCCGCCGCATCCGCGAGGTCACCGACCTGCCCATCAAATACGTGCTGATGACGCACTACCATGCGGTGCGGGTGCTGGGCGCATCGGCCTACAAGGCCGAGGGCTGCGAGCACATCATCGCCAGCGCCGACACCCGCGACTTGATCGTCGAGCGCGGCGAGCAGGACAAGGCCAGCGAGATCGGCCGCTTCCCCCGTTTGTTCCAGAACGTCGAGAGCGTGCCGCCCGGCCTGACCTGGCCCACCATCACCTTCACCGGCAAGATGACGCTGTGGCTCGGCTCGCTAGAAGTGCAGTTGCTGCAACTCGGCCGCGGCCACACCAAGGGCGACACCGTGGCCTGGCTGCCGCAGCAAAAAATCCTGTTCTCGGGCGACCTGGTCGAGTTCGACGCCACGCCGTACGCCGGTGACGCCTACTTCAAGGACTGGCCGCAGACGCTGGACAACATCGCCGCGCTGCAGCCCGCGCAACTGGTGCCCGGCCGCGGCGCCGCGTTGACCACGCCCGCGCTGGTGGCTGCCGGCCTGCAGGGCACCCGCGACTTCATCGCCGATGTCTACAACAGCGTCAAGGACGGTGTGGCCGCCGGCAAGGACCTGAACGCGGTCTACAAAGACACGATGGCCCGGTTGTCGCCCAAGTACGGCGCCTGGGTGATCTTCCAGCACTGCATGCCGTTTGATGTCACCCGCTGCTTCGACGAGGTGACCGGGTACCCCGACCCGCGCATCTGGACCGCCGAGCGCGATGTGCAGATGTGGAAGACGCTCGAAACCTGACCGCGGCCTTGCCACCCGCCCCGCCGTCCCCGCACTGTCAAACCCCAACCGCCAGGAGACCGCCATGAGCATCCAGCGCATCCACCACGTGGCCTACCGCTGCCACGACGCCAAAAAAACCGTCGAGTGGTACCGCGACCACCTGGGCATGGACTTTGTGCTCGCCATCGCTGAGGACCACGTGCCCTCGACCCACGCGCCCGACCCGTACATGCATGTGTTTCTGGACGCCGGCGGCGGCAACGTGCTGGCGTTTTTCGAGTTGCCCAACTCGCCGACGATGGGGCGCGACCCCAACACCCCCGAGTGGACCCAGCACATTGCCTTCAAGGTCGGCAGCCTGGACGAGCTGATGGCCGCCAAGGCCAAGCTGGAGGCAGCCGGCATTGCGGTGCTTGGCCCGACCAACCACGCCATCTTCCAGTCGATCTACTTCTTCGACCCCAACGGCCACCGGCTGGAGCTGGCGGCCGACACCGCCACGCCCGAGATGACCCGGCAGCTCGACGAGGTCAAGTGGGCGATGCTCGACGAATGGGCCGCCACCAAACGGGCGCCCAAACACGCGGCCTGGATGCACGCCCAGGAGCTGGGCGCCGGCTCCGCCTGAGAGGGCGCCCCCGGCGTCGGGGTACCGACGCCGCCCCCCGCGGGGGCACGCAGGCCGCTTGGGAGCGGCCCGGCGCTGGCCTGACGCCAGCCAACCCAAACCCACAGCGGCCATGCTCAGCACCTACACCTACCCGCGTTATGCCTACCGCCGGCCGGCCGAGCTGGACGCGCCCGACACGCTGCATCACCGCCCGGTGGTGGTGATCGGTGCCGGCCCGGTCGGCCTGGCCGCGGCCATCGACCTGGCCCAGCACGGCGTGCCGGTCGTGCTGCTGGACGACGACGACACCGTCAGCGTCGGCTCGCGCGGCCTGTGTTACGCCAAGCGCACGCTCGAGATCCTGGACCGGCTGGGCTGCGGCCAGCCGGTGGTCGACAAGGGCGTGACCTGGAACGTCGGCCGCACCTTCTTCCGCGAGGCCGAGGTCTTCCACTTCAACCTGCAGCCCGAGCCCGACCACTGCCGGCCCGGCATG
>JBBQAH010000036.1:0-20928 GCA_038316145.1 Burkholderiales bacterium
CGCCGGGCATCATCGACGACGAGGGCCACTTCCATATGCAGGACGAGGCGGTGGACTTGTCGGACACCATCGCCGAAGGCTGGCTGGCCCTGGGCCTGTTCTGGCTGCTGGGCTTGACGGTCTTCTACCAGTTCGTTACCCGTTACGTACTGAACGACTCGGCGGCATGGACCGAGGAAGTGGCGCGCTACATGCTCATCGGCGTGGTCTTCGTGGGTGCCACCATCGGTGTCGCCAAGAACACGCAGATCCAGGTCGATTTCTTCTACCGCCACTTGCCGGCAGTGATTGGCCGCTGGCTGTCGCGCGCGGTGGACGTGCTGAAGATCGGCTTCTTCGCCGCCGCGGTGGTGATGACGGTGCAAATGATGCTGAAGATCGGCAACCGTACGCGCATGACCGTCGTCGACGCACCGATGAACATCGTCTACGCACTGTGCTTGCTGGGCTTTGCAGCCATGACCTGGCGTTCGCTGCAGGTGGCGCGCATCCACTGGCAGCGCGGCTACAGCGTTCTGGAGCGACCCGAATCCACCCTGGCCGACCGTTGATCGGGCACCCATGCTGAAGATCTTCTTTCTGCTCTTCATGAGCGGTGGCGTGCCCGTGGCTATTGCCATGGCGGGCGCCTCGTTGGCCTATATTGCGGCCACCGGCGGCCTGCCGCCGTTTGTTGTGATCCATCGCATGGTCAGCGGCATCGACAGTTTTCCGCTGCTGGCGGTGCCCTTTTTTATCCTGGCCGGCAATCTGATGAACAACGCCGGGATCACCACCCGCATTTACAACTTCGCCCTGGCCTTGGTGGGCTGGATGAAGGGTGGGCTCGGCCATGTGAACGTGTTGGGTTCGGCGATCTTTGCCGGCATGAGTGGCACCGCCATCGCCGACGCGGCAGGCCTGGGCACCATCGAGATCAAGGCCATGAAAGAGCACGGCTACAGCACCGAATTCGCGGTTGGCGTCACGGCTGCGTCGGCCACGCTGGGGCCCATCATCCCGCCCAGCCTGCCCTTTGTCATCTACGGGATGATGGCCAACGTGTCGGTTGGCGCGCTGTTCCTGGCCGGCATCCTGCCCGGGGTATTGATGGCCTTGTTGATGATGCTGACGGTGGCCTATTTCGCCCACAAGAACAAATGGGGCGGCGACATCAAGTTCTCGTCGACACGTCTGTTCAAGGCGCTGGGCGAACTGGTCGTGGTGATCGGCTGGCCGCTGCTGCTGTGGCTGGCGATCACCAAGCTGGGCGCACCAGCGCAGGCCACGGTGTTCATCGGCTTGTGCACCTTGTTTCTGCTGGACCGCGTCTTCAGGTTTGAGGCCGTGCTGCCCATCATGACCCCGGTGCTGCTGATCGGCGGCATGACTACAGGCCTGTTCACGCCCACCGAAGGCGCCATCGCCGCCTGTGTCTGGGCCATGATATTGGGTTTTGCCTGGTACCGCAGCTTGAGCTGGCGCATGTTCATCCGCGTCTGCCTGGATACCGTGGAGACCACCAGCACCGTGCTGTTCATCGTTGCCGCGGCATCGATCTTTGGCTGGATGCTCACCGCCACCGGCGTTACCGCCGATATCGCGGCCTGGGTACTGGCCTTCACCCAGGAGGCCTGGGTTTTCCTGCTGCTGGCCAACCTGCTGATGTTGTTCGTGGGTTGCTTTCTGGAACCTACGGCGGCCATCACCATCCTGGTTCCAATACTGTTGCCTATCGCCACGCAGTTGGGCGTCGACCCCGTGCACTTCGGTCTGGTGATGGTGCTCAACCTGATGATCGGGTTGCTGCACCCGCCGATGGGCATGGTGTTGTTCGTGCTGGCCCGCGTCGCGGGCTTGAGCTTCGAGCGCACGACCATGGCCATCCTGCCATGGCTGCTGCCGCTGCTGGGCAGCTTGGTGATCATCACCTACATGCCCAAGCTGGTGTTGTGGCTTCCGAAGATGTTCTTTTAACCGGCGCTTACAGCGAACGCATCATCTTGCCGGGGTTGAACAGGCCACCCGGGTCCAGCGCGTGCTTGATGGCCCGCATCGCCTTCAAGGCCGAAGGGTGTTCCATCGCCAGATAGTCCATCTTGCCCCAGCCAATACCGTGTTCGCCGGTGCACGTGCCACCGCAGGCCAGTGCCCGGCGCACCAGGCGGTCGTTCAGGCGCGCCACCTCGCTCATCTGCGCAGGTAGGTCGGGATCGACCACAAAGATGACGTGAAAGTTGCCGTCGCCCACGTGTCCGACGATCGGGCACGGCAATGTGCTGGTTGCCAGGTCTTGTTGCGTTTCGACGATGCAGCGCGCCAGCTCAGAAATCGGTACGCAGACATCGCTGGGCCACGCCTTGCCGCCAGGCCGCAGCGCCACGGCTGCGTACAGCGCGTCGTGTCGGGCCTGCCACAGCTTGCTGCGTTGTTCAGCGGTCGTTGCCCAAGAAAACGCGCCGCCGCCATGCTCCGTTGCGATGGTGCCGGCCAGTTTCGCCTGTTCCTGAACGCTGGCAGCGCTGCCATGAAATTCAAAGAACAGCGTGGGTCTCTCAGCGTACGAGAGTTTGGAATAGCGGTTGATGGCGTGCATCTGCAATTGGTCCAGCAGTTCGATGCGCGCGATCGGCATGCCCGACTGCAAGAGCTGGATGACGCTGTTGACCGCTCCCTCTACGGTATCGAAGTCGCAGGTGGCCACTGAGCTGGCTTCAGGCTGCGGTGTCAGCCGCAAGGTGACTTCGGTGATGAGGCCCAGCGTGCCCTCGGATCCCACAAACAAGCGGGTCAGGTCATAGCCGGCCGATGACTTGCGGGCCCGGCCGCCGGTGTGAACGATCGAGCCATCGGCCAGCACCACGGTCAGGCCCAGCACCGCTTCGCGCATGGTGCCGTAGCGCACGGCGTTGGTGCCGGATGCGCGGGTCGCGGCCATGCCGCCCAGCGTGGCGTCTGGGCCTGGGTCAATGGGGAAGAACAGGCCGGTGTCGCGCAGTTCGGCGTTCAGGGCTTTGCGGGTCACACCCGCCTGCACGGTAGCGTCCATATCCGCTGCAGACACCCTCAGCACCCGGTTCATGCGCGAGCAGTCGACGCTGATCCCGCCATGCAGCGCTGCCACATGGCCTTCCAGCGAAGTGCCCGCCCCGAATGGCACGACGGGCACGCCATGGCGCGCGCAAGCCTGCACCACCGACACGACTTCTTCGGTCGATTCGACAAAAGCCACACCATCTGGCGCGCTCGGGGCATGGTGGCTTTCGTCGCGTCCATGTTGCTCGCAGATGCCGGCATTCAAGGTGAAGCGCGCACCCAGGCAAGCGGACAACGCCTGCAGCAACGCGGGTGGTGCGGCCCGTCGGCGTGGGCTCAGCGCGCCGACCACGCCAACACCTTCTGTTGTTGCTGGCCCAGCCCTCGCACGCCGAGTTCCATCACGTCGCCGGGCTGCAGCCAAACCTGCGGCTTGCGGCCCATGCCCACACCGGGCGGGGTGCCGGTGCAGATGATGTCGGCCGGGTTAAGTGTCATGAACTGGCTGATATAGCTCACCAGGTACTCGGGGTCGAAGATCATGTGGCGCGTGCTGCTGTCCTGCATCTGCTGGCCGTTCAAGTTCAGCCACAGGGGGATGTCGGACAGGTCGCCCACTTCATCGGGCGTGACGAGCCAAGGCCCCACCGGCGCGAAGGTGTCGCAGCCTTTGCCCTTGAACCATTGCCCTTCACGTTCGAGTTGAAAGGCCCGTTCGGTCAGATCGTTGCACACGGCATAGCCAGCGATGTAGTGGCGGGACTGGCCGACGGGCACGTAGCGCGCTTGACGGCCAATGACCACGGCCAGCTCCACCTCCCAATCGGCCTTGGTGCAATCCCGTGGCAGCATCACGTCATCGTTTGGTCCGCTCAAGGCACTCAAGGCTTTCGAGAAGAGGATCGGCTCGCTGGGAATCGGGTAGTTGCACTCCTCGCAGTGGTCGCGGTAGTTGAGGCCAACCGCCACGATCTTGCTGGTCCCCGCCACCGGGCAGCCCAGCCGTGCGTCAGGGTCGGCCAGTGGGTAGATGGAAAGGTCGGCGCCGATACGGTCACGCAGCCCAGGCAGGGTCTGTGGATCGATGTCGGCTATGACGCTTGACAGGTCGCGCCGCACACCTTGGGCGTCGATCAACCCTGGGCGTTCGGCACCGGCGTTGCCGTAGCGGATGAACTTCATGAGTGGCCTTTGCAAGAGAAGTGGAGCCCCCGCGGACAGCGATGGGCTTAGGGAAAACTTTTATATGCAAAACGCACGTTTGCCAATGATACTTTCCGAATCCTAACGGCGCAACGCCGGACAGGCCCTCGGTTTCCACATCAACCGGTCCTCAAAACATCGCCATGCCGCCCATCCCTTCGCCCCCACGCTCACCCATTGCCGCCGTGACTGGTGCCAGCCGTGGCATCGGCCACGCCATCGCGCTGGCGCTGGCCAGCGCAGGCTTTGACCTGCTGTTGCTGGACGTGGTGCAAGACCACAACAACGAGCGTGCAGTCCATGACCGGCTGACGGCGGGCTGCCGTGCCACCTTCATCCACGCCGACATCGCCGACATCGACGGGCGCCATTCGCTGGTCGATGCCATGTTCGACACCTACGGCGCACTGGACTGCCTGGTGAACAACGCCGGCGTGCAGGTGCAGGTGCGCGGCGATTTGCTGGACGTGACACCGGAGAGCTACGACCGTGTCATGGGCATCAACCTGCGCGGCACGTTCTTCCTCACCCAGGCCGTGGCAAGGCGCATGGTCGATCTGACTGCGGCACCCGGCATACACCGCAGCGTGGTCACCATTTCCAGTGCAAACGCCTACCTGGCTGGCCCTGATCGACCCGAGTACTGCATGTCAAAAATGGCCTTGTCAATGATGACGCGCATGTTTGCGCTGCGGCTGGGCGAAGCCGGCGTGTGTACCTACGAGATCCGACCCGGGATCATCCGCACCGGCATGACGGCGCCGGCCAAAGAGAAGTATGACCGCTGGATTGCCGGCGGCCTGACGCCCATGGCCCGCTGGGGCGAGCCCGAGGACGTGGCAGGCGCAGTACGCACGCTTGCCGAGGGACGGATGCCGTTTTGCACAGGTGCCGCCTTTCATATCGACGGCGGCCTGCACATCCACAAACTTTGACCCACCCCACCGCATCAAGGAGACACCCATGCCCTTCCTGACCCGTCGATTCCTCGCAGCGCTCGTGCTGACTTGCGTGGCCTTACCCGCCTCGTCGCAACCCTACCCGGCTCGGCCGGTGTCGCTGCTGATCCCCTGGGCCGCCGGTGGTGGCTCCGATGCCATGGGGCGAATGGTCGGCGCGTTGCTTGAACAAGATCTCAAGCAGCCGGTCATCGTCGTCAACCGGGCAGGCGGCGGGGGCGTGGTGGGCCACAGTGCCATCGCCGCCGCGGCGCCGGATGGCTACACATTGGGGCTGGCCACGATGGAGATCTCCATCTTCAGGACCATGGGGCTGGCGGACATCACGCCGCAGTCCTACACCCCGATCGCACGCCTGGCCGCACTGGACGCGGCGGTGATCGTGCGCACCGACGCACCTTATGGCAATGCGCGCGATCTGCTTGACGCCATCCGCAAAGCGCCCGAAGGCAAGTTCAAGGCTTCAGGCTCCGGGCAGGGCAGTGCCTGGCACCTGGCGCTGGGCGGCTGGCTCCTGGCCGAAGGCATCAAGACGACGCATGTGCGCTATGTGCCCAGTGCCGGGGCCTCGGCGTCGCTGCAGGAATTGGTGGCCTCGGGCGTGGAGTTCTGCACCTGTTCTGCCACCGAGGCAAGGTCGCTGATCGATGCCGGGAAGTTGCGTGTACTGGCCATCATGGCGCCCAAACGGTCCGATCTGTACCCGAACGTGCCAACACTGAAAGAGGCCACGGGCACCGACTGGCAAATGGCCAGTTGGTTTGCGGTGGTGGCGCCCAAGGGGCTGGATCCGCAACTCGCAGCGCAGCTAACCGCAGCGCTAAACCGCGTTCATGAGCGTGCAGAGTTCCGCAGCTTCCTCAAAGAGCGCGGCTTCAGCCCTGCATGGGAGACGGGCGCTGATTTTGCGCAGTACGCCGCGACCAGCACCAAGCGGCTTGACACGGTGACCGAAGCCATGGGGTTGAAGAAGCCAGTTGCGCCGTGAAGCTCAGCGATGCCGTTCTTGGCCTGCTGCTGCTGGCCTTGTCCGTGGCAGTGCCGATCGCCAGCCGCGGCTTTCACGCCGTGCCCGGGCAAAACATCGGACCTGGGGCGTTTCCCCAGTTGGTCGCTTCATTGCTCGCTTTTTGTGCCGTTTTGTTGATGCTGCGCGCCGCGCGCTCAGGGCAGCTCAGGCCCTGGCTATTGCCAGGTGCCTGGCTGCGCCTGGCGCCGCAGCGTCGTGCTTTTGTGGTCTGCATGGGCAGCATGTTGTTGTATGTCGGTTTGTCAGACCGTATGGGCTTCATCCCTTGCGGCGTGGCCTTGCTGCTGGCCCTGGGCCTGGCCCTGAGGCAGCCCTGGCAGCGGGTCGTACCCCAGGCCCTGCTGGCCCCTCTGGTCATCCACAGCATCTTCTACAAGGGCCTGAGGGTGCCTTTGCCTTGGGGTCTGCTCAGCGGCGTGGCCTGGTGAGCGCGCCCGCATGATCAGCCTGGCCTCGTGGACGCAAGCGGCCGTCCTGTTGGTTGACCCCTGCGTGCTGGCCGTGATCTTTGTTTCGGCGCTCTACGGTCTGGCGGTTGGCGCCATCCCGGGCTTGACCGCCACGATGGCCACAGCGCTGTTGGTGCCCTTGACCTTTTTCATGGCGCCCGTGCCGGCGGTCGCGGCGATCGTCACCGCGTCCGCAATGGCCATCTTTGCGGGCGATATTCCGGGTGCGTTGCTGCGCATTCCCGGCACGCCAGCCTCGGCGGCTTACACCGATGAAGCCTATGCCATGACCTGCAAAGGGCAGGCCGAACTGGCACTGGGTGCAGGGCTGGTGTTCTCGGTAGTCGGTGGCTTGTTCGGCACAGCGGTGATGATCCTGTTCGCGCCAACGCTGGCCGACGTGGCGCTGCGCTTTTCCTCGTTCGAATACTTCTGGTTGGTCGTCCTGGGGCTGGCCAGCGCCATCTTCATCGGCAACGCCACGCCGTTGAAGGCCGGCATCTCTTTGCTGTTGGGTTTGCTGGTGGCCTGTGTCGGGATGGAGAACCCGGCCGCACAGCCCCGATTCACCTTGGGTGTGGCCGACCTGATGGGCGGCATCGACCTGATCCCGGTGATGGTGGGCATGTTTGCGATCTCGGAGTTGCTGCGCTTCGTGGTCAACACCGACCCGCCGCTCAAGGTGGTCACACAGCGCATCGGCAATGTCTTCGCGGGCATGGGCAGCTTGTTGTCTCGATACCGCTGGGCGCTGCTGCGCGGCAACCTGATCGGCGTGGTGGTCGGCATCGCGCCGGGTTCGGGTTCGGACATGGCGGCATGGCTGAGCTACGCTGCCAGCAAGAAGTTTTCGCGCGAACCGGAAAGTTTGGCACCGGCCACGTAGAAGGCATCGTAGAGGCCGGTGCGGCCAACAACTCGGCGCTGGCTGGCGCCTGGATTCCGGCGCTGGTCTTCGGCATACCCGGCGACTCGATCACTGCCATCGCCATCGGCGTGCTGTACCTCAAGAACATGAACCCGGGCCCGACCATGTTCACGGACAACCCACAGAACATCGCCGCTATTTTCCTGGTCTTCATCCTGGCCAACCTGTTGATGCTGCCGTTGGGCTGGCTGGCCATCAAGGTGGCGGCCAAGGTGCTGAAGGTTTCGCGCGCGGCGCTGATGCCGGTGATCCTGCTGTTTTGCATCACCGGCAGCTTTGCCTCGAACAACGCGGTGTTTGGCGTGACCCTGATGGTGGCGTTCGGCTTGGTGGCTTTTCTGATGGAAGAGAACGGCCTTCCGGTGGCCCCGGTGATCCTGGGCCTGGTGCTGGGCCCGATGTTGGAGACCAACTTCGTCACCTCGATGATCAAGTCGGACGGCGACCCGTTTGTTTTCTTCACACGGCCGATCGCCATGTGGCTGGCCGCCGGCACCTGCCTGATACTGTTGTGGCCCGTGCTGAGCTGGGCGGTCTCCAAAATTGTGCTGCGTCAAACCCACGCGAAGAACCATGCGCCCCCCCCGTCGAACCCGCCCTGACGCTGCCGCCAACCCCGCACCACAGGGCCTGACCGACACCGTCCCTGTAGAGAGCGGCTATGCCGTTCCTGCACTGGACAAGGGGCTGGACATCCTGGAAGCATTGGCCGACCAGGCGGACGGGTTCAGTTTGACCGAACTGGCGTTGCGGCTTGAGCGCAACCGCAGCGAGATCTTTCGGATGGTGGACTGCCTGAAGCGGCGCGGCTACATCCGTACGCACCCGGCCACGGACAAGATGACCCTGTCTCTGCGCCTGTTTGAACTGGCGCACAAAACGCCGGTGACGCGCCGCCTGACGGCCGAGGCCATGCCATTGATGAAAACCCTGGCGCGCGAGGTGGGGCAGTCTTGCCACCTGGCCGTCTGCAACGGCACCGAAATGCTGGTGGTGGCCATGACCAACAGCGACCGGCCGATGGAGTTCAGCGTGCGCGAGGGCACACGGGTCGGCCTGTTGACTTCATCCTCGGGCAGGATATTCCTGGCGTTCCAGCCGCAGCCGGAGCGCTTGCGGCTGCTGGGGCAGTTGCCCCCGGTCACGCCAGCCAAGGCGCGCGCCCTGGCCGTCCAGTTGGACGAACTTGCGCGTGCCGGTTTCGAGTCGGCGCCCAGTGACTTCATTCGCGGCGTGACCAACATGAGCTGCCCGATTCGCGACATCCACGGCCACGCCCTCGCGAGCCTGACCGTGCCTCACCTTGAATGGCAGGGCGGACAGGCGGTGGCGCCCATCAGCAAGTCCCTGAAGGCGCTGATCGGCGCGGCGCAGGAGATTTCTTCCCGGGTCTTGGCCGGGTAGGGCGCTCGCATCGCGGTGCTCACTTCGCCTTGACGCCATACAGCGTCTCCATCAGTTCCGTGAGGTACGGCGATACATCGCCGCCGAAGACCTGGGCCAAGGTAATTGTCGTCAACCAGATACGCCTTTGTCGAACGAAGTCGCGCGCCGAAGGGGGCGGCGCTGCTGCGTGGGCAGCCAGCGGAGGAGAGGATGGCCGCGATCCGTGCCAGGGGCCGCGATAGCGCGCGCACGCCGATGCCTTGGCGGGTCGGCACACCGGACAGCCCGCACGCCGGCAAACCCGCGGGCTTGACCACCGACGCGCCCTGGCTGGCGCTCAATCCCGACTTTGACCAGATCATCGCCGAGCAGCCCCGCGCAGATGTGGATTCGGTGGTCCACCGTTACCGCCAACTGTTCTGCCGCGCGGGTGGGGCGGTTGTCGGCCTGCTCTACGCCCACCCAGCCCACCCAGCCCACCCAACCCGAAGGCCCACTGCGGGCTGAAACCGTGGTCGCGGTGACCGATGCGGCCGAGCTGATCCGCTTCAACGCCGGCCAGCCGCAGCGCATCCTGCACCGCCGGTCGATGCTGGGCCTGGTGGCCGGCGACCGCCTGGTCGGCATCGACTACCGGGTGTCCCGGGGTGTGCTGTACGCCTTGTCGGCGGCCGGGCGCCTGTACACGCTGGATGCCGGCACCGGCCAGCTGTCGGCGGTGGGCACGGGCACACCGGTGGCCCTGGCCGGTACGGTCTTCGGCTTCGACTTCAACCCGGCGGCCGACCGCATCCGGGTCGTCAGCGACAGCGGCATGAACCTGCGGCTGCACCCTGACACTGGCGCGGTAGCGGCCACCGACCCGCCGCTCGCTTACGCGCCAGGCGATGTGCGCGCCGGGCAGCCGCCCCGGGTGGTGGCTGCGGCCTACACCTGCAAAAAAACGATGCCAAGCTGACCACCAACTGCGCGATCGACAGCGAGGCCGGCACGTTGGTGATCCAGGGCGCCAAGGAGGGCGAGCTGCCCGCCGTACCGCCCAACACCGGGCAGCTGCGCACCGTCGGGGCGCTGGGCACCGGGCCGGTGGATGGCGCGGTGTTCGACATTGCCGACCTGTCCAACGCGCCTTTGGCCGCGCTGCGCAGCGCGAGCCGCACCCGGCTCTACCTGTTGGACCTGGCCACCGGCCGGGCCGGCGTGCTGGGCACGGTGGGCGACGGCCGCGTGTCGTGGGGCCTGGCGATCAAACCCTGACCGGCGGCCGGACAGCCCTGCGCGCCTGCGGGCGCGCTCTGCCGAACCGTCAGGCGTTTGACGTCATTCCGGCTCGATCTTGGCGTCCTTGACCACCTTGCCCCAGCGCGGCGCCTCGGCCTTGATCAGCGCAGCAAACTGCTCGGGCGTGCCGCCACCAATCTCGTTGCCCTGGGCCAGCATGCGCTCGCGCTGCTCCGGGTCTTGCAGCGCCTTGTTGCCGGCGGCGTTGAGGATGCGCACGATCTCGGCCGGCAGGCCCTTGGGGCCCACCAGGCCTTGCCAGTTCAGCACCTCGACGCCCGGGAAGCCGGCCTCGCCCATGGTCGGGCTGTCGGGCGCCAGCGCCAGCCGGGTCTTGCCGAAGCTGAACCCAGATTCCAGTACTTGAGTGCCCGGTAGCTGACGTTGCGTTGCAGATCATCGACAAGCGGATGCGACGCCTGCAAGCGTCCCAATCTCTCCCGCAACCGCGTGACCTTGTCATCGCCGAGCGCCCCGGTTATGCCAACTACCGCTCCTGCGGCAGAACCGGCAATGGCGCCCGTTGCAGCACCCAGCGGCACGCACAGCACTGCGAATGGCCCACAGGCCAGACCCCACAAGCCGCCCGCAACCAAGCCAGTGCCGACGCCAGCGGAAACGCCTGTGCCGATGGCCTCATTTCGACTATTGACCGTTCCGTGGGGTGTCTCATTCATGGTGACCCGGATCGACACGGTCTCGGCATTTTGAATCGTGGGCAAACTCGGCCCGGCCGCACACGCATTCAACAGCGCAAGGGCCAGGACGGCGCAAGCCCTCTGGGTGTTCATGTGACGACGCCTGGCGTGTGGTGGTGCTCAGAACCGGCTCTTGGCCTTGCGTTTGTCGAACTCGGCAATCTGCGCCTTGAGCAGCAACAGCAGCACCCGGGCGTTGGCCTCGGTCAGGCTGAGCACGGTGTGCGGCTCGGCGGCGTTGTCGGGGTTGTCGCGAAAGGTTTGCGCCGCCACCAGCGCGTCCACCCGCATGTGTACCTCGCCGTGGCTGTTGGACATGGACTTGACTTTCTGGATTTCGACGTTGTAGGTTTTCATGGGGTATCCCTTGGGGGTTGAGGTCAGGCGGGCTGGCTGATGAACGCACGCAGTCGGGCAAAGGCCGCCTCGGGCTGGTCGCGCCAAACGCCGTGGCCGGCGCCTTGAAAACGCGCCAGCTGCATCCGGCGCGGCGGCAGCGCGGCAGCGATGTCGAGTGCATCGGCCAGCGGGCAGACCGGGTCCTGTTCGCCCGCCATCACCAGCACCGGGCAGGCCGCAGCCGCCAGGCCGGGCAGCAGGTTCATGGTCTGCTGCTCGCCGCTGGCCGATGCAAACAGGATGGGCTCGTTGAACAGCGTGCGCCCGCGCGCTTGGGGGTCGGCTGCCGGGCGGGTGTTGTACAGCGGCATGCAGACCTGGTTGTAGGTCGCCCAGGTGGCCGGGGCGGGCGCTTGCCAGAAGGCCTGGGCCGCCGCCCGTGCTGCAGGGCCGCCGAGTTGCTCGAACATCGCCAACTTGCGGTCTAGCGCAAGGTGCGGCGAGGTGCTGGACAGGATTACCTTGGCCGCATGACCGGGGTGGCGGGCGATGTAGCGCTGCGCCACGAAGCCGCCAAAGCTCTGGCCCAGCACGATGGGGCGGATGATGCCCAGCGCGTCGCACAGCCGCACCACGTCGTCGGCCCAGGTGTCGAGCGTCCACTGCTCGGGCGGGCAGCGGCTGCTGCGGCCGTGGCCACGGTGGTCGATGTAGACGATCTGGGCGATATCGGCCAGCTGAGAAAACGCTGGCTTGAAGCCGGAATGGTCGTAGCCCGGCCCACCATGCAGCAGCAGCAGGGTCGGCTTTTTGCGCATCGAGGCGCCATCGGGCACCAGGCCGGCGCCTTCGATGTCGACAAACAGCTGCACGCCGGGGGCGATGGTGATCTGCATGGGCGTCGGGGGCAGGCTTGCGCGAAGGGGAATCCGGGGTTCTATCACGGCGGCCCGCGCTGTGGGGCGGTGCTAGGCTAGGGTTCACTCGATGAGCACGCCGACGATGAGCAAAGCCGCCCCTTCCAAAGCCGAAACCGCCCATCTGGAGGTGTTTGCCGGCCTGACGCTGGCGCAGATCGAGGTGCCGGTGACTCGGGCGCAGTTCGAGGCCGCGGCGGCCGAGATCCTGGCCGCGCGTACGGTGGGCTTCGACACCGAGTCCAAACCCACCTTCGCGCCGGGTGAGGTCAGCGACGGCCCGCACGTGGTGCAGTTTGCGCTGCCCGACCGGGCGTTCATCTTCCAGGTCCGCCATGCCGAAGGCCGCGACCTGCTGATCGAGCTGCTGCAGTCGCACAGCCTGCGCAAGGTGGGTTTCGGGCTGGGGTCCGACCGGTCGCAGGTGCAGGCCAAGTTTGGCGTGGCGCTGGGCGCGGTGATCGATCTGGGGCTTGAGTTTCGCCACCGCGGCTACCGCAATGCGGTGGGCGTGCGGGCAGCGGTGGCCATCGTGTTCGAGCGCAAATTTGTCAAATCCAAGCGCACCACCACCTCCAACTGGGCGCTGCCGCAGCTCAACGCCAGCCAGTTGCTGTATGCCGCCAACGATGCGTTTGCGGCGCTGAAGGTCTTCCAGGCCTTGCACCCGGCGGTGTGAGGCCGGCACGGCCAGGGCGGCGGCACGCGGCGGGGTTGATCGGTCGCCGGACCGCCGGGCCGCTTCGGCGATGATGCACAAACCACCTCAACGAGTGCCCCGCATGCTGTTTCTGCCCGCCATCCATCCGCCCACGCTGGCCACGCCGCAGGCCTGGTGTTTTGCCTTTGTCGGCACCCGGCTGTTGCTGCCCGAGGGCGATGAGCCGGGCCTGCAGCCGCTGGCGCCCATTCTGCTGGCGGCCGAGGCCAGCGCCCGCCACTACCTGGGCACGCTGGCCGGCCATGACTGCTGGGCCTTGCTGCTGCCCGCTGCGCCCGACGGCTGGGTCAGCGCGCCGCTGCGCATGGCGATGATGCGGTTTGATCCCGCGCTGGCGGCCTTGGCCGGCCGGGCCGCGCAGATCCTGGAGTGGGACCGCGGCCACCGCTTCTGCGGTGTCTGCGGCACGCCCACCACGTTGCAGCCGGGTGAGCGCGCCCGCATCTGTCCGGCCTGCAAGCACACCGCCTATCCGCGCCTGAGCCCGGCGATGATGGCGCTGGTGTGGCGGCCGGGTGAGCTGCTGCTGGCGCGATCCCCGCACTACGCCAAAGGCATGTACAGCGCGCTGGCGGGGTTCGTGGAAGCCGGGGAATCACTGGAAGACTGCGTGCACCGCGAGGTGGCCGAGGAGGTGGGCCTGCAGGTGCACGGTCTGCGCTACTTCGGCAGCCAGAGCTGGCCGTTTCCGCACAGCCTGATGGTGGCCTATACCGCGCGCTGGACCGCCGGCCAGATCGTGCCGCAGGCCGACGAGATCGAGGACGCGCAATGGTTTGCCATCGACGCGCTGCCGGGCATCCCGCCGCGCTTCTCGATTGCCGGCCATTTGATCCGCGACACGCTGGCCTTGATGCAATCGGGCGGGCTGGCCTGAAAGTCCGACCCGCCCGCCGGTACGGCGCTATCCGGCCCGGCGATCAGGGCTGCAACTTCCAGGTCCCGCCTTCGATCTTGACCATCACCTGGCTGCGGCCGTCCACGCCGTTGTGGTCGGTCGGGCTCATGGTGAAGACGGCTTGCGAGCCGGGGTAGTCGCGCAGCGCCTCCAGCGCATCCCGCAGCGCACTGCGGAACTCGGGTGTGCCGGGCTTGGCCTTCTTGAGCGCCTCGCGGGCGGCCACCTGCATCATGCCCAGCGCGTCCCAGGCAGTGGCGGCAAACAGCGAGCGGCTGCCGGCACCGTACCTGGCCTCGAAGCGCTGCACAAAATCCAGCCCGGCCTTCTTGGTCGGGTTGCCCTCAGGCAACTGCTCGGCCACCAGCACCGGCGCCACCGTCATGTAGCCGCCCTCCAGGTCCTTGCCACCCACCCGCAAGAAGTCGTTGTTGGCCACGCCCTGGGTCTGGTAGATCAGGCCCTTGTAGCCGCGCTTGACCAGCTCGGCATGCGGCAGCGCGCCAGGTGTGCCGGACGAGAAGATGTAGACCGCGTCCGGGTTGGTGGCCATCAGCTTGATGACCTGGGCGGTAACGCTCTGGTCGGTCGGGTTGTAGCGCTCGGTGGCCAACAGCCTGACGCCCTTGGCCGTGGCGATCGCCTCGGCGGCCTTGATGAAGCCCTCGCCGTAGCTGTTGGCCGCGCCGATGAAGGCGATGGTCTTGCCCTTTTGCGCCAGCAAATGGTCCATCACCATCGTGGCTGAGATCGGCTCGGTGGGCGACAGCTTGAAGGCCCATTTGCGCACCCCCTCCTGAGGCATCACGATGGCGCCGCCGCCGGCCAGAGAGATCACCGGCACCCGGGCCTGGCCGGCCACTTCCACCACCGCCAGCGACGGCGGCGTGACCGACGCGCCGATGATCGCGTCCACCTTGTCCTCGGTGATCAGCTTGGCGGCGTTTTTGCTGGCGCCGGTCGGGTCACTGCCATCGTTGAGGAGGGTCAAACGCAGCTTTTCGCCTGCCAGCTCGGCCGGCCAGAGCTTGATCGCCATCTCGGCCGGCACCCCCAGCGACGCAGCCGGGCCGGTGGTGGACAGGATCACGCCGATATGGATTTCGGCCTGGGCGGCGGCCGCACCCAGCAGGGTGCCGGCTGCGGCCAGCGCCACCAGCAGGCGGCGGCGCGACGGACGGTATGACGGGCGGCTGCGGTGGGGCAGGGCGTGTTGCGGGCGCAGTGGGCGGATGGGCATGGCGGGGTCTCCGGATCTTCGGGGTGGGCGGATTGGGCGGCACGGCAGGGGTAGACCCCAGCAGCGGCAGCGATGTCGGGAGGCTAAGTTCAGGGCCGGGCGGTGTCTGTCCTCCGGGGGGAGGACAGGCCGGCGCCCTGTGTTGCCTACAGCCGGTGCCCATGCCATGAACCTGCAATACCTGCCCATCGAAGGCGCGTCGGCCTTGCACCGCAGCGAGGCGGCCCTGGCCGCTGCCGGCATGGTCAGCGGCATCGGCGATGCCCGATTCGGCCAATGTGTGATCGAGCAGCTCAACCGGCTGATGCCGCTGTGCTGGTGGACGGTCTACCGCTTGCTGGACGACGCGCCGCCGCAACTGCGGCTGACCGGCTGTCTGGGCGCCGATGACTGCACCCTCACGGCATTTGGCGCCTACCGCGACGGGCTGTACCTGCACGACCGGTTGCTGGGACGGATGCGGGGCGAGCTGGCCGATGCTGTGCGCAAGGCCCCGCAGGGGCAGGCCGTCCCGGCCCGCGCGATGATGGGCCATGCCCATGCCCGCGAGCTCAGCGCCGAGCACCGGCGCCGCATCTACAGCCGCCACGGCCTGAGCGAGCGACTGTCGTTGGCCCAGGGCGCTGGTGGCGGCGGCCTGCTGATGATCAACCTGTACCGACATCAAAGCCAGCCGGCGTTTTGCGACGACGAACGGGACGCGCTGCAACAGATCGGCCCGCTCTTGCTGGCCCTGGTGTCGCGGCACCTCGCGCTGGTGGCGCCAGCGCCAGGGGTTGGCGGCAGGGCGATTGGCGACAGCCCGGCCGACAGGCAGGCCCACACCGTGACGGACAACGCGGTCAACCCCGGCCTCGGCCCCGGCGACTACGCACTGGCTGGGCTGACCCGCCGTGAGCGTGAAGTCTGCGACCGGCTCTTGCGCGGCTGGACCCACGACGGCATCGCCGCCGACCTGAAGCTGGCGACCACCACCGTCAAGACCTACCGCGACCGGGCTTTCGACCGGCTCGGCATCCACCACCGCAACGAGCTGTTTGCGCTGGTGCTGGCCAAAACCCAGGCCGTGCGGCACCCAGCGTCGTGACCGAGAGTGCAAAGCCCGCCCAGTGAACCGATGAACGGTCAACTCAACCCCTGAGCCCAGGCCCTCCATGACGCACCCGTCCAAGCTGCCCACCATGCGCCGCATCGACCTCAGCAAGATCGACGGCTACATGCTGCATCCCATCAACGGGCGGGGCAAGTCGGCGTTTTTCGAGGCCTACGGCTTCGCACTTGTGCGCTGGGAGGCGTTGCGGGATGCTTTGCTCGACCATGCGTTGACCGGGTTGGTGCAGGAGGTGGTGGTTTCGCCCTATGGCAGCCGCTACACCGTTCTCGGCGGGCTGCGCACACCCAGCGGCCGCGAGCCCTTGCCGCTGGTCTGCACGGTCTGGCAGGCCGACAATGGTGCAGACGGCGTTCGGCTGATCACGGCCTTTCCGGCCTAGCAACACCAGGAGATCGGGATGTTTCAGGAACATGCTCAAGTGGTACTCGCCTGCCCGCTGCCCGCACTGGGGCTGGAGCCGGGCGACGTGGGCGTGGTCGTCCATGTGCATGATTTGGGCGCCGCCTATGTCGTGGAGTTCATGAGCCTCGACGGCCGCACCATTGGCCTGGAAACGCTGGAAGCCCGCCAATTGCGCCCGGTGTCAGCCAGCGCCGTCCCACACGAACGTCTGCGCGCTGCGGCTTGAATCTGCTCGACGGCGGGTGTGGCCGGGCGTGATTGCGCACTGCCCCGCCGCGAGCTGCGGGCCCGGTTATGCCCCTGGCCATTCAGCCGCCAACGCCGCGTCCACCAGCCGGCGGTACTGCAGCAGCGCCGCGTCCATTGCCAGCGGCAACATGGTCGATTGCGGGCTGCGGGCCAGCATCGCGGCTTGCGCGCTGATCATGTCGCGGTCCTCGTTGAAGGCGGCGATCAGGCTCTCAAAGAGCGTGCCGGTCAGCGCCGCATCGCCCATCGCCGCCGGATGGCTTTGCTGGAAGAAGTAATGCGTGCTGGTCTCGGTCTCGGGCGTCAAGGTCTGGCAACTGTGCAGGGTGATCGCGGCCCGGTTGTCACCCTCGGCGCTGCCCGCCGGCCGCCCACCCGAATGCATCAGCAATGTGCCCGGCAGCACAAAGTCGTAGACAAACCAGCGGTCCATCCGGCTGCCGGCCAGCTCAGGCCGCATGCGCAGGTAAAACGGCGGCGGTGGCACGTCGGGCACCCGGCGCGTGACCCGGATGCCGCGCGGCACCGGCTCGATCAGCGGCCGCGCTTGAGCGATGGCGCTGCTGCCGCCCAGGGTTTTTTCATGCACATACGACAGGTGTGAAAAGTCCAGCAGGTTGTCGCAGATCAGCAGGTAGGGCGTGTCGTAGTGCATGGTGCCGGGGATGTTTTTCCAGTCCGGGTGGTCGCAGCTGAAGTTGTCCGGCAGCAGCGCCGGGTCGGCCTTGTCCACGTCGCCCATCCAGACAAACACCCAGCGGTTTTTGACCTGCACCGGGTAGCTGCGCACCCGCGCCTTGGGCGGCACGGTGTCGAGCCCCGGTACCTCCACGCACACACCTGAGGCGTCAAATTTGAGCCCGTGGTAGCCGCAGCGCACGCAGTCGCCCTCTTTGCGGCCCTTGGAGAGCGGCGCCAGCCGGTGGCAGCAGCGGTCCTCCAGCGCCACCACCGCACCCGCGGCGGTGCGGAACAGCAGCAGCGGCTCGTTGATCACCGTGCGGTTGAACAGGCCATCGGCCGGGATCTCATGCTCCCAGGCCACCACGTACCAGCAGTTGCGGATGAACATCGGCGTCTCCTTGGCGGCTTGTTTGGGTCCGCGTCGGTCCGGATGATCGCCAATCGGGGCTCGCGGCGCTGTCCTCCGCGCTGAGGACGGGCGGCCATCTCTCCGCCTTCACCACCGTTGCCAGCGACACCGCTCGCCCGCGGCGGCAACGACCGGGGCAGGCGGGCGGGGATGTGCGCTGCGCTGGAGGCAGCGCGGTAGCGGCGCCATGAAAAACGGCGACCGAAGTCGCCGTTTCAGGGTGAGGCAAAGCCTCAGGCTTTGCGGCGCTTGCCCGCTGCTGCCAAACCCGCCAGGGCCAGCGCGGCCAGTGCCAGCGAGCCAGGCTCAGGCACGGTCGAGCCAGAAGGCACGTTGGACCAGTTCGCCGTGTAGTCGGCAGGTACCGCGCCCTGAATTGCCGGGTCCGCGAAGTTGTAGGCCTGCATGATCACGGCGGTGAATTGGTTGCCGCCGATCGTGGTGTCGCTGTAAACCGAAGTACCGTTGATGAGGTAGTCCATCGACGTGCCGGTGAACGCAATCGAAAAGTCCATCCATTGGCCATAGGTCACCGCCGTTGCCAGATCAACCCAGCCACCAACGTCGCCGTCAAATACGCGCAAGCGGGCTGCGCCACCGTAGTTGGTAAAACCAATGATGCCGTAGTCGGTGACAGCGGGAGTGGGTGCGCTGTTGGACAGCACGCCCCACATGTCTGAACGAACATTGCCTGGCGTCGCAGTGCGCCATGAGTTCTCGATGAACAAGCCTGCGTCCAGTGTGGAGTTGGTGCCACCTGAGACTGCGTGCTGGCGGCCCTGCGTGTTGTAGAACGAAGACTGAAAGGCCGCCGCGCGGTTGGCCAAGTTGCCAGCCGATGTGATGCCGATGCCCAGGACATCGCTGCGCCCTTGATAGCTGCCGACAGCGGCAAAGGTCGTCGGGTCGTAGCGATCGGTCGTCCAGCCGGTTGGAACGTTCGCAAAGTCCGGCATCAGCGCCGCGGCGCTTGCAGATTGGGCGGTCACCAAAAAAATCGAGCTGACGGCCGCAATTCGAGCCAAATTGACAAATGTCATGTACATGCCTCCTCGCCATTGATTTAGAAGTATTCGACCAAACCCCCCTGCGACGAGAAATGGCGTCCTGAGACAAATGCGGTGCTGCGTTTGGGCGCTGCCCGCGGCGTGTCAAGTCGACTCGGTGATGCCCGGATAGCCGGCCGCCAACGTTACCGCTAGGGTTCACACCAACCCGATCGGAGACCCGCATGCAAAACCACCCCGCCATCCGCCGCCAGACCCTGTCCGACCTGCTGCACCGCACCGCCGCCCGGCTGCCCCACAAACCCGCCATCCTGTGCGCCGATACCGCCTGGACCTGGCGTGAGTTTGACGGTGTCGTCAGCCGCCTGGCCGCCGGCCTGCATGCCCAGGGCGTGGCCAAGGGTGAGCATGTGGGTGTGCTGGCGCGCAACTCGCACGGTTTTGCCGCGCTGCGCTTTGCGCTGGCGCGGCTGGGTGCGGTGCTGGTGCCGGTCAACTTCATGCTCAACGCCGACGAGGCGGCCTACATCCTGCGCCATGCCGGGGTCAAGCTGCTGGCGGTTGATGCCGGGCTGATGGCGCTGGGCCGCGCCGCTGCGGCCAAGGACACGCGGATCCACCGCTTCTTGTGGCTGCCCAGCGAGGAGCCGGCCGACTTCCCCGCAGGATCGGGCGGTGAGGCCCCTACCGACCTGCTCAACTTCCACGCCCTGGCCGCCACCGACCTGACCGCGCAGCCCTGCCCTGAGCCCGACTTCAACAGCCATCACCTGCTGCAGATCGTCTACACCAGCGGCACCGAGAGCCTGCCCAAAGGCGCGATGCTGACGCACGGCGCGGTGATCGACCAGTACGTCAGCTGCATCGTCGAGGGCGAGATGGCCGAGGGCGACACCGTGCTGCATGCGTTGCCGCTGTACCACTGCGCGCAGTTGGATGTGTTTCTCGGCCCCAGCGTCTACCTGGGCAGCACCAGCATCATCACCGCCAAGCCCACGCCCGAGAACCTGCTGCCGCTGATTGCCAAGCACCGCATCAGCCAGTTCTTTTTGCCGCCCACGGTCTGGATCGGCCTGCTGCGCTCACCGCTGTTCGAGCAGCACGACCTGTCGAGTCTTCGCAAGGGCTACTACGGCGCGTCGATCATGCCGGTGGCGGTGATGCAGGAGTTGATTGCGCGCATCCCGCAGATGCGGCTGTGGAATTTTTACGGCCAGACCGAGATCGCGCCGCTGGCCACCGTGTTGAAACCCGAAGACCAGTTGCGCAAGCCCGGCTCGGCGGGGCGTCCGGCGATCAATGTCGAAACCCGGGTGGTGGACGACTTGATGCAGGACGTGGCAGTGGGCGAGGTGGGCGAGATCGTGCACCGCTCACCGCAGCTGCTGCTGGGCTACTTTCATGACCTGGAGCGCACGGCGGCGGCGTTCGAGGGCGGCTGGTTCCACTCGGGCGATCTGGGTGTGCTGGATGCGGAGGGCTACCTCAGCGTGGTCGACCGCAAGAAGGACATGATCAAGACCGGCGGTGAAAACGTCGCCAGCCGCGAGGTTGAAGAAGCGCTCTACCGCATGGCCGGCATCAGCGAGGTAGCGGTGATCGGCCTGCCGCACGCACGCTGGATCGAGGCGGTGACGGCGGTGGTGGTGTGCAAACCCGGCGCTGAGTTGACCGAAGCCCAGGTCATCGCCCACTGCGCGGCGCAGCTGGCGCACTTCAAGACGCCCAAGGGCGTGGTGTTTGTGGATGCGCTGCCCAAGAACCCCAGCGGCAAGCTGCTCAAACGCGATTTGCGGCTGAGCTTGAAATCCCGCTATGACGCGGCCTGATTGAGGTGACCGGCGCTGTGCCCGCGCTCAGTCAGTTGGTGATCTGGGTCCAGCCGCTGAGATAGTCGTTCAGGTTCAGCGTACCCGCCTTGCCTTCGGCGCTCGTGACACACATGCCGATCTCCCAGTTGCCGGCGCCGGGCACAAAGCTGAACACCGGCGTCAACTGG
>JBBQAH010000255.1:0-1535 GCA_038316145.1 Burkholderiales bacterium
CTGGTGCAAAGTCACCTCCGACCAGCCATCAGAACAATGGGGGAACAATAGAGGACTAACAAGGTGCGATATTACATCCTCTTTCGTACAACCAGCCACTCGCTTTACTAGAGTTTACTCATCTGTACTTCGGTTATACTTTCCACGGTTTTTTATTAACTGTACCTCAGCCAGATCATCGCTGCCCAAAAGGCCGTCATTGTCAAAGTCTAGACGCGTCAACAATAATAAATTACAGTACATACAGACAATACGAATTATGTTATATATAGCAAGATTCAAATGCCTACATACGTTGTTGACCGTGTTTTCATTACCATAAAGTTTGAAAGCATAAGCAGTCTTGACGGCTTTACTGGCAGACTCACTGAACACCGATACCATGTCTGCAAAAAAATAATAGTTTCATGCGTATCAGAACAAGGACTGCATATAGTATGGTCATGATCATGACTCATGTACCGGGACAACTTCTTGCCAAGCAGGGTTATTCTCATTTTAAATAAAAACGATCCTAGAGACAAATATACAGCTGCGGTCAATATGTACAAGTTGAATCATTTTCATTAGTTAAACCCAGCCTAAATCAACATGTATTAACACGCATCGTATAAACTGGCATATATTTACCTACCCAGGTAGTCCTCGAAGGTGAGTGCGTCACCCTTGGTGCTGAACACTTGGCATATCCGGTCGTTAAAAGGACTGAACTGCAAGCACACACACCATCAATCTACCGGTACGGCCAGTTTATTCAGCAGAAAGGTCCCGTAGCATCCCCGTGTAGTCAGTGTATTCCTGTATTGTACCTGCATTTCCGGCATCTGATCAAACTCCTTAAATGACAGGTACATGTTGGATGGCTGACGTGAGTCGCGTCCAGTCTTTTCCACCTCTACCTGCATCCGCTTGTAGGCTCTACGTACATTTAAGGTAAAGTTCAGGGAAGTTTAGAAAAGGATGGTCTACATTCTTTTGGAAAGAGACTGATCCTCTGTCCCCTAATACACTGCTCGGAGCCGAAATATGCAGGTATATATAATTATATTATACATATAGTTGGCAGAGTTCTTTATCCGTTAAGGCCAGATACAACCATTTTCTCCACTTGCTCCTAAATGACTCTTGCGCCCCGGTCGCGTCACTTTTCATTCTTCTCACACTCTGCCTGGGTAGTCAGTCCTCTTACCTGAGAGAGAAAAGTGTTTTGCACGCGCGCGATATGAGTTATTCATATGAATTATGTTTTGCTGGACCTCATCAAAATCTTGTAACATTTGAGTTTACCGGCCGATTTTCTTCAAATTTGGCATGGTGATAGAGGATGACAATGCGCGAAGCATGCGTCGGCTTTGGCACAATCGATTGATAAACGTCTGATCTGTGGCCAATCCAAAATTTTGACTTGATACTGGGTCTGTTGTTTCCGGCCGATTGTGCCAGATTCGACGTATTATTGGCGCCTTGTCATCCTCCATTACCAAGCCAATTTTCAAGAAAATCGGCCGATAAACTCAAATGTTGAAAGATTAAAA
>JBBQAH010000498.1:0-1728 GCA_038316145.1 Burkholderiales bacterium
ATTTAATATATAAATTTAAAATTTATATTTTCTTCAATGTTTACATTATAATTGTTAACAAAGGGGTTGGGGTTGGGGTTGGGGTTGATAATCTCACAATCTATATTTATAAGTATTAACAGTATCATTGTACTTAAACCACTCAATAGAGCCCGGGCTCTATTGGTTTAAGTATTAGATCCCAACAAGTTGTTCTTGGAAAGTATAAGGACGAAGGATTGAGTACGATTGTTATATTTGATTAATTAACTTTAATATATTTGACTTTATATTTGAATTAATTGTACATTACTTTAATAATTACAACTTTTTAATGAGTAAGAAACACTTTATTTGTAGGTTAAACACTATAACATATTATTTGATAGATTTATTTAGCTGGATTTACACCAGAATTCGTACAAAAACAAAATTAGAAAACATTAAGATGTAGATTGTCCAATTCTTAGTTGTGCTTCAAAAAAAGCATGCAAAAATCAGAAAAAACGTCTGAATAAAATATAAGTAACAAAAAAATGGCGTACTAAAGTAAATTAGATCCAATTCTTTAGGTAAATTCTCTTCATAATCATGTTACGGATAATCTAAATAAATAAATAATCTGATAAAATATCACAGAATACTGGCGTAGAAAACGACAAAATTCAAAGATCTTACTAAATTTTAAGGTAACTGATATTAAAATATAAATTTTTGTTCGATCAAATAAAAATAATGATCAAATGAAATGAGAGTTTATAAAATCAATAGATTTAATTTAATAAAAAATAGCTAAGAAATATTGAATAAACCTGGAAGTTATTTGGCATCAATTGAATGTTGGTAATTTATATAACATCTTATACTATTTCTAATTGTGTCATTATCTATCGATAAATCAAATTAAAAAACTGTCACAGAGATTTAAATAACTGTATTACAAAATTCTCTAAAAATTAATACCAAGATAAGACTTCTAAATGTTTGCAACTAATTCGATCAGTTTAAGCTCAGAAAATAAAATTCAAAAAGCATCGTTGTATTTTCCTAATATTTCAGGTAAAAGTAAGTAAATTCGATCGCAAGAATGATTTAGTTTAGTTAATTAAAAGACTAGCATGTAAAAATGTAAATAAAAAAAAACAATATAACTTAATGATTCAATTCTAATATCTAACCCCGATTTATGTTGAAATAAGTAATACAATATTTCTTATGCATAATTATTATCGAATTAAAGTCAGGAAAATAATAATATTTATAATCATTAATACTTTAATTTGTAGATCAGCCAATAATTAGTTGTATTTTCTATAAAAAAATATATCCTAGTGTCCATCCTTGAGCTTATAATGGTATTTGACTTATACAATATGCTTGAGCAAATTGAAAAATTTTTTACCTGTTAAAAATAATAAACATAGAGATAGGATGTCGCCAGTTCTTACACCAATTTCCAATTGATTTAGTGATTTACCAAGATTTAAATACACCTGATTTAAATTTGTGCAAAAATTTACTAAAAAACTTTTTTTTTATTAGAATTGAAGATTCCTAATCAATTTTTGTAATAGTTATATTTTTATTCTTTTTTTATATTATTTTTTTTCTTTTTTTTTAAATTTCTTTTTATGAAAAATTCATGCAATATTTTTTGCTAAAACTGAATTTTAGGTTAATATCTTTTAATTCAGTTTAGTTCATATTTTTGACGCGCCTATAGTATCTTCTAAGCTTTAAATTGCTTTT
>JBBQAH010000518.1:0-2091 GCA_038316145.1 Burkholderiales bacterium
CAGGCGATAGCCGCCGCTGCCGGGCAGGGGAATTGACGGCAGTGCGGCCGTGGCGCCGTCGCTGCCGGCAACTCGCGGCACCGCGATCGAATGGCGCCAGCGCGGCTGGGCGCGCAGCCACTCGTGCTTGGTCTGCAGGTAGCGGCGCACACCGCCGCCGGTCGGACTCCAGAACATCGTCGTGTCGACGAGGTGGAGCGGGTCGCTCATCGCGCCGATTGTGACTGCCCGGCACCGCGCAAGGACGCAGCGATTCCGAGGCGCGACGATCGGCGAGCGAGGCAGGCCAGTGTCCGCGCTCGGGCACATCCATTGCCGCGAAGGATGACCTGCACGACCGGTGATGCCATGAACGACGAACAGACCGCCGCCTCCCTTGCCCTTCGCCCGGCGGCGCGGCGATGAGCACGCGCGGCAAGAACGGCAGCGGCAAGTCGGCCGGCGCATCGGCCGGCGAATCGCAAGCGGCCGAATCGACGGCGCGCCGTCAGCGCCGCATCCAGGCCGGGCAGGACCAGCGCGACAAGGCGCAAGCGAAGAAAAGCGAGAAGAAGAAGGGCGCGGTGCAAGCCGGTGCGCGGCGCCAGCCCGAGAAGCTCCCGGCGCAGCACCTGGCCAAGCCCGGTCACGAGGCCGATCTCGCGCTCGCGCCGCAGTTCATGGCGCCCGACTACCGCGGCAGCGGCAAGCTCGAAGGCTTCGCCGCCATCGTGACCGGCGCCGATTCCGGGATCGGCCGCGCCGTCGCCGTCCTGTTCGCGCGCGAGGGCGCCGACGTGACCGTCGCCTACCTCGACGAGCACGACGATGCCGCCGAGACGAAGCGCTGCGTCGAGGCCGAGGGCAGGCGCTGCCTGCTCGTCGCCGGCGACGTCAAGAAAACGAAGTTCGCGCAGAAGGTCGTCGCCAAGACCATCGATGCCTTCGGCCGGCTCGACGTGCTCGTCAACAACGCCGCCTTCCAGGAGCACGCCGACTCGCTCGAGGACATCACCGACGAGCGCCTCGAGGAGACCTTCCGCACCAACCTCTTCGGCTACTTCCACATGGCGCAGGCGGCGCTGCCGCACCTGAAGGAAGGCGCCTCGATCATCAACACCGGCTCGGTCACGGGGCTCGAGGGCAGCGCCAGGCTGCTCGATTACTCGGCGACCAAGGGAGCGATCCACGCGTTCACGAAGTCGCTCGCGAAGAACCTCATCGACAAGGGAATCCGCGTCAATGCGGTCGCGCCCGGGCCGGTGTGGACGCCGCTCAACCCGGCCGATTCGCCGCCGGAGAAGGTCGCCGAGTTCGGCGCCGACACCGAGATGAAGCGGCCGGCGCAGCCGGAGGAGCTCTCGCCGGCGTACGTCTTCCTCGCCTCGCCGGTGTGCGCCGGCTACATCACCGGCATCGTCCTGCCGGTGACGGGAAGCGTCGGCGCGATCTGACGCGGCGCCGCTCAAGCGGCAGCGCGCTCGACGCCGATCGCCTTCATCGCCTTGGCGATCGTCTGGCGCGTCTTCGCGTAATCGCGCCAGGCATCGCCGCGCTCCTCGATGCGCTCGCGCACGTCGCGGATCGTCCAGTGGTCGCCGCGCGTGATCGCGCCGAGCTCGTCCCATTCGCAGGTGACCGAGACGCCGAGCCCGGGCCGGGCGCGCGCCGACCAGGCGCACGCCGTGGTCGCGCCGAAGCCGTTGCGAAGGTAGTCGACGAAGACCTTGCCGATGCGGTTCTTCGGCCCGCTCTTGGCGACGAAGCGATCCGGGATCGTCTCGGCCATGTGTTCGACGATGCGCTTGGAGAGCTCCTTGACGGTGTCCCAGTCTTCCTTCGGAACGATCGGCACGACGACGTGCAGGCCCTTGCCCCCGCTCGTCTTCAGGAAGCTGGCGAGGCCCAGCTGCTCGAGCAGCGAACGCATCAGCTCGGCGCCCTGTTGCATCTTCGACCAGGCGACGCCTTCGCCCGGATCGAGATCGAACACGATCCGGTCCGGGTGGCCCGGATCGCGCGTCGTCGCGTTCCAGGTGTGGAACTCGATCACGTTGGCCTGCGCGGCGCCGATCAGCGCGGTGAACGAGTCGACCTCCACCATGGGCTCGT
>JBBQAH010000223.1:0-3240 GCA_038316145.1 Burkholderiales bacterium
ACCATGGCCCGCAACCCGCTTTACAGCCGATCTCCCCAGCGCCCGGCCAAGCCTGCTGCGATGCCAACCGGCGCGCCCGACCCTGACAAGCCCGCGCCAGTCGCCCCAGGCACCGATCCCAGCGTTCCCTCACCGCTCAGCAGCCGCGTGGCGGTGCGTCTTGCCGGGCATCCTGCCGCGGGCTGGCGCCGCCACCAACGCCTGCTGGCGGGCATCGCCCTGCTGGCGGGCATGGGGGTGGCAGGCTGGCCGGCCTGGACTGCCCGGGTGCAGCCGCCGCTGACCATCGCGCAGATCGATGCCGCGCTGCGTGAGTTGATCGCCAAGCAGCCGCTGGCCTCGGCCGGCGTGGCCGCGTACGAGGCGATCCTGCCGTCGGTGGTGCGGGTGGTGGGTGATCCGGCAACGGACACCAGCCCACCCGGCGGCAAGCAGCGACCTGCCGCCGACCCGGCAACCGAAAGCCGTGCGGCGCGGACCAGGCCCCCGGGGCAAGCCCCCGACGACGATGCCACCGACCCCGGCAACCGCGAGGGCCGCAGCGTGGGCAGCGGGGTGGTCGTCGTCGACAAGGGCCTGATCCTGACCAGCCTGCATGTGGTCGAAGGCGCAGCCCGGATCCGCGTGACCTTTGCCGACGGTAGCGAGAGCGAGGCCCATATCGTCAACCGCCAGCCCGAAAACGACCTGGCCGTGCTGCAGGCCCACACCATCCCGGACGACCTGCACGCCGCCACGCTGCGCTCCACCGCGGGCTTGGGCCCGGGCGAGGCGGTGATGGCGGTGGGGTTTCCGTTTGGCATCGGGCCGTCGGCGTCGGTGGGGGTGGTGTCGGGACTGAAGCGCGAGTTCCGCGCGCCCGACGGCCAGCGCAGCCTGACGAACCTGATCCAGTTCGACGCCGCCGCCAACCCCGGCAACTCGGGCGGGCCGCTGGTCACGATGGACGGCCATGTGGTGGGCATCGTCGCGGCGATCATGAACCCCAACCGCCAGCGCACCTTCATCGGCATCGGCTTTGCGGTGCCGATCGAAAACGCGGCCGCGGCGGTCGGCATGCCGCCGTTCTGACCTGGCCTGCCCACTCTCACCCACCACCCTCACGACACCACCGCCCCGCATGAACACCCCAGCCCCGATCGCGCCAGAAACCACCCAGTTGCTCGAACGCATCCTCTACGAGGTCAAGCGTGTGGTCGTTGGCCAGGACCGCTTTCTGGAGCGGGTGATGGTGGCCCTGCTGGCCCAGGGCCATCTGCTGGTCGAGGGTGTGCCGGGCCTGGCCAAGACCCTGACGGTGCGCACGCTGGCCGCCACGTTGCGCGGCAGCTACAAACGCATCCAGTTCACCCCCGACCTGGTGCCGGCCGACCTGGTGGGCACCCGCATCTACAACCAGAAGACGGGTGAGTTCGGCACCACGCTGGGCCCGGTATTTGCCAACCTGCTGCTGGCCGACGAGATCAACCGCGCACCCGCCAAGGTGCAGAGCGCGCTGCTGGAGGTGATGCAGGAGCGCCAGGTGACGATTGCCGGCGAGTCGCACCGGGTGCCGTCGCCGTTTGTCGTGATGGCGACGCAAAACCCGATCGAGACCGAAGGCACCTACCCGCTGCCCGAGGCGCAGGTGGACCGCTTCATGATGAAGGTGCTGGTGGACTACCCCAGCGACGAGGAGGAGTTTGTCATCGTCGAACGCGTCATCGGCCCGCCGCTGGCAGCCAATCCGGTGGCCAGCACGGCGCAGCTGGCCGGGTTGCAGCAAGCCTGCCGCGAGGTGTATGTAGACCCCAGCCTGATCCAGTACGCCGTCAAGCTGGTGGGCGCGACGCGCCGGCCCGAGCGCTGCGGCCTGGCCGAGCTGGGCAAGTACCTCAGCTACGGCGCCAGCCCACGCGCCAGCATCGCGCTGGTGGAGGCGGCGCGGGCGCTGGCCTTCATGCGTGGCCGCGGCTACGTGCTGCCCGTTGACCTGGGCGACCTGGCCGCCGACTGCCTGCGCCACCGCCTGGTACTGAGCTACGAGGCACTGGCCGAAGGCCTGAGCGCCGACGCGCTGATCAGCCAGGTGATGGCCCGGCTGCCGCTGCCGCCCAAGCCGATGCAGCATGCGCCCCAAGCCTGAGCCTGGCGCCGACACAGCGCAGCGCACGCCGGAGGCGGTGCTGCAGCAGCTGGAATGGACGGTGTTGCGCCGGCTCGACGGCCTGCTGCAAGGCGACCACCGCACGCTGTGGCGCGGCGCCGGGCTGGACCTGGCCGACCTGCGCGAGTACCAGCACGGTGATGATGTGCGCCACATCGACTGGAACATCACCGCCCGCCTGCAGGTGCCGCATGTGCGCCAGTACACCGAGGACCGCGAGCTCACCGCCTGGTTCCTGGTGGACCTGTCGGGCAGCCTGGACTTCGGCTCGGCGGACCGCAGCAAGCGGGATCTGGCCGAGGGTTTTGTCGCGGCGCTGGCCCGCATCCTGACCCGCCACGGCAACCGGGTGGGCGCGCTGCTGTACCGGCCCGGCACGCCGCAGCCCCTCAGCGTGCTGCCGCCCGGCGCCGGCCGGCTGCAGGTGCTGCAACTGCTGTCGCGCCTGCGGGTGCCTGCTGCGCCTGCTGCTGCAGCGCCTGCGGTGTCTGCCAGACCGGCCAGACCGGCAGCAGCGGCCAAGCCCGGCGCTGCCGCCGCCCGCCAGACTGATCTGGCCGCGCTGCTGACCCGTGCCGAAGCGCTGATGCGCCGCCGGTCGTTGGTGTTTGTGCTGTCGGACTTCATCAGCGCGCCCGGCTGGTCGGCGCCGTTGGGCCGGCTGGCGCGGCGCCACGAGGTGCTGGCGGTGCGGCTGTTCGACCCGCTGGAGCTGGCACTGCCCGACATCGGCCTGCTGACGGTAGAAGACGCCGAAACCGGCGAGCAGTTGCAGGTCGACACCCAGGACGCCGGCTTCCGACAACGTTTTGAGGCCCTGGCCGCGCAGCATGAATCCCGGCTGCGCGACCAACTGGCGCAAGCCGGCGTGGATGTCCTGGAGCTGGCCACTGGCGACGACCTGCTGGACGCCTTGTTGCGCTGCGTGGCGCTGCGCCGCCAGCGCGCCCGCGCCACGCTGGGCCACCGGCTGCCGGCAGCGCTGCGGCAGCCGGCAGCGGCCTGATCGACCACGCACCCCGCCACCGCACCCTACACGCCCCATATCCCGCGATCCAACCCGCCATCCAACCCGCCATCCAAGCCGAGCACCC
>JBBQAH010000005.1:0-46617 GCA_038316145.1 Burkholderiales bacterium
TTTTGGGTGCCCAGCGCGGCGGATTTGTTTTTTATGACCCCTTTGCCCCCAGGAGGCCCCGATGGCCACCATCCCCGTCACCAAGCGCGGTTCTGAAATGCTCAAGGAAGAGCTGCACCGGCTCAAGACCGTGGAACGCCATGCCGTGATCCGGGCGATCTCCGAGGCGCGCGCCCAGGGTGATTTGTCTGAGAACGCCGAGTACGAGGCGGCCAAGGACAAGCAGGGCTTCATCGAGGGCCGCATTCTCGAGATCGACAGCAAGCTGGCGGCTGCGCAAGTGATCGACCCGAGCACGCTGGATGCGGGAGGTCGGGTAGTGTTTGGGGCCACCGTCGATCTGGAAGAAGAGAGCACCGGCCAGGAAGTGACCTACCAGATCGTCGGCGACGACGAGGCCGATCTCAAAAAAGGCCTGATCTCGATCAGCTCGCCGATTGCCCGCTCGATGATCGGCAAAGAAGCCGGTGACGTGGCCGAGGTGCAGGCGCCGGGCGGCGTCAAGCGTTACGACATCGTGGACGTGCGCTACGTTTGAGCCTGGCGTGCCGGTGGTCGAGCGCTTGCGTCGCTTGTTGCCCGCGCTGTGGGCCGGCGTGCTGCTGTGTGTGGCCTTGATCGCTACGCCAGCGCCGTTTGCGACACTGGATGGCCCCACTGCTGGCCGGGTGGTCAGCCGCATTTTTCTACAGGAGGCCTGGCTGAGCCTGGTGCTGGCGGTCCTGCTGCTGTCGGCCGAGCGGGCGCGCGCTCGATGGGCCGCTGAGGATCACCAAGGCTCGGTGTTGAACACCGAGATGCTGTTGATCCTGGGTGTGGTGTTCTGCACCGTCGCCGGCTACTTCGCCATTCAACCCTTGCTGCCGGCGGCCCGGGCCGGGCAGGGCGCCGTGAGCTTTGGCCAATTGCACGCGGTCAGCTTGGCGTTTTTTGGCCTCAAGACGCTGCTGGTGCTGGTGCTGGCTTGGCGCGGAGCTGCGCAAGCAGCACGCAGAGATCAAGCGCTCAGTCCTGAACCTTCTTCTTGACGCTGGTGACGCGGGTGCGGACCCGCTTGATTTCACCGCCAGCCGTCACCCGCTGGTTGCCGAACACGGTGATCTTCTTGATCTGGGCCCGGTGGTTGCCGCTCTTGGAGAATTTGAGGATCTTGACCACCCGCGGTGCCGACATGCCGCCCGCTTTAGCGACCTTGTCTTTTTCGGGCATCGGCCGCCACAGCACCAGCAGCTTGCCGATGTGCTGCACTGGCGCGGCACCCAGCTTGTCGGCCAGGGCGGCCAGGGCGGCCTCTCGGTCCGGGCGCGAGTCGGAGAACATCCGCACCTTGATCAGGCCGTGGGCGTTGAGGCCGAGATCGGCCTCTTTGAAGATGGCATCGGTCAAACCCTCGCCGCCGATAATGACGACAGGGTCCAGATGATGGGCTTCGCCACGCTTTTCTTTGCGTTCGGCGGGCGTTAAGTGAAGTGCTGACATCCCCCTATTATCGCCCGCTCATGAAAATTGATTCCAAAAGCAAGAAGATCAACAAGGCCTGGCTCAACGACCATGCCAATGACACCTACGTCAAGCTGGCCAAGAAAGAAGGCTACCGGGCCCGCGCGGCCTACAAACTCAAAGAGATCGACGAGACGCTGGGCCTGTTCAGGCCCGGGCAAATCGTGGTCGATCTGGGCTCGGCGCCGGGCGCCTGGAGCCAGTACCTGCGGCGCCGATTTGCGCCCAAGGCGGCCGGCACCGGCGGCGCGGCGGTGGGCGAGTTGCTGGGCACGATCATCGCGCTCGACATCCTGCCGATGGAGCCTATCGAGGGTGTGCAATTCATCCAGGGCGATTTCCGTGAAGACGCGGTGCTGACCCAGCTGCATGAATTGGTAGCAGGGCGCTTGGTGGATGTGGTGGTGTCCGACCTCGCTCCCAACCTGACCGGCATCGAGGTGTCTGACGCGGCCCGAATCGAGCATCTGATCGAACTGGCCCTCGACTTTGCCCAGAGCCACCTCAAGCCCAATGGCGTGCTGGTGGCCAAGGTGTTTCACGGTGGCGGCTACAGCCAGTTGGTGACGCAGTTCAAACAGCACTTCCGGGTGGTCAAGCCGATCAAGCCCAAGGCATCGCGCGACAAATCGGCTGAAACTTATCTGGTCGGGGTCGGTCTCAAAGCCAGTTGAGGTCACAAACCGGCGGCGGCCTGCGCCCGCTACCGGCAGGCTTGAGAAGGGTCGAATTCAGCCCGAATTCATCCGCTTCAGCGCCAGCCCCTCAAGCTGTCCTGGGGGCTTGACTCGTTTAGAATCATCCCCATCTGCCGTGAGATTGGGTGGACGATGGGCGCAAACCTGCAACGGTGCAGCCGGCGCCACCATCTCAATCGGTATTGGCTAAAGGAGCCGCGGTGAACAATCAATGGTTCTCGAAGGTCGCTGTCTGGCTGGTGATCGCACTTGTGCTTTTCACTGTGTTCAAGCAGTTCGACCGCGGGGTGTCGTCGGGCTCGATGATCGGGTATTCCGACTTTTTAGAAGAGGTGCGCGCCAAGCGCATCAAGGTCGTCACGCTGCAAGAGGGCAATGGCGGAACCGAGATCCTGGCCGTCACCAATGACGACAAACGCATCCGGTCTACCGCCACCTACCTGGACCGCGGTCTGGTGGGCGACCTGATCAGCAGTGGCGTCAAGTTCGATGTCAAGCCGCGTGAAGAGCCCTCGTTGCTGGTCAGCTGGGGTCCGATGCTGCTGCTGATCGGCGTCTGGGTGTACTTCATGCGCCAGATGCAGGGCGGCGGCAAGGGCGGTGCGTTCAGCTTTGGCAAAAGCAAGGCGCGCATGCTGGACGAGGCCAACAACTCCACCACCTTCGCTGACGTCGCCGGTTGCGACGAGGCCAAGGAAGAGGTCAAGGAGTTGGTCGACTTCCTGAAAGATCCGCAGAAGTTCCAGAAACTAGGCGGTCGTATCCCGCGTGGGGTGTTGCTGGTCGGCCCTCCGGGCACCGGCAAGACGCTGCTGGCCAAGGCCATCGCGGGTGAGGCCAAGGTGCCGTTTTTCTCAATCTCGGGCTCTGACTTCGTCGAGATGTTTGTCGGCGTGGGTGCGGCGCGGGTGCGTGACATGTTCGAGCAGGCCAAGAAAAGCTCGCCCTGCATCATCTTCATCGACGAAATCGATGCGGTGGGCCGGCACCGTGGCGCTGGCCTGGGTGGCGGCAACGACGAGCGCGAGCAGACGCTCAACCAGATGCTGGTCGAGATGGACGGTTTCGAGACCAACGTCGGCGTGATCGTGATGGCGGCCACCAACCGGCCCGACATCCTGGACCCGGCGCTGCTGCGCCCGGGCCGTTTTGATCGCCAGGTCTATGTCACGCTGCCCGACGTGCGCGGCCGTGAGCAGATCCTCAACGTGCACATGCGCAAGGTGCCGATCGGCCAGGACATCCGGGCCGACATCCTGGCGCGTGGCACGCCGGGCTTCTCGGGCGCCGATCTGGCCAACCTGGTCAACGAATCGGCCTTGTTCGCGGCCCGGCGCAGTGCGCGGGTGGTCGAGATGGTCGACTTCGAGAAGGCCAAGGACAAGATCATGATGGGCCCCGAGCGCAAGAGCATGGTGATGCCCGAGGAAGAGCGCCGCAACACCGCCTACCACGAGGCTGGCCATGCGCTGGTGGCGCGTTTGATGCCCAAGACCGACCCGGTGCACAAGGTCACGGTGATCCCGCGTGGCCGGGCCTTGGGCGTGACGATGCAATTGCCCGAGACCGACCGTTACAGCCTGGACAAGGAGCGCATGCTCTCGACCATCTCGGTGCTGTTTGGTGGCCGCATCGCTGAAGAAGTGTTCATGCACCAGATGACCACCGGTGCGTCCAACGACTTCGAGCGTGCCACTGCGATCGCCCGTGACATGGTCACCCGCTATGGCATGACCGATGAGCTTGGCCCGATGGTCTATGCCGAGAACGAGGGTGAGGTGTTCCTCGGCCGTTCGGTGACCAAGACGACCAACATGTCCGAGGAGACGATGCGCAAGGTCGATCTGGTGATCCGCCGCATCATCGACGAGCAGTACGCCATCGCCCGCAAGCACATCGAGGACAACCAGGACAAGATGCACATCATGGCCAAGGCGCTGCTCGAGTGGGAGACCATCGACGCCGAGCAGATCGAGGACATCATGACCGGCAAGCCGCCGCGCCCGCCCAAGGACTGGACGCCCAACGACCGGACCCGCGGATCGGGTCCGTCGTCCGGCACCCCGGGTGGCAATGGCACGGTCAGCACCGACGGTGCGCCGGCCACGGTGGTCTGATCCCGGCGCCCGGCGCAAGATGCATCACCCAGCGGGGCCTTCGGGCCCCGTTTTCATGCCCACTCGACCCAGGCCCCGCAGCCCACGCAGCCCATGCTTTGGCAGACCACCCGATTTCTGATTGACCTGAGCCGGCCGAAGGTGATGGGTATCGTCAATGCGACGCCCGATTCGTTCTCGGACGGCGGCCAGCATGCGCAGGCCAGCGCCGCGATGGCGCACTGCGAGCGGCTGCTGCGCGAGGGCGCCGACATGCTCGACATCGGTGGTGAATCGACCCGTCCCGGTGCCAGCCAACCGGACTTGTCCGAAGAAACCGCGCGCGTGCTGCCGGTGCTGCGCCACGCCGTGACCCTGGGTGTGCCCGTGTCGGTGGACACCAGCCGGCCCGAGATCATTGCGCAGGCGCTGGCGCTGGGTGTTGACATCATCAACGACGTGCGCGCCTTGCGCCGTCCGGGTGCCCTGGCCGCGGTCGCTGACCATGCGCGCTGTGGCGTCTGCCTGATGCACATGCCGGGCGAGCCGGACGTGATGCAGCACGCACCCACCTACGCCGACGACGATGTGGTGACCGAGGTGGTTGCCTGGTTGGATCGCCGCCTGACCCAGGTGCAGGCAGCCGGGGTGTCGCCAGACCGCATCACGCTGGACCCGGGCATCGGCTTTGGCAAGACGCCCGCGCACAACTGGGCGTTGTTACAACGGCAAGCCGAGTTGCTGGCCTTGGGCCGGCCATTGCTGTTGGGATGGTCCCGAAAATCCACCCTGGGCCTGCTGACCGGCCGTGCCGTGGGCGACCGCCAGATGGCCAGTGTGGCTGCGGCGCTGGCATGTGTGCAGCGCGGCGGCCAGGTGCTGCGTGTGCACGATGTTGCAGCCACGGTGGACGGGCTCAAGGTCTGGGCCGCTGCCGGCTTGCTGGCGGACGACAATGGCGGGCTGTACAAAAGGGCTCCGACACCATGACCAGACAATACTTCGGCACCGATGGCATCCGCGGCACCGTGGGCCAAGCGCCGATCACGCCCGATTTCATGCTGCGCCTGGGCCACGCCGTGGGCCGGGTGCTGCGCCGCAGCGGCAAGCGCCCGACGGTGCTGATCGGCAAGGACACCCGTATTTCGGGTTACATGATCGAGTCCTCGCTGGAGGCCGGCCTGTCGTCGGCCGGGGTCGACACCTTGCTCACCGGCCCCCTGCCGACGCCGGGCGTGGCCTACCTGACCCGGGCGCTGCGGCTGGACCTGGGTGTGGTCATCAGTGCGTCGCACAACGCCTACGCGGACAACGGCATCAAGTTCTTTTCCGCCAAGGGCGAAAAACTGCCCGACGACTGGGAGCAGGCGGTAGAAGCCGCCTTGGCTGAAGCCCCGCAATGGGTTGATTCGGCCACGCTGGGCAAGGCGCGGCGGCTGGACGACGCCCGTGGTCGATACATCGAGTTCTGCAAAAGCACCGTCGACAAGGACCTGTCGCTGCGCGGCCTGAAGGTGGTGGTGGACGCCGCCCACGGCGCGGCCTACCACGTCGCACCGGATGTGTTCCATGAGCTGGGCGCCGAGGTGATCGCCATCGGCTGCCAGCCTGACGGCATCAACATCAATGCCGGCTTTGGCGCCACCTCGCCGCAGGCGCTGGTGGCGGCCGTGGCCGAGCACGGTGCCGACTACGGCGTGGCGCTGGACGGTGACGCCGACCGGCTGCAACTGGTCGATCACAACGGCCGGCTGTTCAACGGCGACGAGTTGCTGTTTGCGATGGTGATGGACAGGCTGGCCCAGGGCCAGGCGATCACCGGCGCAGTGGGCACACTGATGACCAACATGGCGGTTGAACTGGCGCTCCGGGCGCGTGGCATCGAACTGGTGCGCGCCAAGGTGGGCGACCGCTATGTGCTGGTGGAACTGGCCGCCCGCGGCTGGCTGCTGGGCGGTGAGGGGTCTGGCCATTTGCTGGCGCTGGACAAGCACACCACCGGCGACGGTATTGTCAGCGCGCTGCAGGTTCTGCAGGCCACCCAGCGTGCCCGGGCCTCACTGGCCGACATGCTGGCCGGTGTCACCCTGTTTCCGCAGACCCTGCTCAACGTCCGCCTGCCCAGTCTGGGCCATTTGAAGACCTGGCAGCAAAACAGCCACTTGACCGCGGAGACAGCGCTGGTGGAGGCCGAGTTGGCCGGTTCAGGCCGGGTGCTGATCCGGGCCTCGGGCACCGAGCCGGTGCTGCGGGTGATGGTCGAGGCGCGCGATGCGGCGCAGGGTCGGCGGTTGGCTGAGCGACTCGCCGCCGCTGCCCTGGTGGGTTGACCGTGCCCAGCGTCGATTCAGCCGCAGAATGCCCGGCGCCGGGGCGACCAGGCCATTTGTGTCGGCGCCAGGCGTTGACTGTGACACCGGAATGACTTGAATTTGAAATATGACAGCCGTTCACGCGGCTGTCATATTGGCTGCCTACAGTTCGGGCGTGGTGATTGACTGCCCTCCCAACGCTGAAAGGCCTTGCCCATGACTTCGATTTTTCTCCGTGCCGCGCTGGTGGCTTCTGCTTTTGTGCCCGTGCTGGCCCTGGCCCAGGACGTGACCGGCGCGGGTGCGTCTTTCCCCGCGCCGATCTATGCCAAGTGGGCCGATGCCTACAACAAGGCCAGTGGCGCACGCATCAACTACCAATCGGTTGGCTCAGGCGCCGGCATGAAGCAGATCAAGTCGAAGACGGTCGACTTCGGTGCCTCCGACGCACCCTTGCAAGATGACGAACTGGCCAAGGACGGCCTGATCCAGTTCCCCACCGTTATCGGCGGCGTGGTGCCAGTGGTCAACATCGCGGGCATCACCCCGGGCCAGATCAAGTTGACCGGCGAACTGCTGGGCGACATCTATCTCGGCAAAATCACCAAGTGGAATGATCCGGCCCTGGTCGCCGTGAACGCCGGGGTGCCGCTGCCGGCCGCCGACATCGCTGTGGTGCGCCGCGCCGACGGCTCGGGTACCAGCTTCAACTTCACCAACTACCTGTCCAAAGTGAATGCGGAGTGGAAGGCCAAGGTGGGCGAGGGCACGGCGGTGAACTGGCCGGTCGGCGCCGGTGGCAAGGGCAATGAAGGCGTCTCGGCCTTTGTGCAGCGCCTGCCCAACTCGATCGGCTACGTGGAATACGCCTACGCCAAGCAAAACAAGATGTCCTATGTGCTGCTGAAGAACAAGACCGGCGTCTTCGTGCCGCCCGATGACCTGAACTTCAAGGCCGCCGCCGCCAGCGCTGACTGGAACAAGACTTTCTTCCAGGTGCTGACCGACCAGCCTGGCAAGGATGCCTGGCCGATCACGGCCGCTACCTTCATCATGATGCACAAGGTGCAGGACAAGCCGGTGAACGCCAGCAACTCGCTGAAGTTCTTCGAGTGGGCCTACAACAACGGCGACAAGATGGCCGCTGATCTGGAATACGTGCCGATGCCCGACGCGGTCAAGGCGCTCGTGCGCAAGGCGTGGACCGACAATTTGAAGGACGGCGCCGGTAAGGCCATCGCCTTCAAGTGATCGCCTCGGGGGGCGGCGCTGGCCGCCCCCTGTGACCTCCCCAGTACCGTGGAGACCCCCGTGGCCGCTACCCTCCCTGTTACCCCCTACAAGCCGGCCGACCGTTCGACGCCGTTTTCCAAGCCACCTGAACGCCGCCGTGTCGCGCCCTGGGCCGACACGCTGTTTTCGGTGCTGGCGCACGGCGCTGCCTGGCTTACGCTGCTGCTGCTGGTAGGCATCATCCTGTCGTTACTGGTGGGTGCTGCGCCGGCCATCAAGGAGTTCGGCCTCGGTTTCCTGTGGTCGACCGACTGGGATCCGGTGAAGGAGAAGTTCGGCGGCCTGGTGATGATCTACGGCACGCTGATGACGTCCTTCATCGCGCTGCTGATCGCCGTGCCGGTGAGCTTCGGCATCGCGATCTTCCTGACCGAGATGTCGCCGGGCTGGCTTAAACGGCCTCTCGGCATTGCCATCGAGTTGCTGGCGGCAGTGCCGTCCATCGTCTACGGCATGTGGGGTCTGCTGGTGTTCAGCCCCATCCTGGCCACCTATGTGCAGCAGCCGCTGCAATCGGTGTTCAAGGGCGTGCCGGTGCTGGGCGCGCTGGTATCCGGTCCGCCGGTGGGCATCGGCATCCTGTCGGCCGGCATCATCCTGGCCATCATGGTGATCCCGTTCATCGCGTCGGTGATGCGCGACGTGTTCGAGGTGACGCCGCCGATGCTCAAGGAATCGGCCTACGGCCTGGGTGCCACCACCTGGGAGGTGGTCTCGCGGGTGGTGCTGCCCTATACCAAGGCCGGTGTGGTCGGCGGCATCATGCTGGGGCTGGGCCGGGCGCTGGGTGAGACGATGGCGGTCACCTTCGTGATCGGCAACTTCAACCAGCTCGACTCGCTGTCGCTGTTCCAGGCGGCCAACAGCATCACCTCGGCGCTGGCCAACGAGTTTGCCGAGGCCGGCGAGGGCCTGCACCAGGCCTCGCTGATCTACCTCGGCCTGGTGCTGTTTTTCATCACTTTCGTGGTGCTCTCACTGTCCAAGCTGCTGCTATCGCAGCTGCGCAAGGGCGAAGGGACCCGCACATGAGCCCGCCCAGCCGGTCCGAATGGCGAAATACCGCAGTGCGAAGCACGGAGGTTTCCCGATGAGCACCACCCTGCAAGCCTTTACCCCGGCGCAACAAGCGGGCCGCCTGGCCATGCACAGCAGCCGCAAACGCACCAATGTGATCGCGCTGACGATGGCGATTGGCGCGATGGCCTTCGGCCTGTTCTGGCTGCTGTGGATCCTGTTCGAGACCTTCCGGCTCGGCCTGGGTGGCCTGAGCCTGGCGGTCTTCACCGAGATGACGCCACCACCGCAAGCTGAAATCGGCGGCCTGGCCAATGCGATCTTCGGCTCGGTGATGATGGCCGGCCTGGCCACGCTGCTGGGCACGCCGATCGGTGTGATGGCCGGCATCTACCTGGCGGAATATGGTCAGAAGACCTGGCTGGGGGCAGCCACCCGTTTCATCAACGACATCCTGTTGTCGGCGCCGTCGATCGTGATCGGCCTGTTCATCTACTCGGTGGTGGTGGCGCAGCTGAAGAGTTTTTCGGGCTTTGCCGGCGTGCTGGCCCTGGCGCTGATCGTGATCCCGGTGGTCATCCGCACCACAGAGAACATGCTCAGCCTGATCCCCAACGCGCTGCGCGAGGCAGCCTACGCGCTGGGCACGCCCAAGTGGATCGTGATCTCGTCGGTCACGCTCAAGGCGGCGCGGGCGGGTGTCATCACCGGCGTGTTGCTGGCAATTGCCCGGATCTCGGGCGAGACCGCGCCACTGCTGTTTACCGCGCTGTCCAACCAGTTCTGGACCAGTGATCTGAGCAAGCCGATGGCCAGTCTGCCGGTGACGATCTTCAAGTTTGCGATGAGCCCGTACGAGAACTGGCAGAAGCTGGCCTGGGCGGGGGTGTTCCTGATCACGCTGGGGGTGCTGGCACTCAATATCGCTGCCCGCGTCTTCTTCCGCAACAAGCACTGAACTTTCGAGGACTCCCCATGGACACCCGCGTCGACAACACGGTCACCGAGAAATTCAAGATCTCGGTGCGTGACCTCAACTTCTACTATGGCGGCTTCCACGCGCTCAAAAAAATCAATCTGGAGCTGCCGGCCAACAAGGTCACCGCCTTCATCGGTCCGTCGGGCTGCGGCAAGAGCACCCTGCTGCGCACCTTCAACCGCATGTTCGAGCTCTACCCCGAGCAGCGCGCCGAGGGCGAGATCTTGCTCGACGGCGAGAACATCCTGAACAAGAAGCTCGACGTCAGCCTGATCCGCGCCAAGATCGGCATGGTGTTCCAGAAGCCCACGCCGTTCCCGATGTCGATCTACGACAACATCGCCTTCGGTGTGAAGCTGTTCGAGTCCCTGCCGCGCGCCGAGATGGACGAGCGGGTGGAGTGGGCGTTGCGCAAGGCCGCCCTTTGGAACGAGGTCAAGGACAAGCTCGACCAGAGCGGCTCGGGGCTGTCGGGTGGCCAGCAGCAGCGGCTGTGCATCGCCCGCGGCATCGCGATCAAGCCCGAGGTGTTGCTGCTCGACGAGCCCTGCTCGGCGCTGGACCCGATCTCCACCGGCAAGATCGAGGAGCTGATCCACGAGCTCAAAGCCGACTACACCGTGCTGATCGTCACCCACAACATGCAGCAGGCGGCACGCTGCTCGGACTTCACCGCCTACATGTACCTGGGCGACCTGATCGAGTTCGGAAACACGTCCGAGGTCTTCACCAAGCCCAAGCGCAAGGACACCGAAGACTACATCACCGGCCGGTTTGGTTGATCAACGGAAAGCACCCCATGACGGACAAGCATCTCTCGACCCAGTTCGACAACGAGCTCTCAGGCATCTCCACCCGCGTGCTCGAGATGGGCGGGCTGGTCGAGGTCCAGGTGGCGCAGGCGGTGTATGCGCTGTCCATCTTCGACGCCGAGATCGCCACCCAGGTGCTCAAGGACGAAGAGCGCGTCAACATGATGGAGATGGAGATCGACCGCGATCTGTCGTCCATCATCGCCCGCCGCCAGCCCACCGCACGTGATCTTCGCCTGCTGATCGCGGTGTCCAAGACGATCGCCAACCTCGAGCGCATCGGCGACGAGGCGGCACGCATTGCCCGCACGGTGCAGCGTTTGCTCAACTCGGGCGTGTTCAGCCGCCTGCGCCTGCCGGTGGCCGATCTGTCCTATGAGTCCGAGCTGGCCATCAAACAGCTGCGCAAGGCGCTGGACGCCTTTGCCAGGCTCGATGTCGAGGCGGCGGTGGAGGTGCTGCGCCACGACGACCAGATCGACCAGGAGTTCGACGGGCTGATGCGCAAGCTGATCACCTACATGATGGAAGACCCGCGCACCATTTCGTCGGCCATCGACCTGGTTTTTGTGGCCAAGGCGATCGAGCGGGTGGGCGACCATGCCAAGAACCTGGCCGAGCAGATCATCTACATCGTCAAGGGCACCGATGTGCGCCACAACGCGGTGGACATGGTCGAGCACCTGGTGCGCTGAGTTGCACACCCCGGACCGGAGCCCTATTCAATGAGCCAGATTGTGGTGGTAGAAGACGAGCCGGCGATCGCCGAGCTGATCTCGATCAATCTGCGTCACGCCGGGCACCAGGTGGTCATCGCGCCCACCGCGGAAGCCGCCCGCCATGAGATCGACGCCAAGCTGCCCGACCTGGTGGTGCTGGACTGGATGTTGCCTGGTCAATCCGGCTTGGCGCTGGCCCGCCAGTGGCGTGCCGACGCACGGACCCGCGAATTGCCGATCATCATGCTGACCGCACGCGGCGAGGAGGCCGACAAGGTGGCCGCGCTGGACGCCGGGGCCGACGACTACCTGACCAAGCCGTTTTCAACCAACGAGCTGATGGCGCGCATCCGCGCCGTGCTGCGGCGCAAGGCGCCCGAGGCGCTGGAGGACGTGGTCGATGTGGCCGGCCTGCGCATCGACCCGTCCACCCGCCGCGTCAGCCGCGCATCGGCCCAGGGTGAGGTGGACCTGAAGTTGGGCCCGACCGAGTTCCGCCTGCTGCACTTCTTCATGACCCACCCCGAGCGTGTGCACAGCCGCGCCCAGTTGCTGGACCGGGTCTGGGGCGACCATGTGTTCATCGAGGAGCGTACGGTGGACGTGCATGTCAAGCGGCTGCGCGAGGCGCTGGCGCCGGCGCAGTGTGCCGGCATGATCGAGACGGTGCGCGGTGCCGGCTACCGCCTGACCCAGCACGCCAGCGCCGTGCAGGCCTGAGCGGCAGGCGCCCACCCACCCAGCCTCCGCGCCGATGGTCTGGTTTCTGCCGCGTTTGCTGGCCGTATTCTTGGCGCTTGCCTTGGGGGGCGGTCTGGGCCACCTTGCTGGCGCGGCGCTGGGCTTCCCGGAGATCGGTGCCGGCGTAGGCGCTGCCGCGGCGCTGGGTCTGGCGGTGGTGCTGGACGTGCTGCGGGCAGCCCGCCTGATGCGCTGGTTGCGCGGCGACATGAGCACCGACGCGCCCCGCAACACCGGCTTCTGGGGCGAAATGGGTTACCGGGTCGAGCGTTCGCTGCGCGCTCGGGACCAGGCGGTAGCTCAAGAGCAGCAGCGCCTGGAGGAGTTTCTGGCGGCCATCGAAGCCTCGCCCAACGGCGTGCTGCTGCTGGATGACAAGGACCAGATCGTCTGGTGCAGCGCGGTGGCTGCCGACCACCTGGGCCTGGACGCGCGGCGCGACTTGCTGCAGCCGATCACCAACCTGGTGCGCATGCCGGCCTTCGTGGCCTACCTGCAGGAGGGTGCCTGGCGCGAGCCGGTGATCTTTGTCGCGCCTGGCGGGCAGGGCAACCTGCAGGTGGTGGCGCGGAATTATGGCGACGGCCAGAAGCTGGTGATCTCGCAGGACGTGACCGAGCGCATGCGGTCCGACGCGATGCGGCGGGACTTCGTCGCCAATGTTTCGCACGAGATCCGCACGCCGCTGACGGTGCTGGCCGGTTTTGTCGAGACCATGGCCAGCCTGCCGCTGACCGAGGCCGAGCGGGCGCGGGTGCTCAAACTGATGGCGCAGCAGACCGACCGCATGCAACTGCTGGTGTGCGACCTGTTGTCGCTGGCCCAACTCGAGGGCAGCCCCCGGCCGCCGGCCGACCGCTGGGTGGCCGTGTCGCCCATGCTGCAGCAGGTGCTGCACGACGGGCTGACGCTGTCGGCCGGGCGCCACCAGATCAAGCTGGTTGATCCGCCCGAGATCGAATTGGCGGGGCGCGAGGCCGAACTGGTCAGCGCAGTGGCCAATCTGGTCAACAACGCAGTGCGTTACACCCCCACCGGCGGGCACATCGAGATCACTTGCGTCGTCAAGCCCGATGGCAGCGCCGAGATCGAGGTGCAAGACAGCGGGCCGGGCATTGCGCGCGAGCATCTGCCCCGCCTGACCGAGCGCTTCTACCGGGTGGATGGCAGCCGCTCGCGCGATACCGGTGGCACCGGCCTGGGGCTGGCCATCGTCAAGCACGTGGTGCAGCGTCACGGCGGCTCGCTGGAGATCGAGAGTGAACCGGGCCATGGCTCACGGTTCCGGCTGTTGCTGCCGGCCGGCCGGGTGCGGGTCAGGGTGCGCCAGGTCGAGGTGGTCTAGGCGGCCTAGCGGAGGCTGGCCAGGGCGGTGGCGGGTGCGCTGCGCAGGTAGACCTGCACCACCTCGTTGCGCTCGGTGGGTCCGCGTTCACGTGCCAGTTCGGTCCAGCCCTGTTGGCGCAGGGCGATCGCGGTAGCCGCGCTGCGGGCTGCGCCCGGACCCCGCTCGGTGTAGACCTGCACCAAAAACCCGCAATCTCCGGTCGCCGCCTGGGCCCGGGCGTCGACCTGGCGCCTGGCGTGAAACTCCAGCGCCGCCACCAGCGACCACGGCGCCTCGGGCGCAGCCACGCAGGCCTGTGCCGGCAAGTGGCGGGCCAAACGCTCGGCCAGCGGGCGGTTGCTGCGGGCATAGTCCAGCAAGGGCAACCAGAGCGTCATCAGCAGCAACCAGCTCAAGGCCACGCCGCCAGCAGGCAGCACCAGGCTTTTCCAGATCACCGGGCGGTGGCGCCGGGTGCGCCAGCGCACCAACCCCGCCCAAGCCAGCGTGGCGGCCACCGCCAGGCCCAACTCCAAAGGCGACAACGACGGCCGGAACCCAGGCGCCAGGCGTTGCACCGTGGCGAGCGCGGCAGCGGGCTCGCCGGTTTGCATCGCGACGTAAAACACCCAGACGATCAGCGCGCACAGGGTGAAGAAAAAGACCGAAAACCAGTCGACCGCCGCGGTGGCACCGCGCCGCAAGGTGGGCAGCGCAAACCCGGCCAGCACCGCGACACCCGGCACCCCCAGCAGCAGCGCCCGGTCGGACCCGCCCATCGCCACGCTGGCCACCAGCGACACCGCAAGCCCCAGCAGCGGTATGGCCAGATGGCGCTGCCCTAGCTGGCGACGCCAGCACCAGACCGTCCACAGCGCCAGAGGCCAGGCCGGCCACAAAAACCAGAGCCAGAGCCGGCTTAGTGCCGTGATGTCCAGGCCGTGCGCCATGCGCCAGGCCCAGCTGCCGGTGGCCCAGGCCAGCACGGCGGCGGCCACGGTTGCCGCTGCCAGCCAGGGGACGAGTGCTTTCAATTCAGGCTTGCTGCTGCGCAGGCACAGCAACAGCCCCAGCACCCCCCATGCAATGGCCATCGCCGGTGCGCCGCACGCCGCCAGCAGCGGCAAGGACAGCAAGACGCCGATCCGCGCGGGCCCGCTGCGGTGACTGGCCGCCGCAGCCGCCCATTGCAGGCACGCCAGCGCCGCCAGCTGCGCCAGTTCGGGCGTGGTCTCATGACCCAGTTGCAGCAGGCCCAGCGTGGCGATCACCGCCAGCAGCGCGCCGTCGGCAATCGCCCGGGCGTAATCCACAGGCGCAGCCTCGCCGCCAAACGCCAGCGGCAGGGGCTGGGCGGCATCACTGCGGGCGAGGTAGAAGGTGGCGTACCACACGGCCACCAGCGCCAGCACCAGCAGCAGGGCAAACGGCAGACGGGCCGCCAGTGCCGGGTCCAGCAGGCCTTGGGTGGCCATGATGGCGCCGGCGCCGATCCAGTGCGGCAGCAGTGCCGCGCCGGTCGACACCCCGCCCAGCGCCGGCGCCAGCCAGGGCGCGCGGCCTTCGGCAATGGCCAGCATCTGGCCAAAGGCGTTGAGGTCGGCGCCGCGCCAGGGATCGCGGCCGATCACGCCCGGCAGCACGTAAGCGGCGCAGAACAGCAACAACGCCAGACGGGGCAGGCGCTGCGCGGCAGCTTGGGTCACCAGGGCAGGGTTGGGGGTCACCGGCAGATCATAGGGGGCATGAAAAAGGGCAGCCTGGGCTGCCCTTGGTCGCTGGCGCCGGTGGACCGGCGCGTTTCGGGCCTTACTCGGCGGCAGGCGCTGCGGCGTCGGGCGCGGCGGCCTTCTTGTTGATGCCGAGGCTGGCAAACTTGTTGCGGAACTTCTCGACCCGACCGCCCAGGCTGTCGATGCTCTTTTGCGTGCCGGTGTAGAACGGATGGGTTTCGCTGGTGGTTTCCAGCTTGATCAGCGGCAGGCTGCGGCCGTCTTCCATCGTGGTCATTTCCTTCGAGTTCACCGTCGATCGGGTGACGAACTTGAAGCCGTTGGACAAGTCCACGAAGCAAACGTCGCGGTAGTTGGGGTGAATGCCTGTTTTCATGGGTAGACCTTCTGTCTGGTGGCGCGTTTTGCTGGCAAGGTTTGTGGAACGCGTTTTTGAAACGCGTTTTTAAAACGCGTTTTTAAAACGCGTTTTTAAAACGCTTTTGTGAAACATTCTTGCCAGCAGCTTGCTGTCGGGAGCCACGCAGCCCTATTGCCACGCACTTGCCGCAAGCGCAAAACCTAGGATTGTAGCGTCAAAGCAAGGGCTTAACCGCCACGCCGCATCATGTCGAAGAAGTCGAGGTTGTTCTTGCTCGACTTCATCTTGTCCAGCATGAACTCCATCGCCTCGATCTCGTCCATGTTGTAGAGCAGCTTGCGCAGGATCCAGGTCTTTTGAAGGATCTCGGGTTTGAGCAACAGCTCTTCGCGCCGGGTGCCGCTCTTGTTGATCAGGATCGACGGGTAGACGCGCTTCTCGGCCATGCGGCGGTCGAGGTGGATCTCGCAGTTGCCGGTGCCCTTGAACTCTTCGTAGATCACCTCGTCCATGCGCGACCCGGTGTCGATCAGCGCGGTGCCGATGATGGTCAGCGAGCCGCCTTCTTCGACATTGCGGGCTGCACCAAAAAAGCGCTTGGGCCGCTGCAGCGCGTTGGCGTCCACACCGCCGGTCAGCACCTTGCCCGACGACGGCAGCACGTTGTTGTAGGCGCGTGCCAGCCGGGTGATCGAGTCGAGCAGGATCACCACGTCCTTGCCCATCTCGACCAGGCGCTTGGCGCGCTCGATCACCATCTCGGCCACCTGCACGTGGCGGGCCGCAGGCTCGTCGAAGGTCGACGAGATGACCTCGCCGCGCACGGTGCGCTGCATCTCGGTCACTTCTTCGGGCCGCTCGTCGACCAGCAGCACGATCATGTGGATGTCGGGGTGGTTGGCCACCAGTGCGTGGGCGATGTGCTGCATCATCACCGTCTTGCCGGTCTTGGGCTGGGCCACCAGCAAGGCGCGCTGGCCTTTGCCGATGGGTGCCACCAGGTCGATGATGCGGCTGGTAATGTTTTCTTCGCCCTTGTAGGCATCACGCTCGAGCTTGAACACCTCTTTCGGGAAGAGTGGCGTCAGGTTCTCGAACATGATCTTGTGCTTGCTCTCCTCGGGCGTCACGTCGTTGACGCGGTCGACCTTGACCAGCGCAAAGTAGCGTTCACCGTCCTTGGGCACCCGGACTTCACCTTCGATCATGTCGCCGGTGTGCAGGTTGAAGCGGCGGATCTGGCTGGGCGACAGGTAGATGTCGTCGGTCGAGGCCATGTAGCTGGCCTCGATCGAGCGCAAGAAGCCGAAGCCGTCGGGCAGCACCTCCAGCACGCCGTCGCCAAACACCTGCTCGCCGGCCCGGGCGCGCTTTTTCATGATGGCGAACATCAGCTCCTGCTTGCGCAGGCGGGCGACGTTGTCGATCTCCAGCTCCTCGCCCATCGTGATGAGTGCGGAGACGTGGAGCGCCTTCAGTTCTGAGAGATGCATTTGGGGGTTCAACCGAGGGGTGGGGGTCAGCTTGCCGCCCTGAGCGTTTCGGGACGGGTGGCGACGGTCATGGGCACTGAAGTCTGCAGAACTGCTGCTGCTGACCTGGTGCCCGTGACGGGCCAGGAACGGCGGCACAGAGTGCCTGAGCCGTTGGGACATCTCCTGCCGGGGCAGGGTAAAACAACAAGACGCGGGATCAAGGGCGGTCCGGGCCTCGCACTGGACCGGGATTTGTCCGGCAGGCGGGGTGGCACGGGTCTGGCGCCGGTGTGGCGCCGGTGTGGCGTGAAGCGGCGCGCTTTTGGTCGCGCCAGCCCCAGTTCAATAAAGATTATAGGTGCGGCGCGATGAAGGCCGACAACTGCGCTTTGGACAAGGCGCCAACCTTGGTGGCGGCAAGCTGCCCGTCCTTGAACAGCATCAGCGTCGGAATGCCGCGGATGCCGAACTTGGCCGGGATCTCGCGGTTTTCGTCAACGTTCATCTTGGCGATCTGCAGGCGCGGGGCCAGTTCCTTGGCGGTTTCGTCCAGGATCGGGGCAATCATCTTGCAGGGGCCGCACCACTCGGCCCAGTAGTCGACCAGCACCAGTGCTTCCGACTTCAGCACATCGGCTTCAAACGTGGCATCGGTGGTGTGCTTGATCAGTTCGCTGCTCATCGTTGTTCCTTGGGGCTCTGCTGGGCCGGCATGACATGACGGAGGCGCTGGCAGCGCCCTGTGGAGATTTTCGCACAAAGGGCCAAGGTTCGCGCCGCAGCCCGCAGCGCTGAACAGTGCTGTCATGCCGCGCTTGTTCGCCGCATTGCAGGCCGGCGGCTTGTGTCCAATCGGCACCAACCTAGAGAGCCTCCCGATGGCCGCAGCGCCCCCGCCACGATCCCAACCGTCCAACGCCGTCCGCCACCTGGGCCGCTTCCAATTGCTGCGCCTGCTGGGCAAGAGCGCGCGCACCATGCTCTGGCTGGTGTCCGACCCGCGCGTCGGTCAGGAGTTGGTGCTGGCGCTGCCCCGCGTTCAGCCGGCCGACGCCGCCGGGCTGCAACGCTGGCTCGATAGCGCGCGCAAGGCCTCGCGCATCGACCACCCTGGCCTGGCCCATGTGGTCGAGGTGGGTGAGCATGACCGCTGGCCCTACATCGCCTACGACCGCGGCACGGCCGTCACGCTGGCCGAGCGGCTCAGCCGCAAGGGCCTGCCGCCGGCCGAGTTGGTGCCCTGGGCTTTGCAGGTGCTGGGCGGGTTGGCCTTTGCGCACGAGGCAGGCGTGGCCCACCACGACCTGCAGACCGGCATGTGGTTGCTGGCCGAGAGTGGCAGCTGCCGCTTGATAGGCCTGGGTGTGGCGTTGCCGCCCGACGGTGGCGTGCCGGACCTGCAAGCGCAGCGCAAGGCGGCCGAGCGCGACATACTGGCCTTCGGCCTGGTTTTGCACCAGGCGCTGGCAGGCGTGCCGGCGCTCGAACTGGCCGACGTCGATGCGGTGATCGAGCGCATGCCGCCCCTGGGCCGCGACATCGTGCGCCTGCCGTGGACGGGTGTGCACCCTATCCCCGAGGCGCTGCGCGCCATCGTCAACCGTGCCACCGACCGCCAGGAGCGCCAGCGCTACCGCAACGCGCGCACTTTCGAGCGCGCATTGGGCGGCTGGCTCAAGACCGACGGCGAGCCCGGCGGTGGGCCGATCCTGTTGCTGCTGGACCGCATGCGGGCGGCAGGCCTGTTGCCGGCCATGCCCGGCGGCGCGGCACGGGCTGCCCGCATGGCGACGATGGAGCGCGAGCGCACTGTCGAGTTGGCCGAGGTGGTGTTGCAGGACGTGGGACTGGCCTTCGAGATGTTGCGCAGCGTCAACGGCCCCAAGGTGCGCAGCGCGATGGGCGCGGGCAACGGCCCGATCCTGACCATCCGGCGTGCGATTGCGATGGTGGGCATGGACGGAGTGCGCCGGGCCGCGCAGGCCTTGCGGCCCTGGCCCGGGCCGCTGTCCGAGGCCCATGCCGACGACCTGTCCAGTTTGATCGACCGGGTCCGGCTGGCCGGCAAGGTGGCGCAGTGGCTGCGCCCGGCAGGTTATGACGGCGAGGTGGTCTACCTGCTGTCGATGTTGCAGAACCTGGGCCGCCTGGCGGTGCAGTACCACTTTCCTGAAGAAGCCGCGCAGATCCGCCGCTTGATGTTGCCGGCGCCACCGGTGCGCCCGGGCGAGCCCGAGGAGCAGGGCATGAGCGAGGAGGGCGCGTCCTTCGCGGTGCTGGGGGTCGACATCGAGGCGCTGGGCTCGGCGGTGGGCCGCCACTGGGGCCTGGAGGACACGGTGCTGCTGATGTTTCGCCGGGTGCCCTTGGCGGCGCCGGTGCACCACGCCGACACCGACGAGGACATGCTGCGCCTGTCGGCCAGCTGTGCCAACGAGGTGGTCGATTCACGCAGCGTGCCCGCGCACCACCGCGCCGCCTTCCTGCAGCGGGTGGTGCAGCGTTATGGCCGGCTGCTGGGCATCAGCCTGCGCGACGTGCAACTGGCCGCGCAAGGCGTGTCGCCCGAGCAGGCCGAGGCTGCCGACGCGGTTGACGCGGGTGATGCGGGCCGCGCTGCCGACAAGCCCGGCGTGCCGCCCAAACACGGCGCCTCGCCGCGGGCTGCGCAGCACGGGCCGGCGCCGTGAGCACGGCACTCGGCGCGCGACCAGCCGCCCGCCACCGCGCCGGCCAGCGCATCGGGCGCTTCCGGCTGGTGGATGAGCTGGGGCGGGGTGCGCAGGCCACCGTCTGGCGAGCGCACGACGAGCGGCTGGACCGCGATGTCGCGCTCAAGCTGCTGACCATCGAGACCGCCGACCGCCCGCTGAGCCAGTGGCTGCACGAGGCACGCTCGGTCAGCCGGCTGTCGCACCCGCACATCGTGCCGGTGTTCGAGGCCGACGAGATCGACGGCCAGCCCTGCATGGTGTTTGAACTGGTGCCCGGCCGCACGCTGGCGCAAGCCCTGCGCGACAGCGGCGCGATGCCGGCGCGCGAGGCCGTCGAGATGATGCTGGGCGTGGTGGACGCGCTGCGTGCCGCCCATGCGCTGGGCATCGTGCACCGCGACTTGAAACCGTCCAACATCCTGCTGGATGCCGAGGGCCGGGCCCGGGTCATGGATTTTGGTATCGCGGTCCGCATGCCGATGGCGCAGGGCGGGCGGGATGCCGGCCCGGCCGATGCCGGCAACGATCCGCTGGCCGGTTGCATCGTCGGCACGCCGGGCTATATCTCACCCGAGGCGGCGGCGGGCGGCGCGCCGTCGGCCCAGATGGATGTGTTTGCCGCCGGCCTGGTGCTGGGCGAGATGCTGTGCGGCGCGCCGCTGCTGGCCGAACGCGAGCCCTTGGCCGCACTGCGCCGGGTGCAACGCGAGGACCTGTTGCTGCCCGACCACGCCGATGCCGACGACCGCCTGCGCGCGGTGGTGCAGCGCGCGATTGCACGCGCGCCGGCCGACCGTTACGACAGTGCCGCCAGCCTGCGCGATGCGCTGATGCAGTGGCTGGCGCCGGCCGACGAATCGCAGCCCGAGGCAGGCAGCGGCCACGGCACGCTCGACTTCCTGCTGCGGCGCATGCGCCACAAGAGCGACTTCCCGGCACTGTCGGCGCATGTGCTGCGCATCCAGCGCATGGCCGACTCGGAGAGCGAAAACCTCAACCACCTCGCTGACGAGATCCTGAAGGACGTGGCGCTGACGCAAAAGCTGCTGCGTCTGGTCAACACCCCTCATTTCCGCCGCGATGGCCACGGCGTCAGCACCGTGTCGCGGGCGGTGGCGCTGATGGGCCTGGCCGGCATCCGCAACCTGGCGCTGTCGCTGGTGCTGGTCGAGCACATGAAGGACAAGGCCCACGCCCAGCGCCTGAAACAGGAGTTCTTGCGCTGCCTGCTGGCCGCCCAGCTGGCCCACGCCCTGGCGCCGACCTCACGCGATGCCGAGGACGCCTTTCTCGGCGCGATGTTCTACAACCTCGGCAAGCTGCTGACCGAGTACTACTTTCCGGACGAAGCCGAGGCTGTTCGGGCCCAGATTCACCTGATGCACCTGGCGCCGCCGGCCGCCAAGGCGGGCGCGCGCGTCCACCCCGACCTGGCCGCCGACCGCGCCGCCAACCTGGTGCTGGGCCTGGGCTTTGAAGCCTTGGGCGTGGGCGTGGCACGCCACTGGGGCCTGCCCGAGTCGTTGCAGCGCTGCATGCGACGGCCCGATACACCCGCGCCGTCGCAGCGCCTGCCGGTCGGACCGGACCGCCTGCGCTGGATGGCCATTGCGGCCAACGAGTTGTCCGACGCCCTGTGGCAGGCCGACGGACCCGGCATGCCGGCCCGGCTTGACGCGCTGGTCCAGCGCTACGGCACGGCACTGGGTCTGGACCTGGGCGACCTGCGCCGGGCCATCGGCGAGGCCAAGCTGGCGTTGGCGCAGATGGCACCGGCCATGGGCCTGGCGCTGCCCAGGGGCAGCAAGGGCCAGCACCTGCTGGTCGAGGTGCCGCCAGCGCCGGCGGCCGATTCATTGGCGCCGCACCACCTGGCCGCGACGCTGGCGGTGACGGTCCACGTCGGCATGGCCGACGCCCACCCCGAGGCGACCACATTGTTGCTGGCCCAGCCCGGGGCCGGTCCGGCCCCAGCCGAGGCCGCCAATCCCATCCCACTCACCGGGGTGGCCGAGCTGTTGACGGCGGGCATCCACGACATCACCGATACCCTGGCCGGCGATGCCTTCCGCCTCAACCAGGTGTTGCGCATGGTGCTGGAGACGATGTACCGCGCGCTGGGCTTCCAGCGCGTCATCTTCTGTCTGCGGGACCCGGCCAGCGGCCGGCTGGTGGGCCGTTTTGGCCTTGGCGACCGGGCCGCCGCGCTGAGTCCTTTGTTCCAGGTGCCGCTGAAGTGGCCGGTGGGCGAGGCGCCCGATCTGTTTGCTGCGGTGTGCCTCAAAGCCCGCGACACCCTGATCGCCGACAGCCGCCAGGCGGCCGTGGAGCAGCGCTTGCCCGCCTGGTACCGCCAACAGGTCAATGCACCGTCGTTCTTGTTGCTGCCAAAGGTGATGAAGGCCGCGCCGTTTGCGCTGATCTACGGCGACCACGCGACGTCGGGCGGGCTGCAGGTGGGGGAGCGGGAGCTTGCGCTGCTGCGCACCTTGCGAAACCAGGCCGTGATGGCGTTTCGGCAGTCCGGCCCGACCGGCTGAGCCACGGTCGGGCGAGGGTGACGAGCCTTGCCCTCGGCACTGGTCACAACGGTTGGGGCTGCTTCGTTCCCGACCTGACCCGATTGGCCGCGCTTCCATGCGAGGAGGCCCGTCGAGCGGGATTGTAGGGCAGTGGACAGCGCGGGCTGCTTGCTGCGGGCTGGCTTGCCGGGCCCCAGCCTCACAGCAGGTCGGTCGGCACCACCCGGGACAGCAACCACAGCCGCAGGCGCTGCCACCACGGCGGCGAGGGCTCCGCGCTCAGCCGCAACTCACCGTTGGCATCCTTGCCGCTCACGCCCAAGATGTTGCCGCGGCCCACCCACTGCAGCGTTTGCCCGTCCGCGGCCAGCTGTACCTCGAACACCATGCCCGAGGCGGTGGGCTGGAACTGGCCCAACACCACCCGCACCAGGTCGGCGCTGTCGATCACCATGGACAGCTCGGTGTTGGTAGCGGCCGAGCGCGGGTCGATGTTCATCGAGCCGACCAGCATCAGGTGGTCATCGATGAAGCCCAGCTTGGCATGCAGTCGGCCCACCGACCCGCCCAGCGACTGGCGGAACACGCCCTCGTGTTTCATGCGCTCGGAGGACAGCTCGAACAGCTGGATGCCCGAGCGCAGCAGGGTCGTGCGCAGGTTGCCGTAGGCCAGGCTGACCAGTGGCTCGTCGCTGTCGACGAGCGAGTTGGTCAGCACCTGCACAGTCACCCCCCGCGCCCGGGCCTGGCCCAGCAGCTTCATGCCCAACTCGCTGGGCAGAAAGTAGGGTGAGACGACGATCAGCCGATCTTGTGCGCCGTTGACCAGCCGGGCCACCGGCAGCGCCGGCCCGCCGCCCGGGCTGCCCACACCGCCGCCGGTTTTTTCGGGGCTGTCGAAATAGACCTTGGCATCGGCCACCACCAGGGGCAGGGCCGCCAGTGCCGCGCTGGCAGCCCGCGTCCCGGCCGGCAAGGCTGGCCCGGCAGCCGTTGTTGGGGGCGCGGTCATGCGCTCGAAACTGGCCCGGCGCTGCGCGGCGTCCAGGCCGTTGTCGGCCAGCGTCTGCAGCGGCACCGCAAAGCGGCTGTTCCAGTAGGGGTCGAAAGCCGGGCCCAGGTCGGCGGCGATCTGGCCCACCGCGAGCAGGTCGAAATCGAGGTAGTTGCCCTCGCTGCTGCGCATGAAATAGGCATCCGTCAGGTTGCGTCCTCCGACGATGGCCGCCCGCCCGTCGGCAACGAGCAGTTTGTTGTGCATGCGCCGGTTGAGTTGGCTGAAGTCCCCCAGCAGGCTGGCCAGTCGCAACGCAAAACTGTCGCGGCCGGCCGGAAACGGGTTGTACAGCCGCACCTCGACGTTCGGCTCGGCGGCCAGGCCGAGCAACAGGTCGGTCATGCCGGTGGTGTAAAAATCGTCGATCAGCAGCCGCACCCGCACACCGCGGCCGGCGGCGTCCCGCAGCGCGCGCAGGATCTGGTGGCCGGTGGGGTCGTTGCCCAGGTGGTAGGTCTGAAGATCGACGCCGACGCGGGCGCTGTTGATCAGGTTCAGCCGCGCCTGCAGCGCGATGCCGGATATCAGCAGCGGGCGGAACCCCGAGCGGCCGGCCGGCACCTGGTTGGCCGCAGCCAGACCGCCCAGCGGTGTATTGTCTGGCGCGATGCGAAAACTCGACGGCGGCGGGGGGCTGCGCTCCATGGGGCTGGCGCAGCCGGCCAGGCCCGTCAGGGCGATCAGGCCCAGTCCAGCGAGTGCCGTCAAGGCCCCGCGCAGCGCTCGCACGGCACCTGCGACGACAGCCACGCCGGCGCTGGCAAGGGCGTTTGAAGCGGGTCGCCGTCCCATGGTCAAGCTGGGCTCAGAGCCTGAGAGTTTTTTGGGCGCGACCGAGCAGCGCGTCCAGGGGCGTCCGATCTAGGCGCAAAGCGGAGCCATAGCCCGGGCTATGGCGAGCATTTGCAACGACGAGCGGGCGTTTTTGGGCGTGATGAGCGGGCATGAATGAAAGGCTCTCAGGCTCTCAGCGCAGCCGCAGGTCGTCGTCGCCGAAGCGGATGCCCAGCGGCTCGATCAGCAACTGCTTGTCGCCGGCCTCGACCGCGCCGGCCACCCGGGCGCCGATGCCCAGGCCCTGAGCGATGGCCACAGTGCGCTCGGCATCACCGGGGGCGACAAAAATGGCAAATCCCGCGCCCATGTTGAGCGTGCTGTAGGCCTCGCGGTCATCCTGGCCAGCATGGCGCTGGATGAACTGCAGCACCGGGGTGACCGGCGGCACGGTGTGGATGCGGTAGGTGAACTGGCCCGGGTGGCGCAGCAGCTTGCGCCAGCCGTGGCCGGTGATGTTGGCGCAGTAATGCGGCACGATGCCGCCGCCCCACAGCGCCTCGGTCACCGGTGAGTACAGCGTGGTGGGCGCCAGCAGCGCCTCGCCATAGCGCAGGCCGGGGTGGCCGACCGGATCAACCTCGGTCAACCAGCCGCCGGGCAGGCGCTCCAGCAGCTTGCGCGCCAGGCTCAGGCCGTTGGCATGGATGCCGCTAGAGTCCAGCAGCACGATGGCATCGCCCGCGGCCAGCTTGTCGCCCACGCTCAGGCGTTCTTTCGGGTTGATCAGCCCGGTGCAGGACGCCGCCAGGTCGATTCGACCGGCCTCGACGATGCCGGCCAGCGCCGGGGTCTCGCCGCCGCCCCAGGCCACCTTGCAGGCGTCGCAGGCTGCCTTCCAGCCAGCGACCAGGGCTTGTGCACGCTCAGCGTCACCGAACCAGTCCGAGCCGCCGGCGGCCCAGTAAGCCTGTACCACCAGCGGCGTGGCGCCCACCGTGATCAGGTCGTTGACCGCCATCGCGATGGTGTCTTGTGCGATGCCGGCATACCAGCTGCGGCCGGTGAGCTTGGCCATCTCGTCGGCCACCAGCGCCTTGGAGCCCAGGCATTCGACGATCGAGGCAATGTAAAACGGCCCGACATCCACCACGTAGGCCGACTCACCGCGCGAGGCCAGGATCTCGCTGAAGCCGTGGCCCGCCAGGTGCACCGCGGTGGCCGCCGCCGCCCGCTGCGCGCTGATCTTGAGCGGGTCGATCAGGTCGTAGTTGACGCCGGCCTGTTCGTAGCTGAGGGTGTCGGGGGGGGGCGGGTGGGTGGCCGGGCGGGGCGGCGTTGACGAAGCACTCATGGGCAGGATTATCCGCGAGCCGCCCGGGGGTGGGGTGGGCTGCAACGCCAACGCCGGGGGCGCCTGCAGGGCCGCCATCCCGCACCCGCGCCAGCTGTCGGTCGGCCCGGCCGTGCCGGCCCGGCGGGCCGCTTGCAGCCAGGTCGGCCCGTAGAATGAACCCATGAGTCATGTCGTCCTGGCCCGCAAATACCGGCCCCGCAGCTTCGATCAGATGGTGGGGCAGGCGCATGTGGTGCAGGCGCTGAGCAACGCGCTGACCAGCGGCCGCTTGCACCATGCCTACCTGTTCACCGGCACCCGGGGCATCGGCAAGACCACCGTCAGCCGCATCCTGGCCAAGAGCCTGAACTGCACCGGGCCGGACGGCACTGGCGGCATCACCGCCCACCCTTGCGGCGTCTGCCAGGCCTGCACCGAGATCGACGCCGACCGTTATATCGACTACATCGAGTTGGACGCCGCCAGCAACCGCAGCATCGACGAGATCCGCGACCTGATCGAGCGCGCGGCCTACAAGCCCAGCGTCGGCCGGTTCAAGGTGTTCATGATCGACGAGGCGCACCAGCTCACCAAGGACGCCTTCAACGCGCTGCTCAAGACGCTGGAGGAGCCGCCCGACTACCTCAAGTTTGTGCTGGCCACCACCGACCCCGAGAAGATGCTGCCCACGGTGCTGAGCCGTTGCCTGCAGTTCAACCTGCGGCCGATGGCGCCCGAGACGGTGCAGCAACACCTGCAGCAGGTGCTGCAGGCCGAGGGCGTGGCGGCCGACGCCGGCTCGCTGCGGTTGCTGTCGCGGGCGGCGCGGGGCTCGATGCGCGATGCGCTGTCGCTGACCGACCAGGCGATTGCCTTTGGCGCCGGCAGCCTGGACGAGGCCGGCGTGCGCAGCATGCTGGGCACGGTGGACCGCAGCCATGCCAGCGCGCTGGTCGGTGCGCTGGCCCGGCGCGACGGTGTGGCGGTACTGGCCACCGTGGATGCGCTGCGCCAGCTCGGCCTGTCGGCCGCCGGCACGCTGGAAGAAATGGCGTCGCTGCTGCAGCAGATGGCGGTTGAGCAGGCCGTGCCCGGCGCCCTCGACGAGACCGATCCGGACACGCTGGGCGCCCGCACCCTGTCCGCCGAGTTGCCCGCTGACGAGACCCAGCTGCTCTACAGCATCGTCGTGCACGGCCGCGCCGAGCTGAGCTTGCTGTCCGACGAATACGCCGCGCTGACCATGGTGCTGTTGCGCTTGCTGGCCTTTGCACCGGCAGGCGGTGCCCCTGCGGCCACCGCCGCACCGCGTGCTGCGCCACTGGTGGCGGCAGCGCGCGAGGCCCGCAGCACGACGCCCGTGCGGCCGGCCGCGCTGCCCACGCCGCTGCCTGCGCCTGTGCTCAGCCCGGCGGTGGTGCGCCCAGCGGCGGCCACAACGCCAACAACGCCAACATCGCCATCGGTACCGTCCGCAGCACCGTCCGTTGCGCCTGCAACCCGGGCGCCCACGGTGGTGCCGATGGGGGTGTCACCCCAGGCATCCCCGGCGCCCATGCGTTTCAGCCCGCCCGCCCCGGCGCGGGTGGTCAGCGCGCAAGAGCCGCCGCCTTGGGTCGACGATGAGGTTCCCGACGACGACGAGGGCCGAGCCGTCGCCGACGCCCACCGCGGGTCGGACAGCGCAGCGACTGACGCCGACCCGGCCGCGCCGTTGCCCAGGCGGGTGGTCGGCCAAGACGCGGTCGCCCAGAACACGGTCGCGGCAAGCACGGACGTTGCAAACGCCGCGGCACCTGCCCTGCTTTTGCCCGTGGGCCGCAGCGCGCTGGGCGACCGGTGGGCCGCATTGATCCGTCCCCTGGTGGCTGCAGGCAGCATTGCCGCGATGGTGCGGGAGCTGGCGCTGCAGGCCGGCCCGACCGCACTGCACGCGCTGGACGGCGGCGGGGCGTGCTGGACGCTGTGTGTCGAACGCGAAACCCTGCGCGCGCCTGCGCTGGTCACCAAGCTGACGGCCGCTTTGCAGGCCGCTGTGGGAGGGCCGGTGCAATTGCAGGTCCAGCCCGGCGTGCCGCAAGACTCGATCAGCCGGCGTGATGCGCAGGCGCGAGACACCGCCCAGCGCGACGCCGAGGCCACCATCCAGAATGACCCGGCGGTGCGCGCGCTGATGGCACAGTTCCGCACTGCCCGCATCGTGCCCGGCTCGATCAAACCCCTCAGCGCGGACTCACTTCAACCCAGCATACCCAGGACACCCCCACCATGATGAAAAACCAACTCGCCGGCCTGATGAAACAGGCCCAGGCCATGCAGGACAACCTCAAGAAGGCGCAGGATGAACTGGCCACGATCGAGGTTACCGGTGAATCCGGCGCCGGCCTGGTCAAGGTGCAAATCACCTGCAAACACGACGTCAAGCGCGTCACCATCGATCCCAGCCTGCTGACCGATGACAAGGACATGCTCGAAGACCTGGTGGCGGCGGCCTTCAACGACGCGGTGCGCCGCATCGAGACCACCACCCAGGAAAAAATGGGCAAGCTGAGCGCGGGCATGCCACAGATCCCGGGCATGAAGTTCCCGTTCTGACACGGTGGCCGAGCGCAGCCTCGAAGGCCTGATCGACGCACTGCGGCGGCTGCCCGGCGTGGGCGTGAAGTCGGCGCAGCGCATGGCCTACCACCTGCTGCAGCACGACCGCGAGGGCGCGCAGCGGCTGGCGCTGGCGCTGCAGTCCGCGGCCGAGACGGTGCAGCATTGCGCCCGCTGCCACACGTTCACCGAGGCCCATGTCTGCGCCACCTGCAGCGACCCGGCACGGGATGTGCGGCAGTTGCTGGTGGTCGAGAGCCCGGCCGACCAGGCCGCGATGGAGCGCAGCGGCAGCTACCGCGGCCTGTATTTTGTGCTGATGGGCCGGCTGTCGCCGCTCGATGGCGTGGGGCTGGCCGACATCGGTGTGCATGCCCTGCTGGCCCGCGCCAACGACGGCGGGGTGCAGGAGGTGATCCTGGCCACCGGGTTCTCGGCCGAAGGCGAGGCCACCGCCCATGTGCTGGCCCAGGCCTTGCGCACGCTGCGCGGTGATGCGGGCGAGATCCTCACGGTGACCCGTCTGGCGCGTGGTGTGCCAGTGGGCAGCGAGCTGGAGTACGTGGATTTGTCCACCCTGGCCCATGCACTGAGCGACCGGCGCTGAGCGACTGGTGCTGAGCGACTGGTGCTGAGCGAATGATGCAAAGCGGCCGCGGCGCTGAGCCTGCGGCCACTGGCGGTGCGCCAGGGGGGCGCCGCCATCCCCTGATCAGCCGATCAGTTCTGCGACACCCGGGTGCGCGCCGTCGGCCCGGGCCGGCTGATGCGCTTGACGCTGCCACCCTTGCGTGTGTCCTTGGCGATTGCAGGGGGGGCGGCACTGGCGAGCCGAACAGCGGGCTGCGCGGCTGCGCGGTGGGCCACCATCACCACCACCGGCTGGCCAGGCTTGAATCGCGCGGCGGTGCTGGTGCTGTTCCAGGCCGCCACCTGGGTCACGCTGACGCGGTAACGCTGGGCCACCGCCGCGACACTGTCACCCTTCTTGCCGGCGGCAAAGCTGATACGCCGCAGCGGCGGCAGGTCGGGCGACAAGGCCAGCATCGCGTTTTCGGCAATGTGCCCGGTCACGTCGGCCGTGAGCTGGGCGCTGCGTGGCACCAGCAAGGTCGAGCCGGCCTTGACCAGCATGCCCTTGGGGATGCTGTTGAGCTCACACAGCTGCGCCTCGGGCATGCCCAGCAGGCGCGCCACCTCGGCCGGCTTCATGGTGCGGGGCGCCACCCAGGCGGTCCAGCTGGCCTGGGTGCCGCGGTGCTGGCCGATGGCGTGCACAAACCGGCCTGCGGCATCAAAAGGCAGCAGCACCTGGGGCGTGCCTGCGGCCAGGATGACCGGCTTGTTCATCTGCGGGTTGAGTTGCTTGAACTCCTCCAGTGGCAGCCCGGCCAAGCGGGCGGCCAGGTCCAGGTCGATGTCGCGGTCGATCGCCACCGAGACGAAGTACGGATGGTTCAGCAGCGTCGGCAGCACCAGCGCAAAAGCCTCGGGCCGCAGCACGATGTTCTTGACCGCCTGCAGCTTGGGCAGGTAGTTGCGGGTCTCGTCGGGCATCTTCAGGCTGTCGTAGTCGGTGGCCAGCCCGGCCTTCTGGTTGCGGTTGATCGCGCGCTGCACATTGCCCTGGCCCCAGTTGTAGGCCGCCAGCGCCAGCTGCCAGTCACCGAACATGGTATGCAGTGTTTGCAGGTAGTCCAGCGCCGCGCGGGTGGATGCCAGCACGTCGCGCCGGTCATCGCGGAAGATGTTTTGCTTGAGTGAAAAATCGCGCCCGGTCGCCGGCACAAACTGCCACATGCCCGAGGCCTTGGCGGTGGACATGGCCTGCGGGTTGTAGGCGCTCTCGATGAAGGGCAGCAACGCCAGCTCGGTGGGCATGCCGCGCTTGGTGACTTCTTCGACCGTGTGGAACAGGTAGCGCCCGCCACGCTCGGTCATGCGGGCCACGTAGTCGGGCCTGCCGGCGTACCACTGCTCCCATTTGCGCACCAGCTCGTTGTCGAGCTCTTGCATCGCCATGCCCTGGCGCACGCGGCCCCAGAGGTCGGTCTTGGCGGCAGCGGCGTCCAGGTCCAGGCGCTCGGTGGGCTGCAGCGGGTCGATCGCGATCGTGACCACGCCGGGCCCACGGTCGACCGCGGTGGCGATGGGTGCGGACCGGGCCGACGCAAGGGTCGGGGCCGGCGCGGCCAACCAAGGCGCGGCGGCGCCGGGCGATTCGCCAGGGTTGCCGGGCGCGCTGCCCGCTACCGTCGGGCTGTTGCCGTCGGCGCCTGGCGCGGTGGCACAGCCGGCCATTGCAGCGGCAGCCACCATCAGCAGCGCGAGTCGAAAGGGGGAGCGCGCAAGCGCCCGCGTCAGCCGCAGTGGTGGCAAGGTCGGCGGCAAGGTGGGCGGCAAGCTCATCTGAAGTTGTTCTTCCATTCGCGCAGGGCGCCCAGCACCGCAGCACCGCCGTTGTCGGCAGCACCGCGGGCCACGGCCACGCGGATCACGGCGGCGTCGTCGCAGCGCATGAACGGGTTGATCGCACGCTCGTGTGCAATGGTCGACGGCAGCGTGGGCAGGCCCTGCAAACGCAGGCTGCGGCAACTGGCGACGGCTTGGGCAATGTCGGTGTTGGTCGGTTCAACCGCTGCGGCAAAGCGCAGGTTGGACTCGGTGTACTCATGGGCGCAGCAGACCCGGGTGCTGCCAGGCAGGGCCGAAAGGCGCAACAGCGAGGTGTGCATCTGCGCCGGCGTGCCCTCGAACAAGCGGCCGCAACCGGCCGAGAACAAGGTGTCGCCGCAGAACAGGATCGGGGCATCGGCTTGATCGACACCCGGCGTGCCTGCCTGCCCTGAATCGTGAAAATAGGCAATGTGGCCGGCGGTGTGGCCAGGCACATCGATCACCTTGAACTCCAGCCCCAGGACGGTCAGCACCGCACCGTCGCCCAGCGGCTCGTACGGCGTGGGGATGGACTCGTTCGCCGGTCCGAACACCTTGCCCTGCAGCCTGGGTCGCAGCGCAGCCAGGCCGCCGACGTGGTCCGGGTGGTGGTGCGTCACTAGAATGGCTGTCAGCGTCAGGCCCTCGGCATCGAGTGCTTGCAACACGGGCGCCGCATCGCCCGGATCCACCACAACGGCTTGACGGCCATCGTGCAGCAGCCAGATGTAGTTGTCGGAGAAAGCGGGCAGGGCTACAAGTTTCATGATGCGGAATCCCTCGATTATAGAGTTGGCCCACTGGCTGCAAAGCCCGCCCGGCCGTTACTTGCTGGCCTGGGAGCAGGCGCAGATCGACCACGCGGTCGCCGACCTGTTCGGCTTTCATGCCTTGCAACTGGGCCTGGCCGAGCTGGAGGCGCTGCGCGCCAACCGCATGCCGCACCGCTGGGTGGCCAGCGATTCGCTGCGCGAGTCCCGGCCCCTGCCCTTGCCGCCGGTCGATGAAGCACTGTCCACCCTGCAGCCCATGCTGCCCGGCCATGCGTTGCTGTGTGATTTTGACGCACTGCCGTTCCCCAGCCAGAGCCTGGACCTGGTGGTGCTGCCGCATACGCTGGAGCTGACACGCGACCCACACGACACCTTGCGCGAGGTCGAGCGGGTGTTGCGGCCCGAGGGCCGGCTGGTGATCGTCGGCTTCAACCCGACCAGCCTGTGGGGTCTGCGCCAGAGCGCCGGCCGGCTGCGCCAGCGCCTGGGCAGCGATGCCCCCTTGTTTCTGCCCGATGCCGGTGAGTTGATCGGCTATGGCCGGGTGCGCGACTGGCTGCGGCTGTTGGGTTTCGAGGTCGAGCGGGGCCGCTTCGGGCTGTGGCGGCCGCCGCTGCGGTCCGAGCGTGGGCTGGCGCGTTTGGCCTGGCTGGACGATGCCGGCGCACGTGCCTGGCCGGTGCTGGGCGCTGTCTACCTGGTCGAGGCCGTCAAGCGGGTGCGTGGCATGCGGCTGCTGGGCCTGGCGCGGCGCAGCAGCAGCGCCAGGCAGGCCGCGCCGGCAGTGGTGGCCAACCGTTTGAGCCTGGGTGCGGCTGAACCCGGGGCGGCGCCGCGCCGGATTGCGCTGCCTGCCACAGTGCCCAGCAATGAACCTGTTGAAACCCTGGAGTGAACTGTTCAATGACCGAGCAAGTGGTGATCTACACCGATGGTGCCTGCAAGGGCAATCCCGGCCCGGGTGGCTGGGGCGCCTGGCTGCGCTGGGGCGATCACGAGAAAGAGATGTTCGGCGGCGCGCCGCTGACCACCAACAACCGGATGGAGCTGACCGCGGTGATCGAGTCGCTGGCCTTGCTCAAGCGCCGTACGCCGGTGGCGATCTATACCGACAGCGAGTACGTCAAGAACGGCATCACCAGCTGGATCCACGGCTGGAAGAAGCGTGGCTGGCGCACCGCCGACAACAAGCCGGTCAAGAACATCGAGCTGTGGCAGCGCCTGGACACGCTGGTGGCCGAGCACACCGTGGCCTGGCATTGGGTGAAGGGACACTCGGGCGACCCGGGCAACGAGCGGGCCGATGCGCTGGCCAACCGCGGCGTGGAGTCGCTGCGCGGCAAGGTCTAGCGGACGGGCAGCCGATCAAATCAGCCCCTCGAACGGGATCACATCGACCAGCTCGCCAGCAGCCACATCGCCTTGGCCGTGGTGCAGCACCACCATGCCGTTGGCTTCACTCATGCTGCGCAGGATGCCCGAGCCTTGCGCACCGGTGATACGCACCGTCTGGCGGCCATCGGCACCCACGCTGACGATGCCGCGCTGGTACTCGGTGCGGCCCGGCTTTTTGCGCAGCGCGGCCTCGCTGACGGCGCGCAGCAGCGGCAGTGGCTGCGGTGTGGCCCCGCTCATCGCCAGCAGCGCCTGTCGTACAAAAGCGTAGAAGGTCACCATCACGGCGACCGGGTTGCCGGGCAGGCCGAACAGCATCGCAGGCTGGCTGCCGGGCCCGGCGCTGATCCGGCCAATCGCCATCGGCCGGCCCGGTCGCATCGCGATCTTCCAGAACAGCACTTCACCCAACTCGGCCATGATGCGTTTGGTGTGGTCGGCCTCGCCCACGCTGACCCCGCCCGAGGTGATCACCGCATCAGAACAGGCCGCTGCCTGGCTGAAGGCCAGTGCCAGGGCGGCCGGCTCGTCGCGCACCACCCCCAGGTCGATCACCTCGACGCCCAGCCGCGTCAACATGCCCCAGATCGTGTAGCGGTTGCTGTCGTAGACGCAGCCGGCCGCCAGGGGCTCGCCGATCGAGCGCAACTCGTCACCGGTCGAGAAAAACGCCACCCGCAGGCGCCGGAACACCGCCACCTCGGCTTGGCCCAACGATGCCAGCAGCCCCAGGTCGGCGGGCGTCAGGATGCGGCCGGCGCGCAGCGCGGGTTCGCCCAGCGCCAGGTCCTCGCCGGCCAGTCGGCGGTTGTCGCCCGCACGCACGGTGCCGGCCGGGATGCGGATGCGGCCGTCAGGCTCGGCGCGGGTGAACTCTTGCGGCACGACGGTGTCCAGGCCGGCCGGCATCACCGCGCCGGTCATGATGCGCACACCCTGGCCGGGCAGCACATGGCCGCTGAACTGGGCGCCGGCAAAGGCGGTGCCGGCCACGCTGATCACCGTATCGGTGCCGGCCAGCAATTCGGCCGAGCGCAGCGCGTAGCCGTCCATCGCCGAGTTGTCATGCGCCGGAACGGCAATCGGCGAGACCACATCCCGTGCCAGCACCCGGCCCAGCGCACTGCGCAGCGCCAGGTTTTCAACCGCCTGCACCCGTGGCACCAGCCGGTCGATGAAGTCCTGGGCTTGCGCCACCGGCAGCAGGCTGGGGTCGTAACCGGGGATGCTGGCGGCGATGTCGGCAAGGCTGGGCATGGGGTCGGTTCGGGTCAGTGGGGTGGGCAGCGCTGTCTTCAGCCGCCGATGTAGTGCATCTCGACCCGGCGCTCACCGCTGGCCGGTCCGACGGCCGTGGGCAGGGCGGCGCGCAGTTCGGAGTAGCGGTCATCGCGCCCGCCCCACACGCCGGCCAGCGCGCTGGTGATGTCGGCGTCGCTGGCGCCGTTGCGCAGCAGGCTGCGCAGGTCGTGGCCGCGGGTGGCGAACAGGCACAAAAACAGCTTGCCCTCGGTCGACAGCCGGGCGCGGTTGCAGTCCTGGCAAAACGCCTGCGTGACGCTGGAGATCAGGCCGATCTCACCACGGCCGTCGGCATAGCGCCAGCGCTCGGCGGTCTCACCCGCAACGGTCGGGTCCAGCGGCAACAGCGGCCATTCGGCCTGCAGCAGCGCCAGCACCTCGGCCGAGGGCAGCACTTCGTCCATGCGCCAGCCGTTGCTGGCCCCGACGTCCATGTACTCGATGAAGCGCAGCACGATGCGGCCGTCGAAGTGGTCGCGGAAGTAGCGCGCCATCGGCAAGATCTCTTGCCCGTTGACACCACGCTGCACCACCATGTTGACCTTGATCGGGCCCAGGCCGGCGGCGTGTGCCGCCTCGATGCCGGCCAGCACATCGGCCACCGGAAAATCGACATCGTTCATGCGCCGGAACACCGCGTCGTCCAGCCCGTCCAGGCTGACCGTGACCCGCTGCAGGCCGGCGGCCTTGAGTGATGCGGCCTTGCGCGCCAGCACCGAGCCGTTGGTGGTCAGCGTGATGTCCAGGGCGTCGCCGTCGGGCGTGCGCAGCGTGGCCAGCATGGCGATCAGCGACTCCAGGCCTTTGCGCAGCAAGGGCTCGCCCCCGGTCAGGCGGATCTTTTGCACACCGTGGGCGACAAAAATCCGCGCCAGCCGGGTGATCTCCTCGAAGCTCAGCAGCGAGGTCTGTGGCAGGAACACATAGTCCCGGTCGAAGACTTCCTTGGGCATGCAGTAGCTGCAGCGGAAGTTGCAGCGGTCGGTGACCGAGATGCGCAGGTCGCGCAGCGGGCGGCCCAGCCGGTCGGACAGCAGGCCGGTAGCGGGGATGGCTTGCGCGGGGATGGCCGGCACCGGTGCGGCGTAGCGCAAGTCGGCCAGCGGGATGATGGTTTCGCCCATGGGCCTGATTGTGCCGTGAGCAGTTTGCCCGGTCTGGCTGCTGGCCAATTCGGCTGGCCAATCCGGCCTGCCCGCGGGCCCCGATCAGCGGGTGGTCTGCAGCTGCGGCGTGGCCGCGCTCAGGTCGGCCCGGCGTGCGCCGGTGAAGCGCCGCGACCAGTAGCTGTCGCGCATGTCCTCGATGCGCACCTCGCTGCCGGTGCGCGGTGAGTGGATGAATTTGTCGTCACCCACGTAGATGCCGACATGCGAGAAGGTGCGCTTCATGGTGTTGAAAAACACCAGATCACCCGGCTTCAGCTCTTGCCGGTTGATATTGAGCAGCCCGGCCGCATGCGCCTGCTCGTCGGCCCGGCGCGGCAGCACCAGACCCACGCTGTTTTCGAACACCAGGCGGGTGAACCCGCTGCAGTCGAAGCCGGTTTCTTCGGTGTTGCCACCACGCCGGTAGGGCACGCCGAGGAAGTTCATCGCCTGCATCACCAGGTCGGACGCGGTGTCGCGCACCGAGTTGCGCACCGACTCGACCAGCGCTGACGAGCCCAGCGGGCGCAGCAGGCCGCGCTCACCCAGCAGGTTCATGATCGGGTCGGTCAGGCTGCCGGTGGCCGTGCTGCTGGTCGCGCTGGTCGTCGCGCTGATCGTGCCCGGCAAGGCGGCGGTTGCCACGTTGCCGGCCGGCTCGGGCGCCGCCTGGACAGTGCCGCAAGCCGCCAGCAGCAGCGTGGCGAACAGGCGTTGGCTGGAGCGGTGTGTAAAAAGCATTGGGCGCGAGGATACCACCCCGTTTCGGGGGTGCGTCCTACACGCCGACGGGAGATACGCCCTTGCGTGCCGGCCGCGGCTGTGCTAAACGCGCCGTTGGCACCCGTCAGGGCGGCGCGGCCCCTGCGCCTGCAGAGTCAGTGTCTTGTCAGTGCCAAGCCTTGCAATCCATCCCGTTGGCCCCCGCCTGCAGGAGACAAGAACATGAGCAAGTACAGCGATTTCCACCGCCGGTCGATCGACGACCGTGATGCGTTCTGGCACGAGCAGTCGGCGCTGATCGACTGGGAAACCCCGCCCACCCAGATCTGCGACTACAGCAACCCGCCGTTTGCCAAGTGGTTTGTCGGCGGCCGCACCAACCTGTGCCACAACGCGGTGGACCGCCATGTCGCCACCCGCCCTGACCAGCCCGCGCTGATCTGGGTCTCGACCGAAACCGACCAGGAGATCGTCTACACCTTCACCCAGTTGCAGGCCGAGGTGCAGCGCATGGCTGCCGTGCTGCTGTCGCTGGGCGTCAAGCAGGGCGACCGGGTGCTGATCTACATGCCGATGACGGCCGAGGCCGCCTTTGCGATGCTGGCCTGCACCCGCATTGGCGCGATCCACTCGGTGGTGTTTGGCGGTTTTGCCAGCCACAGCCTGGCCACCCGCATCGATGACGCCGAGCCGACTGTCATCGTCAGCACCGACGCCGGCAGCCGCAGCGGCAAGGTCATGCCCTACAAGCCGCTGCTGGATGCGGCGATTGCCCTGGCCACCCACAAGCCGGCCAAGGTGCTGATGATCGACCGGGGCTTGAGCCCGTTCGAGCGCGTGGCCGGGCGTGACGCCGACTACGCCGCGCTGCGCGAGCAGTTCATGGACACGCAGGTGCCCTGTGTCTGGCTGGAGTCGAACGAGCCCAGCTACACGCTCTACACCAGTGGCACCACCGGCAAGCCCAAGGGCGTGCAGCGCGACACCGGCGGCTACGCGGTGGCGCTGGCGGCGTCGATGAAGCACATCTACATGGGTGAGCCGGGCGAGACCTATTTTTCCACCAGCGACATCGGCTGGGTGGTGGGCCACAGCTACATCGTCTACGGCCCGCTGATCGCCGGCATGGCCACCATCATGTACGAGGGCCTGCCGACCCGGCCCGACGCCGGCATCTGGTGGAGCCTGGTCGAGAAGTACGGTGTGTCCGTGATGTTCAGCGCGCCCACCGCCGCGCGTGTGCTCAAAAAACAAGACCCGGCCTTCCTGACCAAGTACGACCTGTCCAGCCTCAAAGCGCTGTTCCTGGCCGGCGAGCCGCTGGACGAGCCCACCGCCACCTGGATCGCCGAGGCCATCGGCAAGCCCATCATCGACAACTACTGGCAGACCGAAACCGGCTGGCCGATCATGGCGATCTGCAACGGCGTGGAGGCCGCGCCGACCAAGTTCGGCTCGCCGGGCAAGGCGGTGTACGGCTTCGATGTCAAGCTGATCGACGAGATCACCGCCGAGGAGATCACCGAGCCCGGCAAGAAGGGCGTGATCGCGGTTGAAGGCCCACTGCCGCCGGGCTGCCTGCAAACCATCTGGCGCGACGACGAGCGCTTTGTCAAAACCTACTGGTCGAGCATCCACAACAAGGTGATGTACAACACCTTCGACTGGGGTGTGAAGGACGCCGACGGCTACTTCTACATCCTGGGCCGCACCGACGACGTGATCAACGTGGCCGGGCACCGGTTGGGCACCCGCGAGATCGAGGAGAGCATCTCCAGCCACCCCAACGTGGCCGAGGTGGCGGTGGGGGGCGGGGCCGACCAGTTGTTGGGCCAGGTGGCGATGGCCTTTGCGGTGCTCAAGGACGCGTCCCGCACCGGCTCACCGGCCGAGGAGCTCAAGCTGGAGGGCGAGATCATGAAGCTGGTGGACAACCAGCTCGGCGCGGTCGCGCGGCCGGCGCGGGTGCGGTTTGTATCGGTGCTGCCCAAGACCCGGTCCGGCAAGCTGCTGCGCCGGGCCATCCAGGCGGTGTGCGAGTTGCGTGACCCGGGCGACCTGACGACGATCGAAGACCCTAGCGCGCTGCAGCAGATCAAGGACCTGGTCACCGGCGTTTGAGCATGGTTGCCTTGGCTGAGGGCAGAATCGGCGCCGCCGTTCATGAGGCGGCGCCAACCTCCTTCTGCCCACCATGCACAAATCTCTTGGCGCCCACCTGGGCGCGACCTTTCTGGCCTTGGCCGCTACCGTGGCTTTGCCGTTGTCCTGGGCCGCACCCGTCCGGGCGCCGGGACCGGACTTTCCCCAGTTCGCCTCGGCCGATGTACTGAAGGCCGCCTGCGACAGCAGCCTGGTGCAGGCCAATGCCCAACTGCGCCAAGTCGAGCGGCGCGCCGCCAATGGTCAGTGGCTGGCGGCTTACGACGTTTTCAGCGCCAACCTGGAGGACCTTTCCAACGCAATGCTGTTCTTGTCAGCGGTGCATCCCGACAAGACCCTGCGGGATGCGTCGGAAGCCTGCGAACTGCGCTGGAACGACTTCAGCTCGTCGCTGGGCCAGAACGAGAAGATCTACCGCACGCTGCGGGCCATCAAGCCGCGTGATCCGGCCGACCGCCTGCTGCAAAAAACCCTGCTCGAAGCCTTTGACGACGCCGGTGTCGGCCTGCCGCCTGCGCAACGGGCCCGGGCCAAGCAGCTCAACGACCGCATCGCCGAGCTGGGCCAGACTTTCGAGCGCAACATCCGCGATGCCAACCAGAAAGTGGCCTTCACCGAGGCCGAGCTGCAAGGCGTGCCGCTGGCGGTGTGGCAGGGCGCCAAGCGGGATGCCGACGGCCGGGTCTTGCTGGGGCTGGACAACGTGAGCTACGACCCGGTGGTGAAGTCGGCTGAATCAGCGGCGGCGCGCGAGCGCATGTGGCGCGCCAAGAACAACGAGGGCGGCGAAGCCAACTTGACGCTGCTGGCCGAGATTGCCCGCCTGCGCAAAGACTATGCAAGCCTGCAGGGCGCCGCCAGCTGGGACGAATTTGTGCTGCGCCGGCGCATGGCACAAACCCCGGCACGGGCCATTGCCTTCCTCGCCGAGGTCAAGAGCGCCGTGCAGCAGCGAGAACTTGCCGAGTTGGATGAGCTTCGCCAGGCCAAGGCCACGCACCTGAAGTTGGCACCCGAGGCGGTCAAGGTCGATCGCTGGGACGTCAGCTTTTATACCGAGCGGGTGCGGCGCGCGCGCTACGCGGTGGACCAGGAGGCCTTCCGCGCCTACTTTCCGCCGCAGCAAAGCCTGCAGTTTGCGCTCCGCGTGATCGAGCGGCTGATGGGCGTGCGCTACCAGCGTATCGGCGAAGATGCCAACCCCGCCCGCTGGCATCCGGAGGTGCAGACCTACGCGGTATCGGACGCCGCCAGTGGCAAGCCGCTGGGCACGCTGTGGGTAGACCTTTACCCGCGCGAGGGCAAGTACAACCACGCGGCGGTGTGGGGGCTGCGGTCGGGCTCGCTGGCGCAGCAACGGGCCTCGCAAGCCGCGCTGGTCGTCAACTTCAACCGCCAAGGGCTGACGCTGGACGAAATGGAGACCCTGCTGCACGAGCTGGGCCATGCGGTGCACAACAACCTGTCGGCCACACGCCGGGCGCTGCAGGCCGGCACCAGTGTCAAGCGTGATTTTGTCGAGGCGCCGTCGCAGATGCTGGAGGACTGGGTGCTGGACAAACGGGTGCTCAAGCTGTTTGCCGAGGTGTGCCCCAGCTGCACCCCGGTGCCCGACGCACTGATGGACCAGGCGGTGGCGGCCAGCCACTACGGCAAGGGTGTGCTCGCCGCGCGCCAACAACTTCAGGCCAGCTACGACCTGGCGCTGTACGGCCCCGAGCTGCGCGACCCGTTGGCGCTGTGGGCGCAGATGGAAGGTGATACCCCGCTGGGCCATGTACCGGGCACGATGTTCCCGGCACGCTTCAGCCACATCGCCACCAACTACAGCGCCGGCTACTACGGCTACCTGTGGAGCCTGGTGGTGGCGATGGACCTGCGCACCGCGTTTGCCGCCGACAAGCTGGATGCAGCGGTAGGCAAGCGCTACCGCGACGTGATCCTGGCCAACGGCAGCCAGCGCCTGCCGCAGGCACTGGTGCATGACTTCCTCGGGCGCGACTTCAATGCCAAGGCTTTTTTTGACGACCTCAAGCGCTGAGCCCGCAGTGCTGCCATCGGTTTGAGTCCAGCACCCTGCCTGTCACCCTGCCTGTCACCCTAGCCTGCCTCCATGAACACAGCCACCGTTACCCGTCTTTCCGTCCTGATCGGCCTGGCCCTCGGCCTGTCCTGGCCCGCCGGCCACGCGCTGGCGCAAACCCAGACTGCCGCCCAGCCCCCAGCCACCGCCAGCACTGCCAAGCCGCGCATCGACAAGGCCGCTGATCTGCCGCGCTTCAGCTACCCGGTCAGCGGCAAGCTGGAGAACCTGGTCCGATCAACCTCGCCGACCGATTCGGGCTTTGCCGCGCTTGCCGCTGCGCTGCGGCGCGACACCGAATCGGTGCTGGCGGGCTACCAGATCGCCGACAAGGCCGCCGAGCGCGACTTGCTGGGCCTGCTGATGCAGCTCGACTTTCTGGACGGCCGCTTCGAGCAGGCGCTGGCCCGTGCCGAGGTCATACGGGCGCTGCAGGACAAGCCGGCCGACAAGCTGCTGTCGGGCCTGCGCCTGCGGGCGATGGCCACCGCAGCCAAGGCCCACACGCCCGGCAGCGAGGCCTACCGGCAGACCGTGGCGGTCTATATCCAGCGCGAACTGGCGCCACTGCCCTACCCGGTGATCGAAAACGACATCAAGAGCGGCAAGGCCAGTGCCGAACTGATTGGCGAGGGGCTGATCCTGGGCCGTATCCGCGAGGTGCTGCAACCGATGACCGATGCCACCGGCACGCTGAGCAGTGAATTTGCGCCGGCGCTGGTCAACGCCCGGTTTGCTTTGCTGTCGGTACTGCCGCTTAAACGCACGCTGATCGACGTCTATGCCGGCTACCTGGCCCAGCACCAGGTCAAGAAGGCCGACATCTGGGCGGCGCGCGACGTGGTGCTGCCCGAAGGCGGCAACTTCAAACCGGTGACGCTGGCGGTGTGGGACAGCGGCGTGGACACCCCGTTGTTTGGCCGCCAGGTGCAGCGCGGTGCCGACGGCCAGCCCGCGGTGCTGGCTTTCGACAAATACAGCCGGCAGACCAGCGGCGAGTTGCAGGTTATCCCGGCCGAGTTGCGCGCCAGGCTGCCGCAACTGATCGCCCGCACCAAGGGCTTTGCCGATCTGCAGGCCAACATCGACAGCCCCGAGGCCAGCGAGGTCAAGCAGTTGCTGTCGACGCTGGCGCCCGAGCAGTTCAAAACCGTGATCGAGGAGCTCAACCTGATCGGCGGTTTCGAGCACGGCACCCATGTGGCGGGCATCGCACTCGCTGGCAACCCTTACGCCCGGCTGGTGGTCGGGCGTATCGAGTTTGGCCACACCCTCAAGCCCGACCCTTGCCCCAGCCTGGCGCTGGCGCAGCGCGACGCGGCCAATGCCCCGGCGATGATGGCGTTTTTCAAGCGCGAAGGTGTGCGGGTGGTCAACATGAGCTGGGGTGGCAGCGTCAACGAGGTCGAAAACGAGCTTGAGCAATGCGGCACCGGCAAATCCGCGGACGAACGCAAGGCGCTGGCGCGTGAGATCTTCAACCTCGGCAAGCTGGCGCTGACACAGGCCTTTGCCAGCGCGCCGGGCATCCTGTTTGTCGCGGCGGCGGGCAACAGCAACAACGACGCCAGCTTTGTCGAGAGCATGCCGGCCGATATCGTGCTGCCCAACCTGATCACTGTCGGCGCGGTGGACCGGGCCGGTGAAGAAGCGCCTTTCACCAGCTACGGCGCCACCGTCAAGGTGCATGCCAACGGCTATCAGGTCGAGAGCTTCCTGCCGGGTGGTGCACGGGTGGCGCTGTCAGGGACATCGATGGCCTCGCCCCAGGTCGCCAACCTGGCCGCCAAGCTGCTGTCCGCCGACCCGGCGCTGACGCCGGAAGCCTTGATCCGCATCATCACCGGCACGGCTGAGCGCAGCGCGGACGGCCGGCGCATCCTGATGAACCCGAAACAAGCGCTGGCGGCGGTGCAAGCGGCGGCCAAACCCTGAAGCGCCGGTGGCCTGCGGGCAGTTCCGCGGCCGCCGTCCTGGGGCCGGCTCCAAGCCGGTTCGGGGTGGTGGTTAACGCGGGTTGCCGGGGCTGCGGATGCCCCGCAGCGGGCTGGCCTGGGGTTGCCAGCGCCTGAGCTGTTGCCACAGCCGCCAGCCTGACCACAGGCGCAGGCCCAGGCGCCAAATGCGGCGAGGGCGCAAGATCAGCAGCGTGGCTGCGCCGGCCAGCAGCCACTGCGGGTGCAAACGCAGCCAGCGCCACCCCGCCAGCACCCGGTCGGCCACGGCCAACGGCGCCAGCAGCACCCGGCTGTCGTCCGCCAGTTGGCGGCGCAGGCCGGCGTTGCGGGCTTGCAGCACTTCGCAGCGCGCAGCCAGTCGCTGTTGGCGGGTGTCGAAAAACATCAGTCCGGCGGATCGAGGGCTGCGCGGTCATGCGCCAACTCGCCGCGTGTGGCCGCCAGCGGCCCGGCGGGTGTGCTCAAGCGCTGGCTGGCCTGCCGCACCAGCCAGGCGCCCCCGCTCAGGCTGGCCAGGGCCATCAGGGCCAATAGCCACAGCCGCATCGGCTCCGGCGCCAGCATCACCAGCAGCGCAGCCAGCAGCAACAGGCCCAGGCCAATGAACAGCAGCGCGACGGCCGCCCTGACCAGACCGTCGAAGATGCGCAGCTTTTCTCGCTCAAGCTCTGCGCTCAGCAGGTCCAACCGGGCCTGGGCAATCTCCAGCACCGTGCCCAGCAGGCGCTTCAGTGATCCGAACAGCCCGGCTGCCGGGTCACGGCGGGGGCTGTCCATCGCCTCAGCGACGGCCGATGAGCAGGCCGATCACCAGGCCGATGCCGGCCGCTGCGCTGACCGCCTTCCAGGGGCTGTCGTGCACAAAGTCGTCGGCGGCGTGGCCGGCGGCCTTGACCTTTTCGACCGCAGTCTCTTGCAGCGCCACCAGGCTGGTCTTGGCTTTCGCCAACCGCGCCTCGACCCGGCCACGCCACTCGGTGGCCGCGACGCCGGTCTGCTCGGCGCCCAGGCGCAGCAATTCCTCGGCGTCGGCTATCACCACGCGCAAATCGGCCATCAGCTTGTCCTTCTGGGCCACGGTCATGTCACTCATCTTGCTGCTCCGGTTGAAACGACGGCGCCGGACATCGGCGCGGCCAAGTCCTGATTTGCGGCCAGCCGGGACCGGCTGTCAAGCACTGATCCCGGTCCGCGCTGCCATGGATCAAAGCACCTCGGACGCAAAGTCCGCCAGGCGCGAGCGCTCACCCCGCGCCAGCATCACATGGCCCGAGTGCGGCCAGCCCTTGAAGCGGTCCACCGCATAGGTCAGGCCCGACGAGCCTTCGGTCAGGTAGGGCGTGTCGATCTGCGCCAGATTGCCCAGGCAGACGATCTTGGTGCCCGGCCCGGCGCGGGTGATCAGCGTCTTCATCTGCTTGGGCGTCAAGTTCTGCGCCTCGTCGATCAGCACGAACTTGTTCAAGAAGGTGCGCCCGCGCATGAAGTTCAGGCTCTTGATCTTGATCTTGCTGCGCACCAGGTCTTGCGTCGCGGCGCGGCCCCATTCGCCAGCGCTGCCATCACCCTTGGCCAGCACTTCGAGGTTGTCGTCGAGCGCGCCCATCCACGGGCCCATTTTTTCTTCTTCGGTGCCGGGCAAAAAGCCGATGTCCTCGCCCACCGGCACCGTGACGCGGGTGACGATGATCTCGGTGTAGCGCCGGTCGTCCAGCACCTGGGACAGGCCGGCCGCCAGCGTCATCAAGGTCTTGCCGGTGCCGGCGGTGCCGGTGAGGGACACGAAGTCGCACTCCGGGTCCATCAGCAAATTCAGCGCAAAGTTCTGCTCGCGGTTGCGCGCGGTCACGCCCCAGGCGGCGTTCTTGGCGTGGGCGTAGTCCTTGAGCGTCTTGAGCACGGCGGTCTTGCCGGTGATCTCGGTGACGCGGGCGTAGAGCGCGGCCGCACCGGGTTGCTCGAGGTAGACAAACTGGTTGACCATCAGCTGCGGCACCATCGGGCCGGCGATGCGGTAGAAAGTGTTGCCGGCCTGCTGCCAGCTCTCCATCGTCTTGCCGTGCTGCTCCCAGAAATCAGGCGGCAGCTGCAGCACGCCGGTGTAGAGCAGGTCACCGTCTTCCAGCACCTTGTCGTTGAAGTAGTCCTCGGCGGCCAAGCCCAGCGCCCGCGCCTTGACGCGCATGTTGATGTCCTTGGACACCAGCACCACCTCCCGGCCCGGTGTGTGCTCGCGCAGGCTCTTGACCACGCCCAGAATCTGGTTGTCGGCCTTGCCCTGCGGCAGGCCGGCGGGCAGCTGCACATCCAGCAGCATGGTCTGGAAAAACAGCTTGCCGCCCGCATCCTTGTGGCCGGTCTTGGCCAGTGCGATGCCCTCGGTGGTGTTGATGCTGCCGTCCGGGTTGGTGAACGATGCCAACGCGTCCAGCTCGCGGCTGACCTGGCGGGCATTGCGCGCCACTTCGCTCATGCCTTTCTTGTGCCCGTCCAACTCTTCCAGCGTGATCATCGGCAGGAAGACGTCGTGCTCCTCGAACCGGAACAGGCTCATCGGGTCGTGCATCAGCACGTTGGTGTCGAGCACAAACAGCTTGGCCGGGCCGGTACCGCGTGGTGTGCGCACGCGGGCCTTGGGCGATTTTGCAGGTGGGGCTGCGGCCAGCGTGGGCTGCTTGGAGGGCATGCCTGGCTTGGCCGGTGCGGCCGGGCGCATCGGCGTGGCCACGGGTGCGCTGGCCGGTGCGCCGGCCCGGCCGGCCTGGCGCCCTGGCAGCTTGGGCGCCGCCACGGGCGCGCCGCCGTCGAACAGGTCCAGGGACGGGCCGGACACCGGCTCGCTGCGGGATTTGGCGCCCTTGCGGTCGGCGCGGGGAGCGGCCTGCGACTCGAAATCGGCCTGCGACAGGATGGCGGCTTTGTTGGCGGGCGGCTTGGGCAGTGGCATGGGCGGTGGGCTGAGAGGGGGTGGGCGTAGGGAGATCGGCAAATCGGCAAATCGGGCGAGGCAACAAAAAAGCCGCACAGGCAGCTGTGCGGCTTTTGATTTCAGGTGGTGCGCGGCAGGCAACTCACAAGCATGGGCTGATTATGCACACGCCAGATTGGCCGCCCGTGACCCCCTTGTGACCGAGGCGCGCAACCAGCGCGCACCCCGTCACGGGGTCAGGCAGGCTTCTGGAATCCCTTGACGGCGGCCAGCACCTCTTCGACATGGCCGGCGACCTTGATGCCGCGCCATTCGGCCCGCAACACGCCACCGCCATCGATCAAGAACGTGCTGCGCTCGATGCCTTTGACCTTCTTGCCGTACATGATCTTGTTTTTGACCACGCCAAACATGTGGCAGAGCTTTTCTTCGGTATCGGCAATCAGCTCGTACGGCAGTTCAAGGTTCTGGCGGAACTTCTCGTGCGACAGCATGTTGTCGCGCGAAATGCCGAACACCACCGCGCCGGCCTTCAGAAACTCAGCGTGCATGTCGCGAAACTGCATCGCCTCGGTGGTGCAGCCGGGGGTATGGTCCTTGGGATAGAAATAAAGCACCACGGCACGGCCGGCATAGGCCTGGGGCGTGAACTTCACACCGCTGGTGGCGAGGGCTTCGAAGTCGGGCAGGGATTTATTGAGGACTGGCGTCATGGGCGGGCCGTTTTGGCGGACGTTTTGGCGGACGTTGGGAAGACGTGGGGCAGACGTGAACCGAACCTGGGATGAACCTGTCTTGAATGCGTGACTTGAGTGCGTGACTTGAATGCGTGACTTGAATGCGTGACTTTGGTGCGTGTCTTGAGTGCGTACCTGAAATGCGAGCCTCGGTGCCTATCAGACCCGGGGTCTGACGGCTTGGCCCTCCTGGGGACATAACCGCGCATTATAAAGTTAAGGCGACATCGAAGCCCGGCCAAGCCATTCACGCTATCCCTCACGCGAGGGTTGGCGCGGCCCCGACACCGGGCTTGAGCAGCAGTGCCGCCACGGCGGACCGGCCCTCGGCCACCAGCACGTTGTAGGTGCGGCAGGCGGCCGGTGTGTCCATGGTCTCGACGCCGATGCGCGCCTCGATCAGCGCCCGCATCAGGGCCGGCGAGACAAAGCGGTGGCGCGGCCCGCAGCCGAAGATGACCAACTCGGGCTTGAGGGCGAGCAGTGCCTCGAAGTCGGCCGGCCTCAGCTCATCAGGCTGGGCAGGCGCCCAGCGCAGCACGGCGCCCTGCCAAGGCACCAGCAGGCTGTGGCCAAAGCGGGTGCCGCCGACCCACAGCGCGTCGGCGTCATGCCGGGTGATGACGTTGGTGCCGGCCAGCAGATCGGGTTGGAACTTCACGGACGAGCGCCTGCTTTTGGGGTTGGCCGCCCACGAGCGGCCCGGGTAGGGCAGTGCAGCGGGACGCCGCTGCCTGCAAGGCTAAAATTATAGGTATTGCGCTGCAGCATCGTTGGCGAGGGCTGTAGTGCGTGTCTCTCCAGGAGCCCCCGTGTCCCCATCCCTGCCGCCGTTCGGGCTCAAGCCTGTCCTGAAGTCTGCCAAGCTCGCCAACGTCTGCTACGACATCCGGGGGCCGGTGCTCG
>JBBQAH010000176.1:0-5592 GCA_038316145.1 Burkholderiales bacterium
TGGGGCCCGAGCCGCTGATCGGCGCGCAGCGCATCGTGTTGACATTGGGTGACCGGCAACGGGTGCTGGCCACCGACGGCCTGGCGCCGTTTGCGGTGCTGGACCCGCAGCAAGACCCCCGGCAAAGCGCGGCCCAGGCCGCTGCCCGGCCATGAGCCGCCGCTGCGGTTTCACGCTGGTCGAGGTGATGGTGGCGCTGGTCATCACCGCGATCTCGCTGGGCGCGGGCCTCAAGGCCGCCGGTGCGCTGACCGACAACGCCCAGCGCCTGGGCCAGGTCACAGCGGCCCACTGGTGCGCCGACAACCTGTTGACCGATTTGCGCTTGGGCAAGCAGTTTCCCGGCACCGGCGAGTCCGAATTTGCCTGCAGCCAGCTGGGCCGCGACTACCGTGGCCTGCTGCGCACCCAGGCCACGCCCAACCCCAACTTCCGCCGCGTCGAGGCGCTGGTGCTGGACGACGCCGGCCATGTGCTGGTCACGCTGGCGACCGTGATGGGGCGGTATTGATCACGCACCCCGGCATCCGCCGCAGCGCCGGCTTCACCCTGGTCGAGGTGCTGGTCGCGCTGTTGATCATGGCGGTGATGGCGGCGATGGGCTGGCAGGGCGTGTCGGTGATGGCCCGGGCGCGCGAGATCGGCTCAGCCGCGAGTGACCGCACGCTGCGCCTGTCGGCCCTGATCGGCCAGTGGGAGGCGGACCTGGCCGCCATCTACGACAGCCCGCAGGTGCCGGGCGTCAGCTTCGACGGCAGCGCGTTGCGCCTGGCACGGCGCAGCGAGGGTGGGGTGCAAATCGTTGTCTGGTCGTTGCGTGAAGGGGTGTGGCGGCGCTGGGCCAGCCCACTGGCCGTGCGCACCGGCGATCTGCAACAGGCCTGGATCGCCAGCCAGCAACTGCAGGGCAACGAGCCCGGGCAATTGCGCCTGCTCGACGGCGTGACCGACTGGCAGATCTATTTCTACCGCGGCCAGGGCTGGAGCAACGCCCAGTCCAGCGGAGACGTGGGGGCCGCCGCGCCGATGGCGCCGATCGCGTCGGCGCCCCCACCACCCGCCAGTGGCGCCAGCGCGTCTGGCGGCAACCCTGCCAGCACGCTCGGCCGGCGTACGCTGCTGCCCAGCGGTGTGCGCCTGCAGATCGACCTGCCCGAAGGCCGGTTGCTGCGTGACGTGATGCTGGCGGCCCAGCCATGACAGGCCGGCGCCACGGCGACCTCCCCCGCGCAGCGCCCGCCCGCGGCGCCGCGCTGCTGGTGGCGATGGTGCTGCTGACGGTGGTGGCCACGCTGGCCTCGGGCATGGTCTGGCAGCAGTGGAAAGGCGTGGAGGTCGAATCCGCCGAGCGGGGCCGGGTCCAGTCGGCCTGGGTGCTGCAGGGCGCGCTCGACTGGGCCCGGCTGATCCTGCGCGAGGACGCCCGCTCCGGCCGCGCCACCAGCCTGAACGAGCCCTGGGCCACGCCGCTGGCCGAGACCCGGCTGTCGACCTTTTTGGCGGTGGACGGCGACCGCAAGACCGACGACGGCCCCGAGGCTTTTCTCGACGGCAGCATCACCGATGCCCAGTCACGCTACAACCTGCGCAACTTGGTGCAAGACGGCAAGCTGGTGCCGGCCCAGCTGGCCATGCTGCAGCGCCTGTGCGCCAATGCCGGCATCAACAAAGGCAGCGCCACCCTGCTGGCCGAGGGCTGGCTGGCCGCCAGCCTGGCCAGCGACGCCACATCGCCGCTGCCGCCCCAGCAAATGGCCGACCTGGTCTGGATCGGTCTGGACGCCGCCACCATCGAGCGCCTGGCCAGCGTGATCGTGCTGCTGCCGGTGGCCACGCCGGTCAACCTGAACACCGCACCGCGCGAGGTGCTGGCCGGCGTCATCAACGGGCTGGACCTGGGCGGCGCCGACCGCCTGTTGCAGGCCCGCCAGCGCCAGCCCTTCCGCAGCCTGGCCGAGGCCGGCGACGTGCTGGGCAAGGGCGTGACGCTGGAGCCGCGCGATGTCGACGTGAAGTCGGCCTTCTTCGAGGTGCATGGCCGGCTGCGGCTGGACCAGCGCCGCCTGAGCGAAAGCACGCTGATCGAGCGCCGCAACGGGCTGGAGGTGGTGGCGATCCAGCGCCTGCGCCCGGCCTGGGTCAGCCCGGCCACCCGCTGAGCCGGCCAGCGCGTGGCCGACCGCCCTGTCACCTGCCGGCCCGTGCCGGACATCACACTGCTTCACAATGCCCACGGCCGGATGTTCAACAATGCGCCGCGCTGCGCGATCTGCAGACCGGGCCACCGACTGATCGGGGGATTGCGCATTTGCCAGATTGTTAGATTCCCTTCCTTCAGCCCCAGCCCGCCTTTGCTGCCCCAACCCCCGATGCGTTCTGCCCTACCCGCCTGCTGCGGGCCCTTGCTGGCCGATTGCCGCTGACCGACCGCTGCTGACACCCATGGCCCTGCTCGTGATCCTCCTGGCGCCGCCGCCGCGCGCCGACACCCCCGCGTTGGCTGAACCGGCGGCGCTGGCCTGGGTGCTCAGCCCGGACGGTCTGTCGGTGGCCCGGCTGGGTGAGTCCGCGCCCGCGCTGTGCCCCAAGGCCGACAGCGTGGTGGCCGTGCTGCCCGCGGCGGCCGTGGCCTGGCACCACCCGACCGCGCCGCGTGCGCCGGCCAACCGGCTGCGGGCCGCGCTGGGTGGTGTGCTGGAGGAGCAGCTGCTGACCGACGACGACCAGGTGCACCTCGCTTTGGCGCCGCGGGTGGTGCCGGGCGCGCCGGTCTGGGTGGCGGCGGTACACAAGCCCTGGCTGACCGGCCAGCTCGCGGCACTGGCCGCTGCCGGTCTGGTGGTGGACCGGCTGGTGCCGGCATTGGCGCCAGCCCTGCTGCCGGACGGCCAGGCCGCCGACGCACCGGACATCGAGCCCGCCGGGCATTTTTTCAGCCGTGCCGAGGCCGACGGCAACGAGGCCGACTGGCTGGCCCTGAGCGACGCCGACGGCGCGCTGTGCCTGCCGCTGGCCGGCGCGCTGGCCCGCACGCTGCAAGCGCGCTGGACCGCACGCGGCGCTGTCTTCACCGCCACGCCCGCCGCCGCCGCCGCTGCCGAGCGCTGGCTGGGCGCGCCGGTGGCCGTGCGCAGCGCAGCCGACATGGCCTTGGCCGCCGTGCGCAGCCCGTGGAACCTGCTGCAGTTCGACCTGGCACCGCAGCACCGCAGCAGCCTGGCGCTGGGCAAGCTGGGCCGTCAGCTGCTCAGTCCCGCCTGGGCCCCGGCCCGCTGGGGCCTGGCGGCCCTGCTGGTGTTGCAGGTGCTGGGCCTGAATGCGATGGCCTGGCAACAACGCAGCGCCCTGGGCGACAAACGCGCCGCCATGGACGCGCTGTTGCGCAGCAGCCACCCACAAGTGCGTGCCGTGCTGGACGCCCCGGTACAGATGCAGCGCGAAACCGCCAACCTGCGGGTGGCGGCCGGTGTGCCTGGCGAGGACGACTTCGAGCCGCTGCTGGCCGCCGGTGCGTCGGCCTGGCCCGACGGCGCGCCGCCACCGCCGCAGCTGCGCTTCGAGCCCGGCCGCCTCAGCCTGCCCGCCACCGCCTTGCAGCAGCCCCAGGCCGACCAGCTGCGCGCCCGCCTGCAACCCGCGGGCTGGGCGGTGGACAACAGTGACGGCCGGCTGGTGATCCGCCGCGCCAACCCGAACCCACCCCGATGAGCGCTGCTGCCCCGAACGATCCTGGACACACCCACCCGGCAGGCGCCCGCGGCGGGCTGGCCGGTCTGTCTGCACGCCTGCGCCACGCCGGCCGCGACTTGGCCGCGCGCTGGGCCACCTTTGCCCCGCGTGAGCGTCGGTTGATGACGCTTGCCGCAACCGTGCTGGGCGCCTTCCTGCTCTGGGCGGTGGCGATCGGGCCGGCCTGGCGCACGCTGCAAAGCGCACCGGCCCAAATCGACCTGCTGGACCTGCAACTGCAGCAGATGCAGGTGCTGGCGGCCGAATCGGTGGCGCTGCGCGCCGTGGCTCCGGTGCCCGCCGAGCAGGCCCAGGCCGCGCTGACCGCGGCCACCGAGCGCCTGGGCGCACCCGGCAAGCTCAGCATCCAGGGCGACCGGGTGCTGCTGGCCCTGAAGGGCGTCAGCGCCGCGCAGCTCACGGCCTGGTTGGCCGAGGCCCGTGTCGGCGCCCGCGCGCGCGTCGTTGACGCCACCCTGACCCGTGCCGGCCCCGGCCTGTGGGACGGCAGCCTGACCCTGACCCTGGGGACGGCCCGGTGATGCGCCAGCCCGCGGGCCCCGGTGAGCGCCAGCGCTGGCAGCGCCAGCAGCATGCGGGCCGGCGCTGGGCTGCCTGGGGCGTGGCGCTGGGCGGGCTGGCGGGTGTGGTGGCCAACGCGCCGGCACAGTGGCTGGCCGACGGCTTGCACCAGGCCAGCGCACAGCGCCTGCTGCTGGCCGAGGCCCGCGGCAGCCTGTGGAACGGCAGCGCCGTGCTGGTGCTGACCGGCGGCGCCGGCAGCCACGACGCGTCGGCCTTGCCCGGCCGCCTGCAGTGGCAGCTGCGGCCCGACTGGCGCGGCCTGCGCCTGACCGCCCGCCAGGACTGCTGCATCAACGGCGACCTGGCCCTGCACTGGCAGCCCGGCTGGGGCGGCTACACCCTGGCACTGGACCGGGCGGTCGCTGCCCAGCCGGGCGCCGCGGTTGTCAACACGCCGCTGCCGGACAGCGTCATCGGCCACTGGCCCGCGGCCTGGCTGGCCGGCCTGGGCACACCGTGGAACACCTTGCAACTTGGCGGGCTGATGCAATTGGCCAGCCCCGGCCTGCGGCTGCAAGCCGTGCAAGGCCGGCTGCTGCTGGACGGCGCGCTGTCGATGGAACTGCTGGGGGTCTCGTCCCGGCTGTCACCGCTGCCCGCGCTGGGCAGCTACCGGCTGGACCTAGCCGGCCAGTCCGCCACCGGCGATGCCGCCACGCTGCAGCTGCAGACGCTGGACGGTGCGTTGCGCCTCAGCGGCAACGGCAGCTGGACCGGCACCGGCCTGCGTTTCCGGGGCGAGGCCCAGGCCGCCGACGGCCAGGCCCCGGCGCTGGCCAACCTGCTCAACATCATCGGACGGCGCCAGGGCGCGCTGTCCGTCATTTCGATCGGATGATTTTCATGACCACCCCGCGCTTGCACTGCCCCGCCAAACGCCGGATGTCCCCGCGGCCGGCGCCGCTGGCGGCCCAGCCAGCCCAGCCGGCGCAGTCGGCGCAACGCTGGTCCCGCACGGCGGCGGCCGTCGCGGTCTGGCTGTTGCTGCCGGCGCTGGCGCCCGTCGCGGCGGCGCAGGACGACCCGGCGTCGACCTCCGCCACTGCCGGCAGCGCCCGGCGCAGCGCCGGTCTGCGCGCCAGCACGCCGGTGACGCTGAACTTCGTCAACGCCGATGTCGAGGCCGTGAGCCGGGCGATGGCGGTGATGATCGACCGGCAAATCATCGTCGACCCGCGCGTCAAGGGCGTGATCACGCTCTACAGCGAGCAGCCGATGCCGGTGCGCGAGGCCTACCTGCAGTACCTGGCGGGGCTGCGCGGCCTGGGTTTTGCCATC
>JBBQAH010000572.1:0-1741 GCA_038316145.1 Burkholderiales bacterium
CAAGCGTTTCGGACGCTATGCGTAAAAAAAAACACCCGTTGATGCCTGCGCCAGGACCTGCATGGCTGGCTTGGATAGTACCGAGTAATGAAATTTCATTTGCCTGCTTTGGTTCTGACCAAATAGACAGTTTCAATCTGAGAGCTTGGAGTAAGAGCTAGGTATTGCAGTTAACTGATATAAGCTAGCCTTTAATAAATGCGAAAGTCATAATTTCATCTAATACATACAGTACACTATACACCCAGGACCATATCACTAATGCTCCCGTGCGTGCTCCTCCTGACCCAGTTTGTTCGAACGACCTCGGGTGCGAGATTATCACTCGGTAATCGCAGGACTTTTATTGCCGATTCCTAACTCCAAAACAATTTCACAAATCTACTTTCTGTTATACTAATTATAGGACAAATGTTGCACGCAGTAGAGTTAGCAAAGATGTGAGAAAAAAACATGCCTCGTGTTAGTGTCCTGCACCGCACGCGGCAAGCGGCAGCGCGGCAAACCGCACCGCACCGCGGTGCGGTTTTATCGTCTGCCGCTAACCGCAGTGCCGCTGCGGTGCAGTTTGCGGTTTGCGGTTTCGTGATGCGGTGCGGTGCCGCGCAAAAAATGTCCCTGCGGTAGTGAAGCGGCAGCGCGGCAGAGCACCAAAACTGCTGCGCGGCATGGCTGCTGTGCGGTTTTGCCCTCTGCCGTGCACCGCAGTGCGGTTGCGGTGCAGTCTGCGGTTTCAAATTTTTCCTGCGGTGCAGTGTCGCGGGTCTGCCGCGCTGCGGTGCAGGACACTACCTGGTGTAACTGTTAACGGCTTCCACATCCACATTACATTTTGCTGATCCGAACTGATTCATGCACTTTTTTGTATGGGGACTATAAGCACTTATATCGAGGATGGGAGCTGCAGGCTGACCGCTGGATGGGGCATGGAGGCCGTGGGGACTAAAATTATTTGACAACCAGCAGGAACCAAAGCCGATAAATGGCTTCCTTTACGCTTTCCGCTTGATTACTTTGTGGATGGGCAAAATGTCGCCCGAGGCCCGTCCGATATTGAACCGATAACGGGCCACACGTAGCAATAGTGCATGAGACGAGACGCATACAGAATTGAAATATTACAGAAAGATTATATACATACTTTGAGATAAATATCATTATATAATTAATGTCATCGTCCAATAGGATGATCATAATTCTCTTCCCCATATTATCGATGAATCCATCTATCGATAACGAAATATATATCAAAACTATTCTCCTGCTTCCGAATAATAGTCTGAATGATGTCTGTGCTGAAATTATGACTGCTTCCTAATAAAAATATTACCATCAACATTCCCTGTCGACATTAGATTACGAATATCATAGACAACAGTTTTTATTAAACTTGAAGCTTTACTGAAACTTTAACTGCTATTTTTGAACAGCTCTTTACATATCGAAATAAGTCGTTGAATAAAATTGGTTGACTTCCTTAACAAAGTTATTAATAAACGATATTGAACGTATTTCTCTGTGTTCATGGCCAACGAATGAATTAATATACGTTGGCCTTTGGCCTAACCAAAAGAGCTCTTCGGCTGTATTCAACCTGTCCAATCGTAAACCAACGGCGACTCACACTCCCACGGGAGCAGTACATGGTCAGTGCCTGGTTCTAATTTATGACATGGCGCCTCGTTTTATGTCAACAGCGCATCACACGATCGCCATCATCACCCTGCAGCAGTACAGCGTC
>JBBQAH010000527.1:0-2004 GCA_038316145.1 Burkholderiales bacterium
CCATTTTCAATGCAAACCAGTATGATTTTTGGATAATTGATTGCTTGATTGGTGAAAATGACTGTACAAAATGACAGCGACGTTTCATTTTCAGCAATCAACCAATCAATCGTCCATGAATCATATTGCTTTGCATTGAAAATGGTCAAACTTTAACCTTTTTTTCAAGCATTTAAAAGTGAATGTCTGCCGCTGTCTTGAGCAACATAGTTCACAGTATTTTTCGCTCTATCGATCAATACGTAAATAATCAAAATCGGAGGGGGAATAGTACATAGTTTGCTTCTTAATGAGAAATTCACGAACCAGGAACTTTCTGTTGCGGTTCAGCAGAGACTCTGTTTGACCGGGAATGATTAAGAATCGGTTCGGAAGCCGGTTCATGCGACCGCGGCGACGATTGGGGCGACAAATTCAGCGATCCGCTCCGATCGCGTTGAACGCCGATGACAGGCGAATCCATGGGAGCTGAAAACGTTCAACGGGTTTAAAACTTCGAGAAAACAAGTTTAAAAACAATGGGTCGGTTGAACGGAAGAAAAAAGAACTGACATACGTACTTATCGGCCGTGACTGAACTTCTCGACGATCAGGCGTTTTTCCGGCCCCTTTCACCGGAGTAACAGGGCCAAAGTCGGCGATAATTTTCCCCATGAGATCTGTGAACAACCAAATTTGTCATGGACAAGAATAAGAAGTACGAAGAAAAGTTGACTCCCATTACCGTCCGGATTGAGACTTTTATTTTTGGAGGCCTGAAAGGATTGCTTGATTTTCGCCTGTTGTTTTTGCTGGGCCAATCGTTTCCTTTCCTCTTCAGACTGCAAAACACTAGAGTTTAGTCCAAGTCAGCCAACGTCCAGCCCAGGATAATAATATCTGGCGTTTTTACCTGACTTACACCTTCTAGCCCTGTGATTCGGGCAGTGGTTGAAAAGCCTCTAACATTCCCGCCCGTGTTCCAGGTTGAATTTTGTGCATTCTTCAACAGCAAAAACAATAAAATTAACAACACGGTAGCGTTGGCCCGATCCACCAGAAAATCGATCAATCAATCAATCAATCATTGCAATAGAAACATAAGCGACGGAATTGAGCATACTTGATTGATTGCTTCACTGATGGAATGAGCTTAACTGGGTACATTATGCGCAACGATTACCTGATGGGATGACTGAGCACCGTACGGATACGACTGACCAGGAATGGGGACAGACGAAACCGAAGGTGGAATGCCCGGGAAACCACCGAATTCCAGGGACGTAGGTGTTTGCGAAGGTAAATACGAGCTTAGCGAACTATACTGATGTATCGATGTAGTGTTCCCGGAAACGTGTGGTGGTCTTTGATGACCCTGAAGCCATTGTCCTGGAGATACAAAATATGGTTTTTATTTCCAGCAGGTGTAAGCAGGCTGGACCGGAAAATAGAATAAGAAAAACCTTATCAATCAGTAAATCAATCGAAGAATACCTACCGGAATAAAACAGTGACGAGATAACTAATCCATCAATCAACTTCCCGGCGTGCATTATGATTGCATCCGAACAATAAAGACTACGAAATTTTGACAATCTAAGCCGTTGCCCATTAAAAAAAATTCCCCCACCAACCCTTTCTAGCCTCCTACTTTCCTGCAATTTTAACTGCTGTCATCGTACATACCTGGAACATGTTTGGAAGAAAATTCTTGATGTTTCTGATCCGCAGCAGATGGTCTCATTGTTCCGCCGTTTCCGTTTCCGCAACGGACCGATTGGTCCCTACTCTGTTAGGCAAATGGAGTGTCGAGCGTGTATAGAAAATTCCCAAAACCGGAAAAGAAACTGGGGAAGACTAACAGGAGCAGGTTCAATGGACCACGCTTAAAAGAACAAAGGGAAGAAGCCAGAAAGGATGACTAAGGCCCTCCCTCGAGTTCACCTCCGTGCTGCCGTACGCAGATCCACACACGCTCCTATCCGCATACATTGTACTACAATGTATGCGGATACGAAAGTACGT
>JBBQAH010000462.1:0-1979 GCA_038316145.1 Burkholderiales bacterium
CCAGAACATTCTTGACGCATGAAAGATTGGGCAGACAGCGCCGAATGGCTTGCAGGGCGCCTTGACGGTCAGTGACCTCGGCCGTTGTGACAGCGATGGCATGCGGCAGGCCTTGGCTATCGACCAGAATATGGCGCTTGAGGTTCTGTCGCAATAAGCCATGGCTGACAATATCGGCATGACAGAGACGACCCAGACGGCAATGATAGGCGAGCTGCGCAAGGTGCTAAAACGGCTGCACTACCCGTTGGAAGTCATGCTGGTGTGCGCCCGCTGGTACGCGGCTTACCCATTGAGCTTGCGCCACATCGAAGAAATAATGCAAGAACGAGGCGTCTATGTCGATCACGCCACCGTACACCGCTGGGCGTTGAAGATTCTGCCGATTTTGGCCCTTGTTTTTCGTAGATTCAAGCGTGCGGTGGGTACGAGCTGGCGTATGGACGAGACCTATATCAAAGTCGCCGGTCAGTGGAAATACCTGTACCGCGCGGTGGACAAGGCAGGCGATACGGTGGACTTTTTACTCACTGCCAAGCGAGATAAGGCGGCAGCACGGCGCTTTCTGGAAAGAGCCATCAACCTGCATGGCCTGCCTGAGAAGATAGCCATCGACAAAAGTGGAGCCAACACCGCCGCTATCCACAGCGTCAATGAGGATGCCTGCCTTGACATTGAACTACGCCAATGCAAGTACCTCAATAACATCGTCGAGCAAGACCACCGGGCGGTAAAACGAGTCACGGCTCCGATGCTGGGGTTCAAGTCGTTCTGGAGTGCCAAGAGGTTGATCGCCGGAATCGAGACCATGCACATGATCAAGAAGTGGCAGTTGCACTGCCCCGGTGTACAAGTCATGTCTGCAGCTAACCAGTTCTACAGCCTGGCTTTTTGATCTCGAAGCGCCTGGCCACCTTTCTCCGCCCTTTGCTCACTATTGCGACAGAACCAAAACTTCAGGAGATGCGTTATGACCCGAGTCAAGGCCGCAAGGCCAAAACATATTGCGAATAATTGGGGTCAGACTCCAATTAAATTTTTAATCCCGCTGCAATCAGGCGGCATTTTGTGAATCAAATACGAGTGACCTTGCTCGTACACAGACAGACAACCGCCGGCCCTCAAGCCGTGGAGCGCCGGACAGATACGGCAATAAATGAGGGCCTACAGTCATACATTAGAAGGATAAGAATTCCAACCGCATAAGCCCAAGTATTCCCCCAAAATCGGGCCACAAAATGCACTCCCGCTCACAGTCGCCAGTCTGATTTCCCAAGAATTTGCGCCGCCGTCATCACTATGAGCGGCAAAGGTGCCCCACAGGCACAGCCCCGCCCCGGCGGCGGTACCGCCACACTTGTCAGCTTCACCAAGCAGTGCTCTGCTCGTCTGGGTAGTCTGGCGGTGATTGGTTTGCCAGATCCCAGTCTGGCCCAGCCTCCACCCCCTCGCCCAACTCCTGCGCCCCCTGCGCACCACTGTCGTCCCACAGCGGTGGCCCGCGTGCCGGGGTGATGCGCGGGGCTTCGGGCTACACCCCGATGTGCTCCAGAATCTTGTGGATGTCGGCACTGAACGTGATGAAGGCAATGATGCGCATCTGGCCCCCGCACATTGGGCAAATCAACGGGAACACCTCATAAATGCGGGCAATGAGTGCCGCCCACAGGTAATGCGATGGTGGGCGTGGTTTGGGTTTGGCTGGCGGCTCTGGCTGGGCCGCTGCGTCAACGCCAGATACACCGGGCACGCCGCCCGCACTGCCAGCATCCGTGCACGCAGCGTCAGCCACCGCACTGCGCACGATAGGGGCCACCACCTGCTCGGCTTGCGCCATAGCCGTCACCGCCGCACGCAGTGGCGAGTTGGGTGCCAATACACCGTAATACCGATGCCGGTGGGTGCGCGGGGGCGGCACCAGTTGGGCGATGTGGTCGATCAGCTCCAGCGGCGTGAGCACCAGTTCACCGCTGTACTTG
>JBBQAH010000268.1:0-1582 GCA_038316145.1 Burkholderiales bacterium
AAGGCGACCGCCAGGCCATTCTGGCGTGGATAGCTTCCCAGTTTCCGAAGCATCAGCGAGGCGGTGACGGTGCCTTGTTTGATCGAAGCTGCTAACCTGAGAATCTCGTTCCAATGGGCGCGGATGAGACGGAAGTTGATATTCTCTCCGAGGAGCCCGGCCATTGCTAGCGTCGGGTAAGCTTTAGCGTCCCCGCCAACAAAGAGATTCTTGTCCTTTAAGCCGCGGATGCGGGGCGCGAAGCGGAATCCCAGAAGTTGCATCAGGCCAAACACGTGGTCTGTAAAGCCGGCTGTGTCGGTGTAGTGCTCTTCGATGGCCAGTTCCGATTCGTGGTAGAGCAGACCATCGAGAACGTGAGTCGCATCGCGCACGGGCACGCTGATCACTTAGTATCGGTCGGATATGTGAGTGTAAAAGGTGACGCCAGGGTCGTTCCCATATTTGGCATTGAAGTGACTGGCTGCCTGGCCGCTTCCCCCGGCCCGGAACCACTGGCCATCGGAAGAAGAGGTGGTTCCATCGCCCCACCAGTTTGCAAAAGGTTGATGAAACTGGGCGTTCAATAATTCTGCCAACGCGGCCGAATAGGTCTCGTCGCGAACGTGCCAGGCCTGCAGCCAGGATAGCTTGGCGTAGGTCATGCCCGGCGAGGATTCGGCCATTTTCGTCAGGCCGAGGTTAATGGCGTCAGCCAAAATCGCCGTCAAAAGCAGGTTCTTGTCTTTGGCGGGTTCGCTGTTTTTGAGGTGAGTAAAGTGCCTGCTAAAGTCTGTCCAAGTATCGACTTCCATCAGTAGATCCGTAATTTTTGGATGCGGCAATAGAGCATAGGCCTGCCGCATCAGGGTATCCGCCTCATCAGGAACGGCGTTGGTCAGGGGAGAAATTTTTAGCCCGTTGGAAGTAATCGAAGCATCTGGCAATTCATCTTGAGCAGCGAGGACTTCTACTTTGGCCAACTGCTCGTCCAGTAGCGCCAGCTTGCTGTCAAGAAAAGCCTCGCAATTCAGGTTGACCGCCAGGCCAAGTTGACCATCGTCAAGCTGCGCAGAGAAGCGGGACCGCGACAATAGATACTCTTCAAAGTCTTTGAACTGGCGGGAGCCTTGGACCCAGATATCCCCGGAGCGAAGGCCATTTCTCAGCTCAGAAAGCACACAGAGCTCGTAAAAGCGCCGGTCGATCCCCTCTTCATTCTGGACGAGACTTTTCCAGCGTTTACGAACGAAACTTACTGGTGCATCCTGGGGTACCTTTCGCACTTGGCGTTGATTCATAGCCCGGAGCGTCTCTACGCCGGCGACAATATCCTGAGCAGCAGGCGCGGCTTTGAGCGCGAGTGTTTCCAATAGAATTGGCGTGTATCGCCGAAGCTGGGTGAACCCGTCGCCAATCAGGGGCAGATAATCGAACTCCACCGGTTGAGTCAGTTTTTCCGCCTCCGTAACACTTTCACTGAATCTGTCCCAGGACAGCACCGTCTCAATGGCCGCGAAGGCATCGCTACCGCTCTGCTTCGCCTCCAGCAGAACTCGGCCGATTCGTGAGTAGAGCCTTAGCTTGTCGTTGATCTCTTTGC
>JBBQAH010000500.1:0-12990 GCA_038316145.1 Burkholderiales bacterium
GAGCGCCGCCTGGAGTCCGAGCAAAAGAGCGAAGACTCGCGCATGAAGGCGATGAAAGAAGAGCTGAAGTGGGTGCGCAGCAATGCCAAGGGCCGGCAGGCCAAGAGCAAGGCGCGGCTGGCCCGGTTCGAGGAACTGAGCGACGTTGACTACCAGAAGCGCAACGAGACCAACGAAATCTTCATCCCGGTGGCCGAGCGCCTGGGCAACGAGGTGATCGAGTTCAAGAACGTGTCGAAAAGCTTCGGCGACCGGCTGCTGATGGACAACCTCAGTTTCCGGGTGCCGGCCGGTGCCATCGTCGGCATCATCGGCCCGAACGGCGCCGGCAAGTCCACGCTGTTCCGGCTGATCCAGGGCAAGGAAAAAGCGGATTCGGGCGAGGTGGCGATCGGCAAGACCGCGCAGTTGGCGTTTGTCGACCAGAGCCGCGAAAGCCTGGCGGCCGAGAAGACGGTCTGGCAGGACGTCTCGGGCGGCCTGGACAACATCGTCGTCGGCAAGTTCGTGATGCCGAGCCGGGCCTACCTGGGGCGCTTCAACTTCAAGGGCAACGACCAGCAAAAGCTGGTGGGCAGCCTCTCAGGCGGTGAGCGCGGCCGGCTGCACCTGGCCAAGACCTTGAGTCAAGGCGGCAACGTGTTGATGCTCGACGAGCCGTCGAACGACCTGGACGTCGAAACCCTGCGTGCGCTGGAAGATGCGTTGCTGGAATTCGCCGGTTCGGTGATGGTGATCAGCCACGACCGCTGGTTCCTGGACCGCATCGCCACCCACATCCTGGCCGCCGAGGGCGACAGCCAGTGGGTCTTCTTCGACGGCAACTACCAGGAGTACGAAGCCGACAAGCGGAAGCGCCTGGGCGAAGAAGGCGCCAAGCCGCACCGCCTGCGCTTCAAGGCGCTGAAGTAAGGCGCTCAAAGGCCGCTCGCGCCTTTCGATGCGCAGCGCGGCCAATCTGCGCGCTGTTGACAAGGACCGTGGCAGGGTCTGGGTGGCAGGGTCTCGGTGGCAAGATCAGTGACAGGCGGCACGGCCGCGGGCAAGCCCTGAGGAACCGGGGGTCTGCCCGGCGCCTCATACTCGGCTTCTCCCAAACCGGCGCGCCGTCCTGATGCATTCTTTGCCCACTGCCCCCACCGCCCTGCGCGCCACCACACTCGCCGGCCTGATGGTCCTGGCCGGTTGCGCGGCACTGGCGCCCGCACCCGGCACCGGTCTGGGCCCGTCAACAGCGTCAGGCGCCAAGCCGCCGATCGCCGTGCCCGCGCCGGCCAACGCCGCGGCCGTGCCGCTGGCGCGTGCGTCCGCCCCCGGCACGCCCGCGTCGGCCGTGGCTGCCGCGCTGGTCGGGCCTGCCGCCGCGGCGCGACCGGCCAGTGGTGCCTCGTCGCCGGCCGCCCTGCCGATGCCGCCCACGCCCGGCCAGCCGCCGCCGTTTGCATCGGTGATCAAGGACGCCCGCAAGATCGACGGCCTGTTCACCGCCTGGCAAAAAGACGAGCGGGTCTGGTTCGAGTTGCGGCCCGAGGATTTCAACCAGACCTTCTTTTTCTCGCCCAAGCTGGCCAGCGGCATCGGCGAGGCCGGCTTGTTCGGCGGGCTGATGCTGCAGTCGCCGCGCTTGCTGCAGTTCCGCCGCCTGCATAACGTCGTGCAACTGATTGCGATCAACCCGCAGCAAGTGGCCAAGGCCGGCACGCCCGAGGCACGGGCGGTGGCGTCGGCCACCTCGCCCAGCCTGCTCGCCGCCAACCCGGTGGCCAGCCAGCCCCACCCCGAGCGCAAGACCGTGCTGGTCGATGCCAGCGCGATGTTCATGACCGACCTGCTGGGCCTGGGCGCGCAGTTGCAACGCACCTACCGCCAGGGTTACGGTCTGGACGTGCGCAACTCGGCCATCACCGCCGTGCGCGGCAAGCCCGACCTGCTGGTGCTCGAGGCCGTCAACCACTACGCCACCGCCGCCATCGCGGTGCCGCAGCCCGGTGGCCCGCCCGGCGTACCGGCACCCACCGTGCCCACCGGCCTGCCGGACCCCCGCAGCCTGTTTCTGGGCGTCCACTACTCACTGGCGCGCCTGCCGGCCTTGCCGATGGCGCCGCGGCTGGCTGATGCCCGCATCGGCCACTTCGTCTCGCTCAGCGATGATTTCAGCGACGACCTGGCGCGCAGCCCGCGCCAGCGGGTGGTCAACCGCTGGCGGCTGGACAAGGCCGACCAGGCGGCCGCGCTGTCCGAGCCGGTCAAGCCCATCACCTTCTGGCTGGACCGCAACATCCCGCTGCGCTACCGCCCCACGCTCACCGCCGGCGTACTGGAGTGGAACAAGGCCTTCGAGGCGATCGGCTTCAAGAACGCCATCGTCGTCAAGCAACAGCCCGACGACGCCGACTTCGACACGCTGGACGTGGGCGTGGCGTCGATCCGCTGGATGGTCAACCGCGAGCCGATTTTTGGCGCCATCGGTCCCAGCCATGTCGATCCACGCAGCGGCGAGATCCTGGACGCCGACATCGGCATGGAGAGTTTGTCGTCGCGCAACCGGCGCAGCATCAAGACGCAGGTGCTGGGCGCGTCGCCGCAGGCCTGGGCCGAGCTGCTGCAGGTGGGCGGCGCCCCAACCACCGACGCCGCTGCCTGGCCCGGCAGCCCGCTGCAGGACAGCCTGGTGTGCCGCGCCGCCGACCTGGGCGCCGACCAGCTGGGCTACGGCCTGGACGTGATGGAAGCGCGTGGCGAGATCGAGCCCGACAGCCCGGCCGCACAGGCCTTTGTGCTCGACTACCTGAAGGACGTGACGATGCACGAGGTGGGCCACACGCTGGGCCTGCGCCACAACTTTCGCGCCTCGCATGCGTTCTCGGCCCAGCAGGTGACGGACACCGAGTTCACCCGCAGCCACGCCTTCACCGGCTCGGTGATGGAGTACGCGGCCATCAACCTGCCGCGGGTCGGTGAAAAGCCGGTCGCGCCGTTCCAGACCACGCTGGGGCCGTACGACTACTGGGCTATCGAATACGCCTACAAGCCGCTGGCGCCCGAGCAAGAAGTTGCCGAGCTCAGCAAAATTGCCGCCCGCAGCGGCGCGCCCGACCTGGCCTTTGGTACCGACGAGGACAACTTCCTGGGCATCGACCCCGACGCGCTGCAGATGGACCTGGGCAACGACGTGCTGGACTTTGCCGCCCGGCGCTTCGACATTGCGCAAGAGCTGTTCAAGCGCCAGGAGACCCGGCCGCTCAAGCCCGACGAGGACTACGCCAAGCTGCGCCGTGCGCTGGCCTATGCGGTGCGCGATGCGGCGCAGGCAGCAGGCATCCTGCTGCGCCAGATCGGTGGCGTGCGCACGCTGCGCGACTTCCCCAACACCGGGCGCGACCCGCTGCAGCCGCTGCCCGCAGCCGATCAGCAAGCGGCCTTGACGCTGCTGTCCAAGCGGGTGTTCTCGGCCGACAGTTTTGCGGTCAGCCCGGGCCTGCAGCGCCGGCTGGCGCCCAACTTCTTCGAGCGCAGCGAGGCCGGCGGCGCGGTGCCCACAGAGTATTCCCTGAGCCAGGCAGTGCTCGACATGCAGCGCGCCTTGCTCAACCGGCTGATGAGCGACGCGCTGGCGGTGCGGGTGCTCGACAGCGAGGCCAAGGTCAGCCCGCCAGCCAAAGCGTTGCGGTTGGACACGCTGTACCGCCAACTGGAAACCGACGTCTGGAGCGAGCTTGCTGGCAAGGGCGACATCAACCAGCCGCGGCGCGAGTTGCAGCGTGAGCACCTCAACCGGGTGACCGCGCTGGTGCTGCGGCCGGGGGCGATGTCGCGCACCGACGCGCGCTCGCTGCTGCGCAGCCGCGCCGCCGCGCTGGCCGGGCGCATCGAGGCTGCGCAGCGCCACACCGGGCTCAGCGCCGATGCCCGGGCCCACTTGCGCGACAGCGCTGAGAGCCTGCGTGCGGCACTGGCCGCGCCGCTGGCACGGGCTGGCGTTTGAGCTGAGCCGGGTGCAGGCGGACCGGCTGCGGGGCGAGCCCGGGTCTGCCGCCCTTCAGGCGTCCAGGTCGGGCGTGCGCCCCAGCCAGGCTGCCCCGCGCACGCCGGAGGCATCGCCGTGCAATGCCGGCAGCAAACGGGTTCGCACGGGATCCTTCAGACCGCCGGAAAAGACCCAGCGGCCCCATAGCGCGGGCACGCAGCGGTAGGTGTCGGCCAAACGAGACAAGCCGCCGCCCAGCACGATCACATCGGGGTCCAGCAGGTTGATGACCCCGGCCAGCGCACGCGCCAGCCGGTCGTGCCAGCGTGCGATGCTGGACAGGCACAGCGCATCGCCCACCGCAGCCGCCTGCGCAATCTGCAAGGCCGTGAGCGCAACGCCATGCAGGCGCAGGTGGTCGGCGGCCAGGCCGGGGCCGCTCAACCAGGTCTCGACGCAGCCGGTCTGGCCGCAGTAGCAGGCCGGACCAACTCCATCGGCAAGCGCCCAGGGCAGCGGGTTGTGGCCCCACTCGCCGGCCAGCCGGTTGGGCCCGGTCAGCACCCGCCCAGCAACGCTGATGCCGGCACCGCAGCCAGTGCCCAGGATGGCGGCAAACACCACGGGTGCACCACGGCCGGCGCCGTCGGTGGCCTCGGACAAAACCAGGCAGTTGGCATCGTTGGCGATGCGCACCGGCTGGCGCAGCCGCGCCGCCAGGTCCGCCGCCAGCGGCCGACCGTTCAAACACCGGGTGTTGGCGTTTTTGATCAGGCCGGCGGCAGTCAGGCTGCCCGGTGTGCCGATGCCCACTGTGGCGCCGGCTTTGCGCGCCCTGCGGCTGGCGTCACCCGCGTCGTCGATGGCGGCCAGGCCTACTGCCTGCCGCGCGCCAGCCACCAGGCCGGCGATGGCCTCGACCATTGCCGCATAGCCCTGGGCCGACGGCGTGGCAATGCGCTGGCGCCAGCGTTCGGCGCCGGCAGCGTCCAGCACCACGGCCTCGGTTTTGGTGCCGCCCAAGTCGATGCCGATGGCAAAGGGTGCAGCCTGCCAGGGCGCAAAGGGCGAGCTTGCGGCTGTCCCGGCCAAGGCGGCCCCGGGCGCGGCAGCCACCCCCGGCATCAGACCGCGGCGGTGCGCAGCAGCAACCAGTCCAACGCGGCGCCGTCCACCAGCGGCGACAGCCGCGCACGCACCGCGCTGTGGTAGCCGTTGAGCCAGTCGATCTCGTCGGGGCGCAGCAGGCTGCGGTCCAGGCAACGGGCATCGATCGGGCACAGCGTCAACGTCTCGAACTCGAGCATCTCGCCAAATGCGCCGTTCTCGGGCGTGGCCACCGGCACGTTGAGCAGCAGGTTCTCGATGCGTATGCCCCACTGGCCAGGCCGGTACAGCCCCGGTTCGTCCGAGGTGATCATGCCGGGCTCCATCGCCATGTGGGCCTCGGGCACGGCCTTGCTGATGGTTTGCGGGCCCTCGTGCACGTTGAGGAAGTAACCCACGCCGTGGCCGGTGCCGTGGCCGAAGTCCAGCCCCTCGGCCCACAGCGGCGCCCGCGCCAGCGTGTCGAGAAACGGGCTGAGCGTGCCGCGCGGAAAGCGCGCCCGCGCCAGGTTCATCATGCCCTTGAGCACCAGCGTGAAGTCGCGCCGGTGCGCGGGCGTGATGTTGCCGATCGGCCAGACGCGGGTGATGTCGGTGGTACCGCCCAGGTACTGGCCGCCCGAGTCGATCAGCAACAGGCCGTCGCCCTCGATCCAGGCATACGACTCGGGCAGCGCCCGGTAGTGCGGCAACGCGCCATTGGCGTTGTAGCCGGCGATGGTCGAAAAACTCAGGCCCACAAAACCGGGCCGTCTGGCACGCTCGGCCGAGAGTTTTTCATCCACCGTCAGCTCGCTGATGCGCTCGCCCCGGGCCAGCGCGGCCTCGAACCAGGCGTAGAAGTGGCACATCGCCGCGCCGTCCTGCGCCATCGCCTGGCGCACAAATTCGGCCTCGGCACCCGACTTGCGGCTCTTGAACAGCGTGCTGGGGTTGATCGCCTCGACCACCTGGACACCCGCCGGCACCTGCTGGCGAAAGCCCAGCGTGATGCGGCGCGGGTCCACCAGCAGCGTGCTGCCTGAGGGCAGCGTGGCCAGTGCTGGCGCGGCCTGGGCGTAGTCGGCCAGCAAAAATCCGTCCGCCGCCAGTTGGGCGGCCAGCGCGGCAGGCACCTTGCCGGCGCCGACAAACAGCGTGGCGCGGGTGGCGTCGATCAGCAGGTGGGCCAGGAACACCGGGTTGTAGTCCACGTCGGCACCGCGCAAATTGCTGAGCCAGGCGATGTCGTCGACGGTGGAGACAAAGTGGTGGGTGGCGCCGTGGCGTGCCATCGCCTCGCGCACCCGTGCCAGGCGGTCGGCGCGCGGCTCGGGCGCCTCGGGGCCGGTGTGGGCGTAGACCGGCGCGCTGGGCAGGCCGGCGCGGTCGGGCCAGACCTCGGTCAGCAGGTCGTCCGTGGTACGCAGCGTGATGCCGGCACCGTCCAATGCCGTGCCCAGTTGTTGCGCCGCCGCCAGGCCCAGCACCTGGCCGTCGGCCAACACGGTCTGGCCGCGCGACAACTGCTCGACCAGCCAGCCGATGTGGTGGGTAGCCGCGCCGGTGGGGATCTTGACCAGGCTGATGCCGCTGCCCAGCAACTGCGATTCGGCCTGCTGCCAATAGCGGCTGTCGGCAAACAGCGCGGCAGCGTCGGCCGTGATCACCAGCGTGGCCATCGAGCCGGTAAAGCCGGACAACCACTGGCGGCCCTGCCAGTGGCCGGGCAGGTACTCCGACAAATGCGGGTCGGCGCTGGGCACCAGCAAGGCCTGGGCACCGCGGCGGGCCAGGGCCTGGCGTACACGGGCGATGCGTTCACGAACGGGGTTGACGCGGGTGTCCATGGGCAGGGCTCCGGGGGTGGTGTGGCGGGGGTTCGACGGTGGCGTGGGCGCCGGGTGGGTGCCCTGCCTTCGGCGGCAGTCCGGAGATTCTAGGGAATCGGCGCCCCGGATATGCTCGAATGAAACCTGCCCGCCCTTTCCTCCTCTCCCCCAGGACCCACCCCCGATGCGACTGCTGCTGGTCGAAGACGACCGCATGATCGGCGACAGCCTGCGCCAGGCGCTGCGCCTGGAGGGCCATGCGGTGGACTGGGTCTACGACGTGGCCGCTGCGCAAGCGGCGCTGGCCGCCGAACGTTTTGATCTGGTACTGCTCGACCTGGGTTTGCCGGACAAACCAGGCCAGCCCACCCGCCCCACCGCCGGGCTGGACGTGCTGCGTGCACTGCGCGGCCGCAGCGATGCCACCCCGGTGATCGTGCTGACGGCGCGCGACGCGACTGCCGACCGCGTCGCCGGGCTGGACGCCGGCGCCGACGACTACCTGGCCAAGCCCTTCGAACTGGACGAATTGGCAGCCCGCATGCGTGCCGTGGCGCGGCGCCACGCCGGGCGCGCCGACCCCGCCCTGGTGCATGCCGGCCTGCGGCTGGACCCCGCCACCCGGCAGGTCACGCAGGACGGCCGGCCGGTGCTGCTGTCGGCGCGTGAGTTTGCCGTCTTGCAGGCGTTGATGCAGCGACCGGGCGCGGTGCTCAGCCGGGCCCAGCTGGAGGACCGGCTCTATGGTTGGGGCGATGCGGTGGAGAGCAACGCAGTGTCGGTCTACGTGCACCAGCTGCGCAAGAAGCTGGGGCCCGAGCTGATCGGCAGCATGCGCGGCGTGGGCTACTTCCTGACCCCGGCGCCGTGACGACCGGCCAAAAGCCCGGCCTCCAGCCCGGCCAACCTGGCCGCCTGCGCCGCAGCTTCAGTTCGATCCGTGCCCGCCTGCTGTTGTCCCTGTTTGTGGCGCTGGCCGCCGCCGCCGTGCTGGTGGGCGGCATCAGCTACCGCAACGTGCTGCACGAGACCCAGGCGCTGTTCGACTACCAGCTGCGCCAGATGGCGCTGAGCTTGCGCGACCAGGGCGAGATCGCGCCCAACGATGCCGCCGCGCTGAACGACGAAGACCTCGACTTCGTGGTGCAGATCTGGCGCATCGACGGCCGCAGCGTCTACGCCACCCGCGCCCACCGCGCCCTGCCGGCACAGGCCGTGCTGGGTTGGGCCGAGATCTTGGTGGACGGCCAGCGCTGGCGCAGCTTTGCGGTGGCGGCCCGCGACAAGGTGATCCAGGTGGCGCAGCCGGTGCGTATCCGCCAGGGCCTGGCGGCGGATGCCGCGCTGCGCAGCGTGCTGCCGCTGCTGGTGGCCGCACCGCTGATGGCCGCCGTACTGTGGTGGCTGATCGAGCGCTCGCTGCGGCCGCTGGCCCGGGTGGCCCGCCAGGTGCGCGCGCAGGACGCTGGCGCGCTGGCGCCGCTGCCTGCCAGCGACCTGCCCGACGAGGTGGCCCCGTTGGTTGCAGCCCTCAACGCCCTGCTCGACCGCGTGGCGTTGGCCTGGGCCGGCCAGCGCGCATTTGTCGCCGACGCAGCACATGAACTGCGCTCGCCCTTGACCGCCCTCAAGCTGCAGGTGCAGGTTTTGCGGCGCACACCCGACGAGGTTGGCCGGCGCAAGGCACTGGACGCGCTGGTGGCCGGCGTGGACCGCGCCAGCCGCCTGGTCGAGCAGCTGCTGACCCTGGCGCGCAGCGAGCCCGACGCACCGGCCGCCCCGCAGGTGCCGGTAGCGCTGGCCGCCCTGCTGCGCCAGGTGATGGTCGAGGCCGGCGCACCGCTGGCAGCCGCACGTGGCAGCCGGAGCGAACTGGACGCCGACGACTCCTTGCAAGTCACCGGAGACCCGGCCGAGCTGGCAGTGCTGGTGCGCAACCTGGTCGACAACGCGCTGCGCTACACCCCGACGGGCGGCCTGGTGACGCTGACCGCAGCCGCCGGCAAGACCGGCCCGCTGCTGACCGTGGACGACAACGGCCCGGGCATAGCCCCGGCCGAGCGCGACCGGGTGTTCGAGCGCTTTGTGCGCGGCAGCGCGGCGGCGGACGCCACCGGCAGCGGCCTGGGGCTGGCCATCGTGCGCGGTGTTGCGCGGCGCCACGGCGCCAGCGTCAGCTTGGGCGAATCCCCCTTGGGCGGGTTGCGGGTCACCTTGCAATTCGGCGCGCTGCCGCCGGTCGCCCTCGCCTGATGCCGACACCCCGACGGCCAGGGTCAACGCGCCAGACCCGGAACTGACGCACCATCGCCGGCCTGCTCCCTCGGGAAAACCCAGGGCACCGGCTACAATCCTCCCCGCAAGGTCGCTACCAGTCACGCCCTTGCAGTCGACTCCCGACCTCTGCATCGACCCATCTGCCTCCCCGACTGGGGCCCTTGGCAACAAGCGGCTGCAGGCCGATCGCAAAGCGCCCCCCCACACAACCGGGGCGATACAAACTCCATGAAATTTACCGAACTCGGCCTGTCCGAGCCGCTGCTGCGCGCCATTGCCGATCAAGGCTACGACACCCCCACCCCGATCCAGAAGCAGGCGATCCCCGCCGTGCTGCAAGGCGGCGACCTGATGGGCGGCGCCCAGACCGGCACCGGCAAGACCGCCGGTTTCACACTGCCGATGCTGCAACGCCTCTCGAGCGAGCCGACCAAAAAGGACGCCAAGGGCCGCATCTGTATCCGCGCCCTGATCCTGACGCCGACACGTGAACTGGCCGCGCAGGTCGAAGAAAGTGTGCGCACCTACGGCAAGTACCTCAAGCTCACCAGCATGGTGATGTTTGGCGGTGTCGGCATGCAGCCGCAGATCAACGCATTGCGCAAGGGCGTGGACATCCTGGTGGCCACGCCCGGCCGCCTGCTCGACCACCACCAGCAGGGCACGCTGGACCTGAGCCATGTGCAGATCTTTGTGCTGGACGAAGCCGACCGCATGCTCGACATGGGCTTTGTGCACGACATCAAGAAAGTGCTCAGCTACCTGCCAGCCAAGAAGCAGAGCCTGCTGTTTTCAGCCACCTTCTCGGACGACATCAAGGCACTGGCCGACAAGCTGCTGAACAACCCGGTGCTGATCGAGGTGGCTCGCCGCAACCAGACCGCCGAAACCATCGCCCAGAAGGTGCACCCGGTGGGCCGCGAGAAGAAAAAGGCGCTGCTGTCGCACCTGATCAAGACCGGCAACTGGCACCAGGTGCTGGTGTTCACCCGCATGAAGCACGGCGCCAACCGGCTGGCCGAGTTCTTGAACGACGAGGGCATCACCGCGATGGCGATCCACGGCAACAAGAGCCAGGGTGCGCGCACCAAGGCGCTGGCCGACTTCAAGAGCAACGACTTGCAGGTGCTGGTGGCCACCGACATCGCTGCCCGCGGTATCGACATCGACATGCTGCCACACGTCGTCAACTTCGAGCTGCCCAACGTGGCCGAGGATTACGTGCACCGCATCGGCCGCACCGGCCGTGCGGGTGCGACGGGCGAGGCGATCTCGCTGGTCTGCGTGGACGAGGACATCTTCCTGCGCGACATCGAAAAACTCATCAAGCGCAGCATCCCCAGCGAAATCGTGCCCGGTTTCGAGCCGCCGTCGAACGAAAAAGCCGAGCCGATCGTGTTGGGCCGCATGACCATCGGCGTGGGTGGCACCCGCCGCAATGCGGGCGGAGGTTTTGGCGGTGGCGGCGGTGGTGGTGGTGGCGGCCGCTCGGGTGGTGGTGGTCAGGGCCGACGTGACGGCGCACATGGCAGCCACGGCAGCCACAGTGGTGCGGCCGGCATCGGCGGCGGTGATCGCGGCGGCGACCGCGGCGGCCGTCCCGCGGGTGGCGGTGGTGGTGGTGGCGGTGGTGGCCGTCCGGCGCATGCCGGTGGTGGCCGGCCGTCCGGCGGCGGCGCACCGGCACGCGGTGGCAGCGGTGTCGGCGGTGCGCGCAGCAGCGCCGGCGGCCCGTCGCGCAGCGGCGGTGGTGGTGGCACCGGCGGCGGCGGTGGCCGCCCGGGTGGCCGGCCGTCCGGTCCCAAGCGCTGAGCAATCGATGCAAAAAACTCGCGGCATGATCCAGGCCAGCCGGCCGCGAACGTGCAGCGCGCCGGTCACCTGTTTTGGAGGCCGCGATGGTGTCGTCTAACAAGCTGTCCACGCTGCCGCGTATCACCCTGGCCGGTGCCACCGGGCTGGTCGGCCGGGCGGTGCTGGGCCAGCTGGGCGCAGACCCGCGCATCGGCAAGATCACGGTGCTGGTGCGCCAACCGGACCAGCTGGCGCCGCTGCTGGCCGGTATCAACCGCGCACGGGGCCAGGTGGTGGACTACACCGCCCTGGGCCGCGCCGGCGTGGCCGGTCTGCCGCCCACCGACTGGGCGTTTTGCTGCCTGGGCACCACCTTGAAGGTGGCAGGCTCGCAGGCCGCTTTTCGAGCGGTCGATTTTGACGCCGTGCTGGCTTTTGCCCGTGCGGCCAAGGTGGCCGGCGCCAGCCGGCTGGCGGTGATCTCGGCGTTGGGCGCCGACGCGAGGTCGTCGGTGTTCTACAACCGCGTCAAAGGTGAGATGGAGCAGGCCCTGCGCGCGCTGGACCTGCCGCACCTGGTGATCGCCCGGCCGTCGCTGTTGCTGGGGCAGCGCACCAGCCTGGGCCAGCCCGGCCGGCCGGGCGAGGCGCTTGCGCAGTCACTGGCGCAGTTGATGATGCCGGCCCTGGGCTGGCTGATGCCACGCCGGCTGTGGCCTATCCGGGCCGATGCCGTGGCCACTGCGCTGGTCATGGCGCTGGCCAGCGGCCCGCCCGGCGTGCAAATGATCGAGTCCGACACCCTGCAAAAGCTGGCCGACACCGAAACCGCCGCGGTCTGACAGGCGGCAGCCCAGCGGTGGCTCAGGTTGTGGGCTGACCGCCGCAGACCGCGCAGCCCGGCTGCCGTGCCATGCGGATCTCGGTCCATTCCATCGTGCGTGCGTCCAGCATCTGCAAGCGGCCGGCCAGCGACTGGCCGATGCCCGACAGCAGCTTCAGCGCCTCGGCCGCCTGCACCGTGCCGATGATGCCCACCAGCGGCGCGAACACACCCATCGTGGCGCAGCGCACCTCCTCGAAGGTCGCCTCGGGTGGAAAGATGCAGGCATAACACGGCGCGTCGGCTTGCCGGATGTCGTAGACCGAGACCTGGCCGTCGAAGCCGATTGCCGCGCCCGAGACCAGCGGTTTGCGGTGCACCACGCAGGCCAGGTTGACCGCATGGCGGGTCTGGAAGTTGTCGCTGCAGTCGATCACCACGTCGGCACCGCGCACGGCCTCGTCCAGCCAGGCGGCGTCAGCGCGTCTGGTCACCGGCAACACCTGCACGTCGGGGTTGATGGCGTGGATGGTCTGGCGTGCCGAGTCGGCCTTGGGCTGGCCGACCCGTGCCAGGTTGTGGGCGATCTGGCGCTGCAGGTTGGTCAGGTCCACCGTGTCGTCGTCCACCAGCGTGATGCGGCCCACGCCTGCCGTGCCCAAGTACAGCGCCACCGGCGAGCCCAGGCCGCCCGCGCCTATCACCAGGGCATGGCTTTGCAGCAAACGGTTCTGGCCTTCGACGCCGATCTCGTCCAGCAGGATATGGCGCGAGTAGCGCAGCAGTTGGTCATCGTTCATCGGGGCAAGCATACCGCTGAGGCGTGCGGGTGGCGGGTGGCGGGTGTGCGGCCACCAGAAGCGACGAAGCCCACCAGGCGGTGGGCTTCGGGCTCCGCACGCCAGCGCAGGCTATTGCTTGTCGACGTCCAGCGCGGCCTTGCGTTCGCTCATGGTCTTGCTGACCGCTACCGGCCGGCCCTTGAGCTGGTTGACCGCCTGCAGCAACGGGAAGTCCTCGGGGCCGCCGTACTCCGGCAAGGGCTTGGGCGGCTCTTTGGTCTTGGCGGACAGCTCTTCAAGCTTCTTGCGCGCTTCTTCGCGGGCCTTTTCGCGGACTTCGTCTTTTTCTTCCTTGCCGTTGCCCAGGTGCTTTTCCAGATCGGCCTCGCGCATGCGCAGCGCGGCAAACACATTGCCTTCGGCGGTTTC
>JBBQAH010000194.1:0-4685 GCA_038316145.1 Burkholderiales bacterium
TCTTTCGTTCATGCCCGCTCATCACGCCCAAAGACGCCCGCTCGTCGTTGCAAATGCTCGCCATAGCCCGGGCTATGGATGCGCTTTGCGCCTAGACCGGACGCCTTTCGAGCGCGCTGCTCGGTCGCGCCCGAAAAACTCCCAGCCTCTGAGCCGGGCGGATGGCCGCGATGCCCGGCGCCGCCGACCCTGACCGCCCGCCGCAGGCACTGCCCGAAACGCGGGCGGTGCATCCTGCACCCGCCTGGCAGCCGGTTGCAGCCAAGCACGCGGTCTACGCCAGCCAGGCCGATGCCAGCCGCGGCCGGCGCATCGCCGAGCCCGGGGTGCGCCTGCGCAACGCCTTCCAGCGCGACCGTGACCGTATCGTGCACAGCACCGCGTTCCGGCGGCTGGTCTACAAGACACAGGTCTTCATCAACCACGAGGGCGATCTGTTCCGCACCCGGCTGACACACTCGCTGGAGGTCGCGCAGCTGGGCCGCTCCATCGCCCGTGGCCTGGGGCTGGACGAGGACCTGGTCGAGGCCATCGCGCTGGCCCACGACCTGGGCCACACCCCGTTTGGCCACGCCGGGCAGGACGCGCTGCACGACTGCATGCGCCATCACGGCGGCTTCGAGCACAACCTGCAAAGCCTGCGGGTGGTGGACCGGCTGGAGGCGCGCTACCCCGATTTTGACGGGTTGAACCTGAGCTTCGAGACCCGCGAGGGCATCTTGAAGCACTGCAGCCGGCGCGATGCGCAGCAGCTGGACGCCGATGAGCCCGGCGGCGTGGCGCAGCGCTTCCTGACCGGCGGCCAGCCCAGCCTGGAGGCCCAGCTTACCGACCTGGCCGACCAGATCGCCTACAACGCGCACGACATCGACGACGGCGTGCGCTCGGGCCTGCTGCAGTTCGAGCAACTGGCCGGGCTGCCTGGGGTCTGGCAGCACCGCGAGCAGGCGCTGGCCGACCACCCGCAGCTGGCGGCATTGCCCGGCCGCCGGTTGTTGTTCGAGACCATTCGCCGTATGTTGTCGGCCCAGGTGCACGACGTGATCGACAGCACCGGCGCCGCGCTGGCCCAGGCCCGGCCCGGCAGCGCGGACGAGGCCCGCGCGATGCCGCGACTGCTGCGGTTCTCTGTTGCGGTGCAGGCCGACGCGGTCGCGCTCAAACGGGTGTTGTTTGCCTCGCTCTACCGCCATCCCCAGGTGATGCGCACCACCGAGGTGGCGCGCCAGGTGGTGCGTGAGCTGTTTGCCGCCTACCTGGCCGCGCCCGCCGAGATGCCGGCCGAACATGCCGCCATGCCCGACCGCCACCGCACTGTCGCCGACTACGTGGCCGGCATGACCGACCGCTTTGCGGCGCGTGAGCATCGCCGCCTGACCGGGGTTGATGCGTTTGCCACGGCCTGACCAGGAGGCTACCTTCGCCAAAAGCAAGCAGAAGCCCTTGGGGTGGGTTGGGTGGATCGGCGCCGGTGCACACTGGCACACTGTACCTGTTGGTAGATTGGCATTACCATACACATGCACATACCGACAACCCTCGGACAAGCCATGAAGACCGAACGCGTGACGCTGCTGACCAGCCCTGATTTCAAGGCCTACCTCGGCGCCGAGGCGGCCCGGGAAGGCGTCAGCGTTGCCGAGCTTGTCCGCAGCCGTTGCGAGCGCAAGCCTGATGCTGACGAAGCGATGCTGGCTGCGCTGGCGCTCGAGTTGCGCAGGGCGGTTGGCGAGGCACAGGCGTCTCTCAGGGACGGGCTCACCGAGGCACAAGCCGTGTTGAGCGAGTTGCGTGCGCGGCGTCAGGCGGCCATGGATGCCGCCGTGCCCCTTCCACCCGCCAGCACGCTGCGCAAAGCCATTGCCGGGCTTGCCCAATGAGCGTGGTCGGTGAAGCGTTGGGGGCCATTCGTGAAGCCTTGAAACTGGCCGACGATGTAAAACGTGCCGGCGAGATGCTCAAAGAGTTGTCAAAAGAAGTGCGCATTGATTTGCGCGATCACGACCGGCGCATCACGCGGCTCGAAGCCCAGTGGCAGACCGCCCTCGATCTGCGAGGCGGGCCGCGCAAGATCGAAGGCAACTGAGGGGCCCGGCGACGCGATGGCCCGCCTGCCCCGCCTGGCCCTGGCAGGCCATGCCCACTTGGTCTCGCTGTACGGCCACAGCGCGCAGCCGGTGTTCATCGATGACGATGACCGGCGCCAGTTTCTGGCCGCACTGCGCGAGGCCGCGCTACAGCAGCAAGTCGCCGTGCACGCCTACGTGCTGCTGACTGAGCATGTGCACCTGCTGCTGACCCCCACCACCGCGGCCGGCCTGGGCAAGCTGATGCAGGGTCTGGGCCGGCGTTATGGCGCAGGCTTCAACCGCCGCCACGGCCGGCACGGCACGTTGTGGGATGGGCGCTACCGCGCCACGGTGGTGCAGCCGGGTGCCCGATTGCTGGAGGCGATGCTGTTCATCGACCATCATCCGGTGCGCAGCGCCGGCGCGCTGTCGGCGGCCGACCACGCCTGGTCCAGCGCCCGCCACCACCTGGGCCGGGTGCGTGATCCGCTGATCACCGAGGGCAGCGCCTGGTGGCCCCTGGGCAACACGCCGTTCGAGCGTGAGGCTGCTTACCGCCGCTTGCTCGACGAGGGGCTGGGCGCCGCCCGCGCTGGCGCGCTGGCCGACGCCGCACGCAAAGGCTGGGCGGTGGGTGACGCAGTATTCATCCGCGGGCTGACCGGGCAGACCCATCGCCCGCTGCAGGCTCGCCCGCGCGGCAGGCCGCCCAAATCCGGGGCGTGACGGCAGGCGCCGAAGGGCAACCGGCAACCGGCGGGCCGGGCGCGGGGACGCGGGCGCAAGATTTGCTCGTGCAGCAGCGCAATCCGACCGATTGATCTGTCCCCATTTATTGCTGAGGAATGGCAGGGTGGGATTCATAAATAAGTCTGACCCCATTTAATTCTGCTTGAAGCGAATGCTGCACTGCAGTAAATTCCAATCCCCCCGAAATGTGAAGGCGTTTGCCATGACCACAAAGCTCACCCTCACGGCCGCACCAGCGACAGACTCCGAAATCCGGGCCACGGCCCAACACGGCCTGTATGACCCGACGAACGAGAAAGACGCCTGCGGGGTCGGCTTTGTGGCCCACATCAAGGGCCAGCGCAGCCACTCCATCGTCGAGCAGGGGCTGAAGATCCTGGAAAACCTGGACCACCGGGGTGCCGTGGGGGCCGACAAGCTGATGGGCGACGGTGCCGGCATACTGATCCAGTTGCCCGACGAGTTCTACCGCAGCGAGATGGCCGCGCAGGGTGTGCTGCTGCCGCCGCCGGGGGAATACGGCGTGGGCATGATCTTCCTGCCCAAGGAGCAGGCATCACGCCTGGCCTGCGAGCATGAGCTGGCGCGTGCCGTCAAGGCCGAGGGGCAGGTGCTGCTGGGCTGGCGTGATGTGCCGGTGGACCGCGACATGCCGATGAGCCCGGCGGTGCGCAAAAAAGAGCCGGTGATCCGCCAGATCTTTGTCGGCCGCGGTGCCGACGTGATCGTGCCCGATGCGCTGGAGCGCAAGCTCTACGTCATCCGCAAAACGGCCAGCGCGGCGATCCAGAAGTTGCAGCTCACCCACAGCCGCGAGTACTACGTGCCCAGCATGAGCTGCCGCACCATCATCTACAAGGGCCTGCTGCTGGCCGACCAGGTGGGCCAGTACTACCTGGACCTGGCCGACAAGCGGGTGGTCTCAGCCCTGGCGCTGGTGCACCAGCGATTCAGCACCAACACTTTCCCCGAGTGGCCGCTGGCGCACCCGTACCGGATGGTGGCGCACAACGGCGAGATCAACACCGTCAAGGGCAACTTCAACTGGATGCGGGCGCGCGAGGGCGTGATGAAGTCACCGGTGCTGGGCGATGACCTGAAAAAGCTCTACCCGATCAGCTTCGAGGGACAGTCGGACACCGCGACGTTCGATAACGCGCTGGAACTGCTGACGATGAGCGGCTACCCGCTGGCGCACGCTGCGATGATGATGATCCCCGAGGCCTGGGAGCAGCACGAGATGATGGACGTGCGGCGCCGCGCGTTTTACGAGTACCACGCCGCCATGCTCGAGCCCTGGGACGGCCCGGCGGCGATGGTCTTTACCGACGGCAAGCAGATCGGCGCCACGCTGGACCGGAATGGTCTGCGCCCGGCGCGCTACATCGTCACCGACGACGACCTGGTGGTGATGGCGTCCGAGTCGGGTGTGCTGCCGTTTGCCGAGCGCAAGATCGTCAAGAAGTGGCGGCTGCAGCCGGGCAAGATGTTCCTGATCGACCTGGAGCAGGGCCGCATCATCGACGACGAGGAGCTGAAAAACCAGTTTGCGTTTGCCAAGCCATACCGGCAGTGGATCGAGAACGTGCGCATCCGGCTCGATTCGATCCCGGCGAAGGCGACTGACGCTGCTGGCGCCGCCGCGTTTGCAGAATCCTTGCTCGACCGCCAGCAGGCCTTCGGCACCACGCAGGAAGACATCAAGTTCCTGCTGGCGCCGATGGCCACCGCCGGTGAAGAAGCCATCGGCTCGATGGGCAACGACTCGCCGCTGGCGGTGTTGTCGGACAAGAACAAGCCGCTGTTCAACTACTTCAAGCAGCTGTTTGCCCAGGTCACCAACCCGCCGATCGACCCGATTCGCGA